>NZ_JAMYNE010000013.1:0-185070 GCF_040318915.1 Mesorhizobium sp. M0991
GGCCACCGAACGGCCGGAGCGACGGCGTGTGGTCAAGACGACCAAGCGCGACGGCCAAGTCCGGCCCGAGCGTCCGCGCGACTGAATTATTGGGGCATCTCGCCGGCCACCGAACGGCCGGAGCGACGGCGTGTGGTCAAGACGACCAAGCGCGACGGCCAAGTCCGGCCCGAGCGTCCGCGCGACTGACAGAACTGGCGAACCTGGCTGCCGCGTCAAGGGCGCGGGCGCACCAGCGCCGAGGCGGCCATCACCAGCCAGCCGCCGATGAGCAACGTGCCGCCGATCGGCGCCGACATCGGGAACAGCCGCGAGCCAAGGAAGTCGCGGGCCAGAAGATCTCCCGAGAACAGCAGAAGCCCGAAGAGAAGGATGAGGCTTCCGGTTCGCAGGATGCTATTTCCACCGAGCAGCCCGACGACAAGGAAGACCGGCGCATGCATGAGCAGGAAGGACGCGGCCGTACCGACGAAAGCGCCGCCGAGATGCGCCGCCGCCGCCGAAAGCGCCACGCCGGTTGCGCCGCATAGGCCGCCGGCAAGAACCAGAATGCGGCCGCCTGCCGCGTGTTCATCCGTGCTCATTTCCACGCCTCCATGATTCCTGGCGACCGCCTGAGATAGTGCCGCGAACCGTGTCAGGATTTGCCGGCTTCCGCCAGCATGTCGCGTTCGCGGCGCGACTGGACCAGCCAGTTATAGGCCGCTCCGCCCGCCATCAGAACGGATGTGCCGAGAAACACCGAGCGCATACCGAAATGGCCACCGGCGAAGCCGCCGAGCAACGGCCCGGCGACCTGCCCGACATATTGCGCCGAGATCGACAAGCCCAGCACATTGCCGCCGACGCCGTCGGGCACATTGTGGCGGATGACGCTGGTGATGCAGGGCAAAAGACCGCCAAGCGCCAGGCCCATCAGGAAACGCAGGCCGACGAGCTGCCAGCCTTGCGTGGCGAAGGCCTGCGGAATCAAGAGCAGCGCCGAGACTGCGAGTGAGGCAACGATGACGTTCCAGTGGCCGATACGGTCGGCGAGCTTGCCGAGCCGCGACGCCGACAGGATGGCGCCGAGCGCTGCCGCCGACATGACGATGCCGGAGACAAGCGTGACCTGGCTCTGATCTTCGATGAGCTGTTGGACATAGACGGTGATGATCGGCTCGATCGACATGGTGGCGAAACTCAACAGCATGCCTGTCGCCAGCATGGCGACGACGGGGCGCTTGTCGGGAATCTGCGACCAGCCGCCTTTCGCCTTTTCTTCTGACGCGGCCTTGGCGGCAACCGGGCGAGGGGCCTCCTTGATCAGCAAGGTGGTTGCCAGAAAGGCCAGGAAAATGACGCCGCCGGCGAGCAGGAATGTGGCCCGGATGCCAATCAGCGGCGGCAGCGCGCCGCCGAGCAGCGGACCGACCAGGGCACCGGCCGTGATTCCGGCCGACAGCACGCCCAGCGCCCAGCCCGAGCGATCCTTCGGCGTCTGCATGGCAACCAGGATGGTCGAGCCCGAAGAATAGCCGCCGGCAAAGCCGATCAGCAGGCGCAAGAACACCAATTGCCAGACAGTCTGCACCATGCCGGTCAGCGACATGCACAGCGCCATGCCGAAACTGGCGCGCACCAGCATCAGTTTGCGGCCGTAGCGGTCGCCTAGCCGGCCCCATAGGGGTGCCACCAGCGCGGCAGCAAGGAAGGTGGCGCCGTAGGCGATGCCCGACCACTGCACGATCGCCGCATGGCCCTCGGCGCCCAACTGCTCGACGTAGAGCGGCAGGAAGGGCAACAGCAGCGTCATCGCTGCGAGCGTGCTGAACGAGCCGGCCAAACACACGGCGAGATTGCGACGCCAGTGGACGTTATGCGTGCCTTGCGTGGCGAGGGTGGCGTCTTGCGGCATGTCCTGTCCTGTCCGGCCAGCTTGCATGAAAACTTGCTGCGGATACCATTTTGGGATACCAAGCTGGTATCTGTCATGAACGCAAGCCTCGTCGCTGTCAATGCGGGCCTCTCCAACATGATCGACAAAGGCCGGCGTGATCGGCCAACGCTGGCCAGTGACCCGATTGCCGGAACAAATGACCTGAACGGAACGCCAATGTCGCAGATGCAGAACGTCGAAAAGCAGCTTCGCGAAATGATCCTCGGGCTCGAGATCGGTCCCGGCGAGCGGCTGACAGAGCGCTGGATCGAAAGCCGCTTCGGTGCCTCGCGCACGCCGGTCAGGGCGGCCTTGCTGCGGCTCGAGACCGAAGGCCTGATTTGCCGCGACGGCCGCGGCTGGACGGTCTCGCCTATCAATCTCGCCGAACTCGAGCAGATCGCCGTCTATCGCGAGGCGGTCGAGGTCGCGGCGCTCAGGCTGACTTGTGCCTTGCAGGACAGGAGCGCCGTCGAAATCATCGAGGCGATGCTCGATTCCTGCGACGACCAAACCCCGCGCGAGGAATGGCATCGCGTCGGCATGGATTTTCATATCGAGTTGGCACGCCTGTCAGGCAACGAGTTCCTGTTCAGAGCGGTTCGCGACGCGATGACGCGCCTGTCGCGCGCCCGCTGGCTCGAGGTTCGCGACGAGGCAGCGCTCAGCCGCGCCTGGGCCGAACACCATGCCATTCTGTCGGCGGTGCGGGCCGGCGACGCCGATGGGGCCGCCCGCCTGGTTTCAGCCCATATCGTCGGCAGCCGCGACCGGCTGGTGACGTCGCTGCGCAACGACCGGCGCGGCCTGCGCGCCAGGGGATTTGCCGTCGTCGCTTGAGTGCGGATCGGCGGCCATTGATCACGAAAAAGGCAGATGAGCGAAGAAAGCTACTTTCGGTCTCGCTTCGCAAATGCCGATGGCGTAAGAGCGGCGATGGAAAACAACCGATTTGACACACCCGTGACCGTCAAGGGCGCGGCGGGAAGCAACCAGCTCTTGCGTACAGCCCGCGAGGCTTCCGACTACCTCCTCAACAATTGGCCCGGCAAGCGCAGCCCCAAGCACCGCGAAGCGCTGCAGGCCTGTCATGATGCGCTGGCCGGCGACAAGCCGGCCATGAACGCAAGACGGGCCTTCATTGCCGCCGCCCGTGAAGTGAACGTCTTCGTCAGCGACAAGGCGCCGGCCTGAGGCATAGCGGGGACTTGACCGAGACCCGGGCCACCTGACAGGCCTGATATCATCACTCGGCCGTTTCGGTGTTGGTCTGGGGCTCGCTTTCGCCCTCGGGCTTCGAGCGCTCCTTGGCCGCGACCTTGGCAGCCTGCTTTTCCGCCTTCTTGGCAGCCTTCTGCCGGTCGCGTTCCTTGCGTTCCTGACCGTAGTTCGGTGCTCGTGCCATATCGTTTCCTTTCATTGTGCTTGGCCTTTGCCTAGGAGCATTGGACCGCAAACACAACACCGCAAGGCACGATCGGCTCCATATCTCGGCGCTGTCCGGAGAGCCCGACTTTTCAGGCGCCGTCCCGGTCGAGGACGAGATCGGCCGGCCCGAACCGGTCCTTTGCCGTGAATTGCTGGTGCCAGTAGGGATAGAGCACGGGCGGCCTGCTGACCACGTCGAGCCGTGTGCGCTCCTCATCGGCAAGCACAAGGCTTGCAGCGGCGATATTGTCTTTGAAATGCGCTTCGGTTCGTCCGCCGATCACCAGCGAACTGACAGCGGGCCGGCCGAGCAGCCAGGCAAGCGCCACCTGCGCCGCCGACACGCCGTGGTTATTGCCGATATCGATCAGCGCGTCGACGATCCGCCACAGCCGGTCCTCGTCGCGGATCGGCGGTTCCGACCAGCCGCTGAGCTGGCGGGCGGTCGGCTGGTCACGGTGGTATTTGCCGGACAGCAACCCGCCGGCAAGCGGGCTCCAGACCAGCACGCCGAGCCCCTGGTCGACCGAGATCGGCAACAATTCATACTCGGCCTCGCGCGCTTCCAGCGTGTAATGGATCTGCTGGGTGACGAAGCGCGGCTGGTGATGACGGTCGCTGATCCCCAGCCCCTTCATAACTTGCCAGCCGGAATAATTGGAGCAGCCGACATAACGGACCTTGCCCTGCGCGACCAGCGTGTCGAGCGCGGCGATGGTTTCCTCAAGCGGTGTCAGGCCATCCCACTCGTGCAGGAAATAGATGTCGATGACATCGGTCCTGAGGCGCTTCAGGCTCCCCTCGCATTCGCGGATCAGATGGTAGCGCGACAAGCCTTCATCGTTGGGGCCCTTGCCGATCCGCATGCGCGCCTTGGACGCGATCAGCACGTCGCCCTTGCGCTTGCCTCCGAGCGCCTCGCCGATGATCTCTTCCGACACCCCGTTCGAATAGACGTTGGCGGTGTCGATGACATTGACGCCGGCATCGATGCAAAGGTCGATCATCCGGCGCGCCTCGTCGAGGTCGGTCTTGCCGACCGCCGAAAACGCGCCGCCGCCGCCGAACGTCATGGTGCCCATGGTCAGCGTCGAAACCTTCAGCCCGGAACGGCCGAGAGTGCGGTATTCCATGTCGTATCCTCACGATTTATCGGGAAAGGGCGTTGCAAACGACAGCCCTCAATGAACCGGGTATTTGTAGGATAATTCGTTCCGCTTGTCGCCCGTTCCGCATGGCAAGCTCGATCACATCTTCCGGATTGAACGCACAGCCAGCGCAGTAGTGGCTGCAATAAAACCGTCATTGCCGGCCTATACTAACATCGGTCCAGCGCTTCGATTTCCGGCCGCCGGGCCGGGCGGCAGAGCGCCTGACAGCGGCCGGCAAGGCCTGTAAGCGGAGCAGCGCAAATGACCGAGATAAAACAGAATTCCCCGGCCAGGGACTGGCTGGAAGCGGAACTCGCCGACACGCTCGATGAAGACTATGAGCTGGAAATCTCGGAGCCGGCGCTGTCGATGGAGATCGCCAAGATCTACAAGAATGCGCATCCGCCATCGATCGACCGCCTGCAGTATTTTCGCGATCTCATCACGCTGCAATCCGAATTGATCAAGCTACAATCCTGGGTCGCCTATCACAAGAAGAAGCTCGTCGTGGTCTTCGAGGGCCGCGACTCGGCGGGCAAGGGTGGTGTTATCAAGCGCATCACCCAGAGGCTTAATCCGCGCATCTGCCGCGTCGCAGCACTTCCGGCGCCGACCGAGCGCGAGAAGTCGCAATGGTATTTCCAGCGCTACGTTCCGCATCTGCCGGCCGGCGGCGAGATCGTGCTGTTCGACCGCTCCTGGTACAACCGCTCGGGCGTCGAGCGGGTAATGGGCTTTGCCCAGCCGGATCAGGTCGAGGAGTTCTTCCGCGACGTTCCGGATTTCGAACGCATGCTGGTCCGCTCAGGCATTACGCTTGTCAAATACTGGTTTTCGATCACCGACGAGGAGCAGCAGATGCGCTTTTTGATGCGCATCCATGACCCGATGAAGCAATGGAAACTATCACCGATGGACCTCCAGTCGCGCGTGCGCTGGGAGCAGTACACCAAGGCCAAGGAAGAGACCTTCGCCCGCACCAATATCCCGGAAGCCCCGTGGTTCATCGTCGAGGGCAACGACAAGAAGCGGGCACGGCTGAACTGCATTGACCATCTCCTCAAGCAAATGCCCTATGAGGAGGTGCCGCACGAGGAGATCACACTGCCGGAGCGCGTCTTCAATCCCGAATACGAGCGCCAGGTACTGCCGCGCGAACTGTATGTGCCGGAGAAGTACTGAGGCAGGGCTCCCTTCTCCCCGTCACCATACGGGGAGAAGGTGCCGGCAGGCGGATGAGGGGCGGCGCCAACCTCGACAATTGAACCCGCTCAAATCACTTCGTGGACTAAACTTATTCTGACGTCATATTGCCCTCGGGGGTATTGTCCGGCAGCGTAATCTTTGATCGCTTGCGCCGCCCCTCATTGCCCTGCCGGGCATTTCTCCCCGTATAGTGACGGGGAGAAAGGGGCCTGCACCAAAGGTTTCGCCAATAGCGCAGACAAAAACGCCCACGCTACTTCCTAATCGCGCTCGATGATGACGTGCGTGGCCTTCGGCGTCGCGACCTGCTCGCTGCAGCGATAGCCGAGCTTGGGCATGTCGATGCCGGCAAAAAGGCTCTCGCCGGCGCCTAGCAGGACCGGTGAGATCGCCAGATGCATTTCGTCGATGAGCTTTTCCTGGAGATATTGCCGGATCGTGGCGACGCCGCCGCCGAGCCGTACATCCTTGCCGTCAGCCACTGCTTTCGCCTTCTCCAGCGCCGAATGGATGCCGTCGGTGACGAAATGGAAAGTCGTGCCACCTTCCATGACGATGGGCTCACGCGCATGGTGCGTCAGCACGAAGACCGGCACGTGGTAGGGTGGGTTGTCACCCCACCAGCCTTTCCAGCTGTCATCCGGCCATTCGCCGCGGATCGGCCCGAACATGTTGCGGCCCAGGATCCATGCGCCGACATTTTCGAAGCTGCGCGCCGCGAACGCCTCGTCCGTGTCCGTGGTCCCGCCATCCTTGCCGAGGACCATCTTGCGGAAGGTGCGGGTGCCGAACATCCATTCGTGCAGGGCCTCCCCGCCAATACCCAGCGGATTCTTCAGGTCTTGGTCGGGACCGGCGCCGAAGCCGTCGATCGACAGGGTGAAAGCCTTGACGCGAAGTTTGGACATGAGAGCCTCCATAACTAGTTGCATTTTGCAATCGGTTATTGGGTAGCTTATCTGATTGCAAATTGCAAGCGGTATTTACGGCCGCCTCTGTGAGTTGACGATGGATAGCATCGTGGGACGACAGCCGCCGGGACGAAACCAGCCTCTCGTCAGCCACGGTCGCCGCTACTCGCTCTCGGCCCGGCGACAAGCTCACGTTTCAACAACGTCAGCATGGTTCTGGCAAGTTGATCGGGAGCCTCGCAATTGGCTGAGACACGATAGTAGCGGCTTGCATCAAAGCCTAACCCAACCGCCAGCAAATCAACTCTGCCGGTTGTCTCGAGCTGCCGAACCACATGAATGAGATGATCGTCGAGATAGCGCGGGCCGTTTGCTAAAAGTGTGGCATCGTCGACCGGCGCGCCGTCAGACACGACAAGCAGTATTTTACGGGATTCAGGACGTTCCAGCAGCCGCCCGGCCGCCCACTCGATGGCTTCGCCATCGACATTCTCTTTGGGCAGGTCGGGTCGCAGCATCGGCTTGAGGGCATGGCCTATACTGCTCTGGCGCTTGTCGCCAGCCTCCCTGTAGATGATATGAAGCAGGTCGTTCAGTCTTCCCGGATTGGCGGGCCGGCCATCTTCATTCCAGATGCGTCTTGATTCTCCGCCGCGCCAATTGCGCGTTGTGAAGCCCAGGAGTTCGACCTTGGGGCCGAGCGTGCGCAGGAATTCCTGAACAATGTCGGCGGATGCAGCCGCGTACAGAATTTTCTGGCCGCGCATCGAGCCGGATTGATCGAAGAGGATAGAAACGACCATGTCATCGAGGTCTGATTCCGAGAGGCTGTTTCGGACCTCTGCCGCTATATCCGCCGCCAGGATATGGTTGTTCGTCTTCCACCCGGCGAGACCGCTTTCCAGCTCGATCCATGCGGCGTCGAGCGCGGATTTTTGCTTGTCCGAAATTCGACCAATAGCGCTGGACAGCTTGGAACTCGGCACAGTCCAGTCATAAAGCGTGACGTACGCGTGATACCCAAGCGTATCCGTGTCGCCGCGTGGTTTAGGGCCAAACACCGTTTTGAAATGCTTGCCCAGCCCCCACAACAACGTCTGCTACCCCTTCAGCATTTCAGCCACTTCCGGCGCGAAATAGGTCAGGATGCCGTCGCAGCCGGCGCGCTTGAAGGCGAGCAGCGATTCCAGCATCGCCTTTTCGCCGTCGATCCAGCCATTGGCGGCGGCGGCCTTGATCATCGAATATTCGCCCGAGACCTGATAGGCGAAGGTCGGCATCTGCAACTCGTCCTTCAGCCGCCGGATGATGTCGAGATAGGGCAGGCCGGGCTTGACCATCAGCATGTCGGCGCCCTCGGCGAGATCCTGCTCGGCCTCGCGCACCGCTTCGTCGGAATTGGCGTGGTCGATGTAATAGGTCTTCTTGTCGCCCTTGAGCAGGCCGGCGGTGCCGACCGCCTCACGATAGGGGCCGTAAAAAGCGGATGCGAACTTGGTCGCATAGGACATGATCGCTACATCCTGAAACCCATTGGCGTCGAGCGCATCGCGGATGGCACCGATCCGACCGTCCATCATGTCCGACGGGGCAATGATGTCGGCCCCCGCCGCCGCCTGAATGACGGCCGCCGCCGTCACCTGCTCTACCGTTTCATCATTGACGATAATGCCCTCGCGCAAGATGCCGTCATGGCCATGCGAGGTGAACGGGTCAAGCGCGGCGTCGGTGATGATGCCGATCTCCGGGACTGCGTGCTTGATGGCGCGGGTGGCACGGTTGATGATGTTTTCCGGATCGAGGATGTGCGAACCGGTCTGATCGCGCAGGCCGAGCTCCACATTGGGGAAAGTGGCGATCGCCGGAATGCCAAGCTTAGCCGCGCGCTCAGCCTCCTTGACAACGAGGTCGAGCGACAGGCGGAACACGCCGGGCATGGCGGCGATCGGTTCGCGCACTTGTCTGCCGTCGACGACGAAGATCGGCCAGATCAGATCGTCGACCGAGAGCCGGTTCTCCTGGACAAGGCGGCGCGACCAATCGGCCTTGCGCATGCGCCGCAGCCGCCGGCTGCCGGTGATCTCGTCGACGCTGCGCGCGCCGGCAGGCTTTGCAGGGGTGAATTTGTTCATCGCAAAAACTCCGGATCGGCGGCTTTTACCACGAGCCTTCCCCGCTGACCAATGCGACACGATTGTGCCAGTGCTGGTTCAAAACCTTACTCTGGCGCGCCGTTGCCGGACAACACCTGCGCCGCGCCCCGCATGGCGACGCGGAATGCCTCGTCGAAGCTGACGCCGCGCACTTGCCATTTGTAGCTCTTGCCCTTCATGGCAAGCCGCCAATCGGCGATCCAGCCCAGTTCCTTGTCGCTCCAGACGATGCTGCCGGCGAGCGCCTGATCGGCACCGGCTTTTCGGGCAAGCTGGTCCAATGTCGCCATGTCGGCATGGCTGAGGCTTCGGTCGTCCAGCTTTGAGGCGGAGAGCAGCGACGCTGCCGGAAATACAATCCGCATGACCAGTGGACCGGTGGCATTGGCAAAGGATTCGCGCATCGCCGCTCCGCGCTGATCGTCCGCGGTCAGCGCGAAATGTCTCGCGCCTTGCTCCGCGCTGAGGAAAATTGCCAAGCGTGGCCGCTCGCCAAGCCATGGTTTGCTGCCAAGCCCGGCAAGCACGGGATCTATGACTTCGGGCTTATAAAGGCAGGTGAGATCGTGCGGTCGGTCGTGGGTGCCCTGTTCGTCATGGACCGGAATGCCTTCGAGACGATCATGATAGCGGAATTCGGCAACGAAGCTCCCGGCCTTGTCGCGCAACGCCGCCATATCAGGTCTTTTCGGCAGCCGCTGATCGCCGGAGACGCGAACCAGCACCGCATCGAGGCAGGCCTTGAAGCCGATCTGGCGGTTCTCTTCGCCCTGGCCGGTGACGATGGTCTGCGATCGGTAGAGCTCGTCGACGGTTGCGGCCGACACGGGAGAAGTGATCGCGCCGATCAGGCCGACCACCGCAACAGCAAGGCGCGGCAACCAAGACAAGGGTTCAACCTCCGGTTCAAAGAACCAGCTTTAGCACCGGCTGCTGCCAACGGCCAAGCAGCGGGATTGGCCGCCCGCCATTGACGCGGCCATGCGCCACGCTTTAGCACTTCACTCCCGGCGGGGCGCGGGGGAGGGAGTCTCTGGCGATGGATTTTGGCGGAGGCGACGAGATTCGCTTCGAAAGATTGGGCAGGGCCGGCATCGTCACGCTGACGCGGCCGCAGGCGCTCAATGCCGTAACCCACCGCATGGTCAAGGCGCTGGATAAGGCGCTGCGCAGTTGGGAACGCGACGACGGCGTCGATGTTGTCGTCGTCAAGGCCGAAGGCAGGGCGTTTTCCGCAGGCGGCGACATCCTCCACATCTACGAGGCCGGCCGGGCAGGAAAGCCGCCGGTCGAGTTCTTCGCCGACGAATACCGGCTGAACGCCCGCATCGCCCGTTTCAAGAAACCCTATGTCGCGCTGATCGACGGCATCGTCATGGGCGGCGGCGTCGGCATCTCCTTCCATGGCTCGCAGCGGGTGCTGACCGAGAACGCCCAGTTTGCCATGCCCGAAGTCGGCATCGGCTTTTTCCCGGATGTCGGCGCCAGCCATCTGTTGCCGGATCTCGGCGGCAGCTTCGGCATGTATCTGGCGCTGACCGGCAACCGCATCCGCTATGGCAATGCTTTGTGGTCGGGCCTCGCCACCCATACGATCAAGGCGGAGGACCAGGCCGGCTTTCTCGACCGTCTGGCGGAAAGCGGCGACCCGGAATCAGTGCTGCGCGGTTGCTTCATCCCGGCCAGGCGCGAGACCGACAGGCCGACACTGGAGGCCATCGCCCGGCATTTCGCGCAGCCGTCGCTGGCCGATATCGTCGCCAGTCTGGAGCGGGCAGCCACTGCCGACGAGTTCGCGGCAAAGACGCTGGCCACCATCCGCACCCGTTCACCGACCAGCCTGCATGTCGCCTGGCGCCAGATCAGCGCCGGGCAGACGTTGTCGATGGACGAGTGCATGAAAATGGAGTTCCGTATCCTCAACCGCATGCTTGCCGGGCACGACTTCTATGAAGGTATCCGCGCCGCCATCATCGACAAGGGCTCGACGCCGCAATGGCGGCCGGCAGGCATCGATGACGTCAGCGCCGCCGACGTCGACGCCTATTTCGCACCGCTCGGCGAACGGGAACTGAAGCTGTGAGCGAGGTCGCCTCGAGACGCGTGGTGCTGCAGCCCTCGACGGTCGAGGTCATCTTCGCCTGGTTCCAGCGCGTCATCGCCGGCTACTGCCTGCTGTTCGGCATCTTGTACTGGATCCGGCTGATCGGCTTTTACCCCGGCCCGTTGTGGCGCTTCGACCTGATGCCGGTGCACTGGCAGGTGGCGGCGGTGGTGCTGGCGGTGTTTTTTCCATTCGCTGCCGCCGGCCTCTGGATGCTGGCGTCCTGGGGGCCGGTGATCTGGTTCATCTGCGCGGTGACCGAGAGCGTCATGTATGCCGGCTTCCCCGAGCTGTTCGGCCACCGGCTGCTGATCGTCGCCTCGCACCTTGCGGTGGCGCTGCTCTACATCGTGTTCCGCGTGGTGATCTGGATCCAGAAACGGCAAGCCCGGCGATAGCAATTCCGGCCAGGATCGTTGGCTAAATCTTTAGGTTAATTATCCTTGCTCGGGTGACCGTCCGTTAAGCCTCTTTCGAAACCCTTTACCGGTAAGCTCTTGTTAGCCTTGGCGTTTAAGTCGAATTTTATGAGTATTCGATAGTGTCGCGATCAAGGTGAAGAACAAAAAATCACCGGGCGACAAACGAGAGGCAAAGACAATGATCAATTCGCGTCCGGCGGCGAAGACCGCCAACGTATCCGATGACCGCCGCGAGGCGATCCGTTCGCTGTACATGGAATCGCTGCAGCTGGTCGAGCGGCTGCATCGCCGTCTGCTTGATGTGATCAAGGACGAATTCGACCGCAACGGCCGCTCCGACATCAACGCCATCCAGGCGCTGCTCCTGTTCAACATTGGCAATTCGGAGCTGACCGCCGGCGAACTGCGCTCGCGCGGCTATTATCTCGGCTCGAATGTCTCCTACAATCTGAAGAAGCTGGTCGATCTCG
This sequence comes from Mesorhizobium sp. M0991, assembly GCF_040318915.1. Taxonomy (NCBI): domain Bacteria; kingdom Pseudomonadati; phylum Pseudomonadota; class Alphaproteobacteria; order Hyphomicrobiales; family Phyllobacteriaceae; genus Mesorhizobium; species Mesorhizobium sp. M0991. Next base: position 11,764 of record NZ_JAMYNE010000013.1, read on the forward strand.
GCTTCATCAACCACCAGCGCTCGCGCATCGACCGCCGTTCCGTGCGGGTTTCGCTGACACCGAAGGGCAATGAGGTGGCGGAAGTCGTCGCCGGCCTTTACGAGCGCCATGTCGGCTCGATCGAGCAGGTCGGCGGTATCAACACCGAAGAGTTCAAGCAGATGAACCGCGCCCTGCAGCGGTTGGATCGGTTCTGGAACGATACGATTGCCTATCGGATGTAGTCGCATCCGCCGCAGCAAGATCTGAAGCTGGACCACGGAAGCGCTGCCGCGGAGCAGACCAAAGGCCGGTGCCGAAAAGCACCGGTCTTTCCGTTTCGTCAGGCCTGCCGATCCAAATTCGAGCAACAGCCACGTTGCCGCCATATTCCAATGGAACCGAAGATGCGGGTGATGCTGGGGCCAAAGCCGTGCATTTGTCCTGTGCCCAAGTCACTTCCCATGTGTTTTTACACCGAAGTGATGCGGACCATGGTTGGCTAATTGTTAAGAAGCCAACCCTAGAGTGCGGGCGAGACCGCCCGGTGAGTGGAATTGTAGCAAGAATGTCTGGAACGTCCATGAGAACCAGCCGCCGTTTCTTCCTTTCAGGGGCCTCCGCGCTCGCAGCCGCTATGGTCGCCGGCCGAGCCAGTGCGCAGGATGTGATCGGGGATATCCTGAAATCCTCGGCCCGCGGCAATTGGGACGACCAGTTCGACGCGCGCCCCAGCCAGGGCGGCAAGGTGGCCTCGACGCTGCCGATCTTCAGCCTGCAGACCGTTTCGTTTACCGAACAGGCGGTCGCGCAATACCAGAACATCGTCGCCCAGGGCGGCTGGGAGCCGGTTCCCGACACCAAGAAATTGCAGCTCGGCGTCGATGATCCCGACGTGGTCCCGCTGCGCAAACGCCTGATGATTGCGGGCGATCTGGCGCAGAGCGCCGGCATTTCGACAGCCTTCGATTCCTATGTCGACTCCGCGGTCAAGCGCTTTCAGGCGCGCCATGGCCTGCCCGCCGACGGGACGCTGGGCCAATATTCTTATGCGGCGATGAATGTTTCGGCGCCAATTCGTCTCGGCCAGTTGCAGACCAATCTGCAGCGGCTGCGCGAGCGCGCCGGCACGCTTGGCAACCGTTACGTGCTGGTTGACATTCCAGGCGCCCAGATCGAGGCGGTCGAGAACGATCGCGTCGTGCTGCGCCATACCGCGATCGTCGGCAAGATCGACCGCCAGACGCCGATCGTCAATTCCAAGATCAACGAGATCATCGTCAATCCCTACTGGAACGCGCCGGTCTCAATCGTGCGCAAGGACATCATTCCGCTGATGCGGAAGGACCCCAACTATCTCAAGGACAGCCACATCCGTCTGTTCGCGCCGGATGGCAGCGAGGTTGATCCGCTGACCGTCGACTGGTCGACCGACGACGCCGAGAAGTACCGCTTCCGCCAGGATCCGGGTGCTGGCAACGCGATGGCCTCGGTCAAGATCAATTTCCCCAGCCCGGACGGCGTCTACATGCACGACACGCCGCAGCAGAGCCTGTTTGGCAAGATGATGCGCTTCGATTCCTCGGGCTGCGTGCGCGTCCAGAATGTGCGCGATCTCGTCACCTGGATCCTGCGCGACACGCCGGGCTGGAATCGCCAGCATTTCGAGGCGGCCATCAAGAGCGGCGAAAACGTCCCGGTGCAGGTCACCAATCCGGTGGCGGTCTATTTCCTCTACATCTCGGCCTGGTCGACGGGGCCGGGCGTGGTGCAGTTCCGCGACGACATTTACGGCCTCGACGGGGCCAACGAGCTGCAGATCACATCCGCGCTCTAAGCAGCTGAGTTCATTTGCAAAAAGGCCGCCGGAAGGGCGGCCTTTTTATTGTCGCCGTCGTTCCCTGAGCTTTGCGCATGATTCCGAAAATCGGTTTTCGCCACGGATCATATGCAAACCATGCGGGGCTGTTCAGGAGATCACGCGAAGCCCTGCTGCCGGCCGGCAGGCGAAGAAATAATGTGCTTTCAGGGGGGCTGCCGCAATCCGGCCAGCAAATTTCGCGCTGCAAACGTGGCGGGCCGAAAGCAACTGTGTTAATGGCGCGACAGACCCCGAACCTTGAGGATTTCAGCCCATGGCAACAGCAGCGGCAGTGTCGAACAAATTCGAATCCTTCTTCGAAACCACGCTTGCCGATGCCGACCCCGAGATTTTCGGCGCGATCCGCAACGAACTCGGCCGCCAGCGCCACGAGATCGAGCTGATTGCCTCGGAAAACATCGTCTCGCGCGCCGTGCTCGAGGCGCAAGGGTCGATCATGACCAACAAATATGCCGAGGGCTATCCGGGCAAGCGCTACTATGGCGGCTGCCAATTCGTCGATGTCGCCGAGGAACTGGCCATCGAACGCGCGAAAAAGCTGTTCGGCTGCAACTTCGCCAACGTCCAGCCGAATTCCGGCAGCCAGATGAACCAGGCGGTGTTCCTGGCGCTGCTGCAGCCCGGCGACACCTTCATGGGCCTCGACCTCAATTCCGGCGGGCACCTGACGCATGGCTCGCCGGTCAATATGAGCGGCAAATGGTTCAAGGTTGTCTCCTATGGCGTGCGCAGGGAAGATCATCTGCTCGACATGGACGCGATCGAGAAGACCGCCCATGAGACCAGGCCAAAGCTGATCCTGGCTGGCGGCACCGCCTATTCACGCGTCTGGGACTGGAAGCGTTTTCGCGAGATCGCCGATTCGATCGGTGCCTATCTGATGGTCGATATGGCCCACATCGCCGGCCTGGTCGCCGGCGGCATGCATCCTTCGCCGCTGCCGCATGCCCACGTGGTCACCACCACGACGCACAAATCGCTGCGCGGCCCGCGCGGCGGCATGATCCTTTGCAACGACGAGGATATTGCCAAAAAGATGAATTCGGCCGTCTTCCCCGGCCTGCAGGGTGGACCGCTGATGCATGTCATCGCCGCCAAGGCGGTGGCTCTGGGCGAGGCGCTGAAGCCGAGCTTCAAGATCTATGCCGAGAGCGTCGTCGCCAATGCCAAGGCGCTGGCCTCCAGTCTGCAGGAGACCGGTCTCGACATCGTCTCCGGCGGCACCGACAACCATCTGATGCTGGTCGACCTGCGCCCCAAGAACGCCACCGGCAAGCGCGCCGAGGCTGCCCTTGGCCGCGCCAACATCACCTGCAACAAGAACGGCATCCCCTTCGACCCGGAAAAGCCTTTCGTCACCTCCGGCGTTCGGCTCGGCACGCCGGCCGGCACCACGCGCGGCTTCGGCCAGGCCGAGTTCCGCGAGATCGGCAAGCTGATCGCCGAAGTGCTGGATGGACTGAAAGTCGCCAATTCCGACGAGGGCAATGCGGCCGTCGAGGCAGCCGTGAAGACCAAGGTGGCGGCATTGACGGATCGTTTTCCGCTTTACCCCTATCTTGGCTGACGCAGGGCGTCGTTCCCCAACTGTGACGGCGCCGATCAACTGGGCACGGCGGCATCTCGGAGAGGCTTGATGATGATGCGAATTTTCCGTTTCGCCAGCGTTGGCGCCTTGCTCACCTTAGCCATCTCGCAGCAGTCCGACGCCGCCTTGGCGCAGACCGAGCCGACGCCAGCAGCACCCAAGACAGAGACCTTCGGCAGGTGGTCCACCACGGTGGACGAGGTCAACACCGGTGAGGATGTGCGCAAGACCTGTGCCGCCTCGACGGTCTTTTTCGACGCTAACGGGACCAGCGGCACCCTTACGCTGGCCATCTCGAATGGCGACGTGCTGCCGCCCGAGGGCTATCCGAGCCTCATCATCGCCGTGAAAAACAGTGACTTGCCCAAGGGTGACAACATCCCGGCCGTGTTCCGCGACGTCAACGACAAGATCAAGGCTGGTTTTCATCTTATCGCCGACGGACAGTGGATGATGAACAACAAGCCCGAGACCACGCTTGCCATACTGCGTGCCATGCGCCGTACCAGCGCCCTCGATGTCAGCTTGGCCGACAAGCCGGTCGCGACCATATCGATGGACGGCTTCACCAAGGCCTATCGCTATCTCGGCACGTCCTGCGGCTTCCCGACCGGCGACGTCGCTCCCTGATTGGCGTATTGCCGTCCAACTGATTGCCGCTCTCGCAATTTTCCTCGTGCCTCGCTATCTCTGAGGCGCGATCGGTCATCGGCCATACTTTGCCATCGTGGCAAAAACCTCTAAGCCTTTCGCTCCACGAGAATCGCGAACCGAAGGCTCTCCATGCGCTGTCCCTACTGCCAGTCCGAAGATACGCAGGTGAAGGATTCGCGCCCCGCCGAAGACGGCGCGGCGATCCGCAGGCGGCGCGTCTGCCCGGATTGCGGCGGCCGCTTCACCACTTTCGAGCGCGTACAATTGCGCGACCTCGTCGTGGTGAAGAAGTCTGGACGCAAGGTGCCGTTCGACCGCGACAAGCTGCTGCGCTCGGTCGAAATCGCGGTACGCAAGCGCAATGTCGATCCCGAGCGCATCGACCGCGCGGTGACCGGCATTGTGCGCCAGCTCGAAAGCTCGGGCGAGACCGAAGTGGCTTCTGGGGAAGTCGGCCGACTGGTCATGGAGGCGCTTAAGTCGCTCGACGATGTCGCCTATGTGCGCTTTGCCTCCGTCTACCGCAATTTCCGCGAGGCCAAGGATTTCCACGACGTACTGGGTGAGCTCAAGGGCGACGAGCTCAAAGCTGACGAGCCCAGGGGCGAAGAGCTGAAGAGCGAAGAGGACGCCGGCTGAGCATGGCAGGGTCCGAGCGCGGCACGGCGCAGCAAGAGGTCCTCGATCGCCGCTATATGGCGGCAGCCCTCAGGCTGTCGCGCAAAAATGCCGGCCGGACCTCGACCAATCCTTCCGTCGGCACGCTGATCGTGCGCGACGACGGCGACGGGCCGATGATCGTCGGCAGCGGCGTCACGGCCGTCGGCGGCCGGCCGCATGCCGAGACCGAAGCGCTGGCCGAGGCCGGCGAACTGGCGCGCGGCGCCACCGCCTATGTAACGCTGGAGCCTTGCGCCCATCACGGCCGCACGCCGCCTTGCGCCAATGCGCTGGTCAGTGCCGGCGTGTCGCGTGTGGTTGGCGCTGCCAGCGATCCGGACCCGCGTGTTTCCGGCAAGGGCTATGCAATCTTGCATGCGGCTGGCGTCGAGGTGGTGGAAAAAGTGCTGGCGGCTGAGGCCGCGGAGCAGATGGCCGGCTATTTGATTCGATCTCTGAAAAAACGTCCGGAAGTGATCCTGAAGCTTGCGCTTTCGAGCGACAACAAGATCGGCGTGAGAGGCGAGGGGCAGGTCTCCATCACCGGCGACATCGCCCGGCGCGAAGTCTATCTGATGCGCGCCGAAGCCGATGGCATATTGATCGGCATCGGCACGGCACTGGAGGACGATCCGGCGCTGACGGTTAGGCTTCCGGGACTGGAGAGCCGTTCGCCGGCGCGCATCGTGCTCGACCGTCAGATCAGGCTACCCGAGACTTCGAAACTGGTCGCCGGCGTCGACCGTGTGCCGCTCTATATCGCTGCCTGCGCCGAGGCCGATCCGCACCGGCGCGCCGCGCTCGAACGCGCCGGCGTTCGCTTCATCGGCACTGAGACGTATGAAGGCGATATTGCGCTGCCAGAACTGCTCGAGGATCTGGCGGCGCTCGGCATGGCCAGCCTCCTGGTCGAGGGCGGCGCCAGGGTGGCCAAGGCGTTCCTCGACGAACAACTGGTCGATCGTATCGTGCTGTTTCAGGGGCCGGACGCGATCGGCGAGGGCGGCATAGTATCGCCGATCGATGCCAACAATATCCCGCCGGGATTTCGCAAATTGCGCAACATGCGTTTCGGCGAAGACACATATGCGGAATGGATAAGAGACATCTAGGACCGAACTGATGTTCACAGGGCCAAACTAATGTTCACTGGAATCGTCACCGATGTCGGCACCGTCGCTGCCGTGAAGCCGCTAAGGGAAGGCGTAGGTTTGCGTATCGACACCGCCTACGATCCGCAGACCATTGCCATTGGCGCCTCGATTTCCTGCGGCGGCGTCTGTCTGACGGTAACGGGATTGCCGGAAGATGGCGCCAATGCACGCTGGTTCGAGGTCGAGGCCTGGGAAGAGGCGCTCAGGCTAACGACCGCGATGGGCTGGAAATCTGGCACGCGCATCAACCTGGAGCGGGCTCTGAAGATCGGCGACGAGCTTGGCGGCCATATCGTGTCAGGCCATGTCGACGGCATGGCCGAGATCGTGGCCCGCAAGGAAGAGGGTGACGCCGTGCGCCTTACCCTGGAAGCACCGCGCGAGCTTGCCAAATTCATCGCCCCCAAGGGTTCCGTCGCACTCGACGGCACGTCGCTCACCGTCAACAAGGTCGAAGGCACCCGCTTCGACGTGCTGTTGATCCACCATTCGCTGACCGTCACCACCTGGGGCGAACGCCAGGTCGGCGACCGCGTCAATCTCGAGATCGACACCATGGCCCGCTACGCGGCGCGACTGGTGGAGGCGGCTAAAGAGGGGCTTTGAGGCGCTCGTCCATAAAGCCCATTCCCTGATGCGACCGCCGCCGGGTTGGCCTTGAAAGTTCGTTCGGCAATCTTCCGCTTGCGATCAAACCGGCTTCGGCCTAAGTCACCGGCGATCCCCGGAGACATCTATGGCAGGCACATCCCAACACGGCAAAGCGTTCATCCGTCCGAAGAAGAAGGCCCACCTTCTTGTCATCGAGGCGCGCTTTCACGACGACCTTGCGGACGCGTTGCTCGAAGGCGCGACCAGCGCGCTCGACGAAGCGGGCGCGACATACGATGTCGTCACCGTTCCTGGCTCGCTCGAAATCCCGGCGGTGATTTCCTTCGCGCTCGACGGTGCCTCCGAAGGCGGGACGAACTATGACGGTTTCGTCGCCCTCGGCACGGTGATCCGCGGCGACACTTATCATTTCGATATCGTCGCCAATGAATCCAGCCGTGCCCTGATGGACCTGTCCGTGCAGGATTCGGTCTGCATCGGCAACGGCATCCTTACCACCGAAAACGACGAACAGGCCTGGACACGGGCCAGGCGTTCGGAAGGCGACAAGGGCGGCTTTGCGGCGCGTGCGGCGCTGACAATGATTGCGCTCAAGCAGCAGTTGGGAGAGCGATCGTGAGCGAACCCGCTGCGCCCGGACAGCCTGCGGTTCGTCACGCCAACAAGCGTGGTGCTGCCCGTCTGGCCGCCGTGCAGGCGCTCTACCAGATGGACGTCGCCGGCAGCGGCGTATTTGAGATCACCGCTGAATACGAGGCGTTCAGGCTCGGCAAGGAAGTCGACGGCGCGCTCTATCGCGAAGCCGATGCGCAATGGTTTCGCGCCATTCTTGCCGGCGTCGTCGAGCACCAGAAGACCATCGATCCGATCATCCGACAGGCGCTGACCGAGGACTGGCCACTGTCGAGGCTCGATTCGACACTGCGCGCCATATTGCGCGCCGGCGTCTACGAGCTGATGCAGCGCGAGGACGTGCCGGTGGCGGTCATCGTCTCCGAATATGTCGACATCGCCAAGGCATTTTACGAAGAAGACGAGCCGAAACTGGTCAATGCGGTGCTTGATCGCGTGTCGCGCCGGGTGCGTGGCGAGGGCCGCGGCAAGGACGCCTCATGACTGCTGTCGTCGCCGTTGAGGCCGGCAAGGAAGCGCGTCGTACCGCCTTCATCCTCGCAGCCTCGCAGGCGATCATCGGCTCGGCCGCACCCATCGCCATTTCCATGGGCGGATTGGCCGGGCAGTACCTGCTCGACGCCGACAAGTCGCTGGCAACCGCGCCGATCACCGGTTTCAATGTCGGCGTGGCGCTCGGTTCCCTGCCGGCAGCGGCGATCATCCGCCGGCTCGGCCAGCGCGACGGCTTCATGATCGGCACGGCGGTCACAGCGCTTGGCGGCCTGGTCGCCACGCTGGCGCTGTTTCATGCCAGCTTCTGGCTCTTCGCTTTCGGCCTTGCCGTGATCGGGATCGGCGGCGCCTTTGTCCAGCAGTTCCGCTTTGCCGCCGCCGACAATGCTCCGCCTGAATTCAAGGCGCGCGCCATCTCCTTCGTGCTGGCCGGCGGCATCGTCACCGCCATCCTTGGGCCGCAGATCGTCATCTTCACCGGCGAACTGTTCTCGCCGGTGAAGTTTGCCGGCTCGTTTGCGTCCATCCTGGTGCTGGCGGCGGTCGGCGCCGCCATTCTCTCTTTGTTGCGCATCCCGGCCAAGGCAACCGACAAGGTGGAAATCGCCGACAGCGACGCCCGGCCGCTCTCAGAAATCGTCACCAGGCCGCGCTTCGTCGCGGCGCTGTTTTGCGCCGTCGGCAGCTACGCGCTGATGAGCTTCGTCATGACCGGAGCGCCGCTGGCCATGGTCGGCTGCGGCCTGTCGACCGACGACGCCACGCTCGGCATTTCCTGGCACGTCATGGCGATGTTCGCGCCGAGCTTCTTTACGGGGTCGCTGATCCATCGTTTTGGCGCGGAGCGGATCGTGGCCATCGGCCTGGTGCTGCTCATTGGCTGCGGTATAGTCGCGCTGTCGGGGTTGGCACCGTGGCAGTTCTGGACGACGCTGATCCTGCTCGGCCTCGGCTGGAACTTCAGCTTCATCGGCGCCACCGCCATGGTGGCCGACAGCTACCAGCCGTCCGAAAAAGGCAAGGTCCAGGGGTTCCACGATTTCGTCCTGTTCGGCTCCGTCGCCTTCGCCTCACTGATGTCGGGGGCGGTCTACAATGCCTGGGGCTGGGAGATGCTGAACTGGATGATTTTCCCGGTCGTCGTGCTGTGCTTCGTGGCACTGGGCGTGTTGAAGATGACGGGCTTGCGCGCGGCCAACTGACGTCACGCTGTCGGGACGGCGCGGCAGCGGAGTCACTCGCATTCGAACAAAATTATTGCGCCCATCCCTCTTCTTATGAAACCGTGTACCCCGACGGGGCATCGAAGCCATGCTCATATGCGGCAGCCGTATTCCGGTTCACAGCAAGGGATTTGTGAGATGTTTTCAATCAAGGTTCTGGCCGGTGCTGTACTGGCGCTCGGCATCACGGCAGCCTCGGCAAGCGCCCAGGTGGTGGTGTCGTCGAAGATCGACACCGAGGGCGGTGTGCTCGGCAACATCATCCAGCTGGTGCTGAACGCCAATAATATCCAGACCACCGACCGCATCCAGCTCGGCGGCACGCCCGTGGTACGCAAGGCGATTACAGCCGGCGAGATCGACATCTATCCGGAATACACCGGCAACGCCGCCTTCTTCTTCGAGAAGGCCGACGATCCGGTCTGGAAAGATGCCGCCAAGGCGTACGAGACTGCCAAGAAGCTCGACTACGACGCCAACAAGATCGTCTGGCTGTCCCCGTCACCGGCCAACAACACCTGGGCGATCGCCCTGCGCAAGGAGGTCGCCGAGACCAACAAGCTTGTGACGCTGTCCGACTTCGGCAAATACGTTTCGGGCAGCGGCAAGGTGGTGCTGGCGGCCTCCGCCGAGTTCGTCAATTCGGCGGCCGCGCTGCCCGCTTTCCAGACGACCTATGGCTTCACACTGAAGCCGGACCAGTTGATCACGCTGTCGGGCGGCGACACGGCGGCGACCATTGCCGCTGCGGCCAACCAGACTAACGGCGCCAACGCCGCCATGGTCTATGGCACCGACGGCGGCATCGCGCCTTCCGGCCTCGTCGTGCTTGAAGACGACAAGGGTGTGCAGCCGGTCTATCAGCCGGCGCCGATCATCCGCGAGGCGGTGCTGAAGGAGCACTCGGAAATCGAGACGCTGCTGAAGCCGGTCTTCGCCAAGCTCGATCTCGTCACGCTGCAGGAGTTGAATGGCCGCGTGCAGGTTGGCGGCGAGCCGGTCAAGGGCGTCGCTGAGGACTTTTTGAAAAAGAACGGCTTCCTGAAGTAAGGCGATTCCGGCGCGCCGCTTTCGAGGTGCGCCGGATCGGCCGATGGGGGAGGGCGTGCGCATCCGGTTCGACAAGCTCGGCGTGGTCATCGCGGCGATATCGGCCTATGCGGCTTTTGCGGCACCATTCGCCACGTTCCGCGCCAATCGCATCGTACCCGGCGAGGCGCGCTCGATCCTCGAATCTTTGCCTGCGGCGGTCGGTCCGCTATTGATGGCGATTGTTGTCGCAGCGGCGCTCATTGCATTGCTGAAAACGCCGCTTGCTCTGCGCCTCGCCGCCAGTGTGGTTGCACTTGCGGCGCTGACGCTGCTGATCGGCGTTGCCGGCAGCTTCCTGACGCCCGCCGGCAACACCTTCGCCCGTATCTCGCCGGCTTCGGGCTTCTGGCTGCTTATCTTCGCCTTTACGCTTCTGCTCGCCGACGTGCTTACAAGGCTGAACCTGTCGCCGCAGGCACGGGTCGGCGTGCTTGTTGTCGCCGCAGCGGCGATCGGCCTGCTGCTGGTCTCGGGGAGCTGGAACAGCCTGTCGATCCTCAAGGAATATCTCAATCGCGCCGATAGTTTTTGGGCGGAAGGCTCCAAGCACGTGACGCTGGCGCTGGGTTCGCTGGCGGCAGCAGTGATTATCGGCCTGCCGCTCGGCATCCTCTGCCACCGCGTCGAGAAATTGCGGGCCGGCGTGCTCAACGTGCTGAACATCATTCAGACCATTCCTTCGATCGCTCTGTTCGGCCTCTTGATAGCACCGCTCGGCTGGGTTGCTTCGCATGTGCCGGGAGCTGCCGCGCTCGGCATTCGCGGCATCGGCACGGCGCCGGCTTTCGTCGCCCTGTTCCTCTATTCGCTGCTGCCGGTTGTGGCCAACACCGTGGTCGGCCTTGCCGGTGTGCCGCGTGCCGCCAACGACGCAGCGCGCGGCATGGGCATGACCGACCGCCAGCGGCTGTTCGGCGTCGAGTTTCCTCTGGCCTTCCCGGTGATCCTCACCGGCATCCGCATCGTGCTGGTACAGAATATCGGCCTCGCCACGATTGCCGCGTTGATCGGCGGCGGCGGCTTTGGCGTGTTCGTGTTCCAGGGCGTCGGCCAGACGGCGATGGACCTGGTACTGCTCGGTGCCGTGCCCACGGTGGCGCTGGCCTTCGCCGCCGCCATCATCCTCGATGCGTTGATCGAACTGACCGCCAGCAAGCGCAGGGTTGAAACGGCATGATCGAGATCGAAGGCATCACCAAGCGCTACGGCGAGACGACAGTTGTCGACGACGTGTCGATAGTAATCGAGCCGCGCAGCATCGCCGTCATCGTCGGCACCTCCGGCTCCGGCAAGACGACGCTGCTTCGCATGATCAACCGGCTGGTCGAGCCGACATCGGGCGTGATCAAGCTCGACGGCGTCGACAACCGCTCGGTACCGGATTATGAGCTGCGTCGCAGCATCGGCTATGCCATCCAGGGCCACGGTCTGTTTCCGCATCGCACGGTGGCGCAGAATATCGCCACTGTGCCGGTATTGCTTGGCTGGGATGCCAACCGCATCAAGGCCCGCGTCGACGAGCTGATGACGCTCTACCAACTCGACCCCGAAGCCTACGGGCCACGCTATCCGCATGAGCTTTCCGGCGGTCAGCAGCAGCGCGTCGGCGTCGCCCGCGCGCTTGCCGCGGAACCCAACGTGCTGTTGATGGATGAGCCGTTCGGCGCGCTCGATCCGATCATCCGCAACAAGGCGCAGGAGGATCTGCTGGCGATCCAGAAGCGCTTCGGCACCACCATCATCCTTGTCACCCATGACATGGAAGAGGCTGTTCACATGGGCGACAAGATCGCGGTGATGGATGGCGGCAAAGTGGTGCAATATGCCGGGCCGGCCGAGATACTGGCAAAACCGGCCAGCGCGTTTGTCGAAACCCTGGTAGGCGCCAGCGAAAAACCGTTCCGGCTGTTGTCGCTTGGCCGGGTCCGCGACGCGGTGGAAAAAGGCACCGCCGAAGGCGAGGCGATCCCCGGTGATGCCAGCCAGCGCGACGCGCTCGCCGAACTCCTGTGGTCGGCCCGCCCGGCGCTGCCGGTGAAAGATACCGACGGCAAGCCGCTTGGCCGCGTCACGGTGGACGGGCTGGTTAAGCGAGCGGCGAGGCCGGCATGAAGGCTTGGCTTCCCTCGCTGCTCAGGCTTGCCCTGGTGGTGGTGCTTATTGCCTTCGTCACCAATCCCGGCTGGTTCGAACCGCTGCTGAAGCCGCTGACCGAGAACAATGCGCCGGTAATCTACAATCAGGGCAGCCTGTTGACGCTAACGCTGCTGCATCTGCGGACCGTGCTGATAGCAACGGTTGCCGCGACAATCGTTGCGGTCGCGCTCGCCATCCTGGTCACCAGGCCAGCCGGCGCCGAATTCCTGCCGCTGTCGCGCAGCCTGGTCAATATAGGCCAGACCTTTCCGCCGGTGGCGGTACTGGCGCTTGCCGTGCCAGCGGTTGGCTTCGGCGAAAAGCCGACGCTGATTGCGCTGTTTCTCTATGGCTTGCTGCCGATCTTTGAGAACACGCTGACCGGCCTGACGACGCTGCCGGCCAACGTCGTCGAGGCGGCGCGTGGCGCTGGCATGACTGGCTGGCAAAGGCTGGTCAAGGTCGAACTGCCGCTCAGCGCGCCGATCATTCTCGGCGGTATCCGGCTGTCGGTGGTGATCAGCCTCGCCACTGCGACCATCGGCTCGACGGTGGCGGCGAGGACATTGGGCGAGGTGATCATCGCCGGCCTGCTGTCGAACAACCTCGCCTTCATCCTGCAGGGCGGCCTGATCGTCGCAGTCCTTGCCGTGCTGATCTATGATGGGCTGTCAGCGGTCGAGCGCTACACGGCTCGGCGCATGGGACGCGAGGCCGAGTAACCTCTCGGGGCGAAGTTCGTTTCTTTCAGCGGCCCGTTGAACGCGCTGGATGGTCGAGCGTCAGTTCGAGCGTGGCGCCCGTCTCGCTGGCGACCCAGCGGCGGCGGATGATGGCGAAATCATGCTGTGTGCCGGCTCTAACCACAGAGACCAAGTCGCCCACAGCGCAATCACTGTCGAGATCGAGGGCTTCGACAGTCTCGGCAATGTCTTGCTTGCCGGCATAATGTCTCGCAATGGCTGTGAGCACGATGATCACTGGCCCACCCGTTGCGCGATCTTCGGGACTCGGCGATTGATGAGTGCGATGCCCCGATCTTTCAGCAGGAGTTCTTGCCATGACCGCGCGTTTCTCCAAGATCGTCATGTGTTTGTGTCTGGCGGCTTTCGCCTTCCTCGTCGCCTTCGGCAACATCACCGACTACGGCTCAAACTTCGCCTCTGTCCAGCATGTGCTGAGCATGGACACGACCTTTCCCGGCAATGCGCTGATGTACCGCTCGATCACCAGCCCGGCCTTGTGGACGGCAGGCTACTGGCTGATCATTATTGGCGAGGCGCTGACCTGTCTGCTCTACCTGATCGCCGCCTGGCAACTCTGGCAGGCGCGCAACGCCAGCGGACAGGCTTTCAACGATGCCAAGAAGTTCGCCATCATTGCCGCCACCATGGGCTTCCTCGTTTGGTATTTCGGCTTCATGGTCGTTGGCGGCGAGTGGTTCGCCATGTGGCAGTCTTCAACATGGAATGGTCAGGAGGCGGCGTTCAAATTCTACATGACCATGCTGGTGGTGCTGGTCTTCGTCATCCAGCCGGACGGCGACCCGCGCAAAGCCTGACGGCCGTTCGCCGATTTCAATCGATCTAACCGGATGGCAGTGTCGACAGGCGTACTGCCGTCCAGCCTTTTGGACGAAACCCGAGATCTTTTGGGCGAAAGCCGGACAAGAACCGAACAATATCTTGACGTTCCGAGCCCTGTTTCGCATAAGCCGCTGCGAAGGGACGGATTCCGGTTGCGGAAAATTCGTCCCCTGTCTCAACGGCCCGGGGAGGGGTTCTTTTGGGCCACCAATCGAGGAAAATTCGGCAATGACCATAATTTCAGCTGTCATCGCCTGCGGTCTGCTTTCAGTCCTTTACGCCATCTGGGCGACACGTTCGGTCCTCGCGGCCGATCAGGGCAATGCACGCATGCAGGAAATTTCCGCAGCCATCCGCGAAGGCGCTCAGGCTTATCTGGCGCGCCAGTACACCACCATCGCCATGGTCGGCGTTGTGGTCCTGCTGCTCGCCTGGTGGCTGCTTTCGATCACCGCCGCCATCGGCTTCCTGATCGGCGCCGTTCTATCGGGTGCCGCTGGCTTCATCGGCATGCACGTCTCGGTGCGCGCCAATGTGCGCACCGCGCAGGCAGCTTCCAACAGCCTCGCTGCCGGCCTCGAGATCGCCTTCAAGTCGGGCGCCATCACTGGCATGCTGGTTGCTGGCCTGGCCCTGCTCGGCGTCTCGATCTACTACCTGATCCTGACCCAGTTCATGGGACTGCAGCCAAACGATCGCGTCGTCATCGACTCGCTTGTTTCGCTCGGCTTCGGCGCCTCGCTGATCTCGATCTTCGCCCGTCTTGGCGGCGGCATCTTCACAAAAGGCGCCGACGTCGGCGGGGATCTCGTCGGCAAGGTTGAAGCCGGCATTCCCGAAGACGATCCACGCAATCCGGCGACCATTGCCGACAATGTCGGCGACAATGTCGGCGATTGCGCCGGCATGGCCGCCGACCTGTTCGAGACCTATGCGGTGACCGTGGTCGCCACCATGGTCCTCGCCTCCATCTTCTTCGGTGGCACCGCCGTTCTCAGCTCGGCCATGCTCTATCCGCTGGCCATCTGCGGCGCCTGCATCCTCACCTCGATCGTCGGCACCTTCTTCGTCAAGCTCGGTTCCAGCGGCTCGATCATGGGCGCGCTCTACAAGGGCCTGATCGTCACCGGCCTGCTGTCGATTGTCGGCCTTGCCGTAGCCACTTCGGCATGTATCGGCTGGGGGGAGATCGGCACCGTCGCCGGCATGGCCATCACCGGCACGAACCTGTTCATCTGCGGCCTGGTCGGCCTTTTGGTAACCGGCCTGATCGTGGTGATCACCGAATATTATACCGGCACCAACAAGCGCCCGGTGAACTCGATCGCCCAGGCCTCGGTCACCGGTCACGGCACCAACGTCATCCAGGGCCTAGCGGTCTCGCTGGAATCGACGGCGTTGCCGGCGATCGTCATCGTCGGCGGCATCATCTCGACATACCAGCTTGCCGGCCTCTACGGCACGGCGATCGCGGTGACGACGATGCTTGGCCTCGCCGGCATGATCGTCGCGCTCGACGCCTTCGGCCCGGTCACCGACAATGCCGGCGGCATTGCCGAAATGGCCGGCCTGCCAAAGGAAGTGCGCCAGTCCACCGACGCGCTCGACGCGGTCGGCAACACCACCAAAGCGGTAACCAAGGGCTACGCCATCGGTTCGGCCGGTCTCGGCGCGCTGGTGCTGTTCGCGGCCTACTCCAACGACCTCAAGTTCTTTGCCGCCAATGGCGACAAATACCCCTACTTCCAGGGCATGGGCGACGTCTCCTTCGACCTCTCCAATCCTTACGTCGTCGCCGGCCTGATCTTCGGTGGCCTGATCCCGTATCTGTTCGGCGGCATCGCCATGACCGCCGTCGGCCGCGCCGCGGGTGCTATCGTCCAGGAGGTGCGCAAGCAGTTCCGCGAGGATCCGGGCATCATGGCCGGCACCTCGAAGCCGAACTATGCGCGCGCCGTCGACCTTCTGACCAAGGCAGCGATCCGGGAGATGATCGTTCCGTCATTGCTGCCGGTGCTGGCGCCGCTGGTGGTCTATTTCGGCGTCCTCCTGATCTCCGGTTCGAAGGCATCCGCCTTTGCCGCGCTCGGCGCCTCGTTGCTCGGCGTCATCGTCAACGGCCTGTTCGTTGCCATCTCGATGACCTCCGGCGGCGGTGCCTGGGACAACGCCAAGAAGTCGTTCGAAGACGGTTTCGTCGACAAGGACGGCCTCAAGCACCTCAAGGGCTCCGAAGCGCACAAGGCCTCGGTGACCGGCGACACGGTGGGTGATCCCTACAAGGATACTGCTGGGCCGGCGGTCAACCCGGCGATCAAGATCACCAATATCGTCGCGCTGCTGTTGCTGGCCGTTCTCGCGCACGGCTAAGCTCAGCCGCTACGACTCAAGACAAAACCCGCGGGATCGCTCCCGCGGGTTTTTCATTGCCTAAGATGTGCCGCTTACAGGGAAGCGAGAGGAACAAAAGCCGATACCGCCGGGGTGGATCAGGTGCCGCCGAGCGTGCTGCCGCCGCTGGCGCCCGGAACACCAGGCGCCAGCTTGCTGGCGCCACTGATGATCTGGCTGAGGAAGTTCTGGTCCTTGCCGCCGGTCGGCGTGGTGCGCGAGATGAAGTCGAACACCTTGCCGTCCTTCAGGCCGTAATTGGCGATCTGGGTGACGCGCCCGTCATCGCCAAAATAGACCGCCAGCACATGCTGATCGACCAGCCGCGGTTTGTCGAAGGCGACATAGCGCTTGCGCGTCTGCGAAATGTAATAAAAGGCCTCGTTGTCGAAGGTCGCCTTCGTCGAGGGAGTGCCGAGCGCCAGCAGCACCTGTTCGCGACTTGAGCCGACCGGCACCAGGTCGATCGCCTGCTGGTCAATGACGTAGCCCTGCGTCAGCGTCTCGCTCGGATTGAGATCGCCGATCATCTTGGACGAATTGCAGGCGGAAAGCGCCGCGGCGATCACCAGCAGCGAAACCGCACCGGCGGGCCTGGGCAGGAAAGTCGACTTGAATTTCAGCGCGCGCAACTACAACTCCATAAGCTGGCCGCAACTTGCGCTGGGCCGCAAAACCGGTAAACCAGCTTGCTTGCCGATGCAACAAGGCCACTTCAACAAACGGTCCCGGGAGACCACCCTCAAATGTTCCAGCGCCTCTTTGGCCGCGAACGTCATGCCAACCGCGCCATCACCGAGGCGCTTTACGCACAAATCGTGGCGGCGGCGCGGCAAACGGTGTTTTATTCCGCCTGGAACGTGCCGGACACGCCGCTCGGCCGCTTTGAGATGCTGTCGTTGCACATGTTCCTGTTCCAGCACCGGTTGCGCGGCGAGGGCGGTGCTGCGGCAGAGGTTGCGCAGGTGCTGATCGACGAGTTCTTCATGGATGTCGAACATTCGTTGCGGGAATTGGGCATTGGCGACGTCGGCGTGCCGAAGCGCATGCGGAAACTGGCGAAGATGTTCTATGGCCGCACCGCCGCCTATGACGATGCGCTGCAACGAAATGACCATGATGCACTTGCCGCCGCCCTTGCCCGCAATGTCAGGCCCGACGCCGGCGCCTGGCCGCAAGCGTCGCAACTGGCACTCTATGCCGCCGATGCATCAAGGCAACTCACGGAACAGCCGACCGAATCTATTGTTTCCGGCACGGTGGCATTTCCCGTGGCCAACGCTTGAGCGACGGCAGGCCGAATGAAGGTGGCGAAGTGGAGGCGAAGATGAGACATCCTGATACCCACAGCCCAGTGTCATTCCGGGCAAATGTCGCCCGGCTGCCGCAAAAGGGGCTGCCGGTGGTGATCGATGCCGACGCCGGGCAGCGCGCCCTGCTCGCCGTCGAGCACGAGCTGCTTTCGGTCGAGAACTATCGCGCCGAACTCCTGGTCGAGCCCTGGAAGCGCAACGGGGTGAAAGTCAGCGGCCATGTCGAGGCCGATATAACGCAGGCCTGCATCGTCACCCTCGACCCGGTCGAGGCGCATATCGACGAGCCGGTCGAGGCGCTGTTCCTGCCGGAGCAATCCAAGCTCGGGCGGCAAGGTTTCGACGGCGGCGGTGAGATCCTGCTCGACGCCGAAGGGCCGGACAGCCCGGAAACCTTTTCCGGCGACGCGATCGACGTCGGGGCGCTTGCCGAGCAGTTCTTTGGCTTGGCGATCGATCCCTATCCGCGCAAGCCCGGTGTGTCTCTGGAGGCAGCCGGCGATGCCGAGCCTGTGGAGAATGAATTCCAGCAGAAGCTCAGATCACTGCTGGGAAAATCCTGATAGCTGACCCAATTTGAGAAAAGTTGGTTGTGCGGCAGCCCAAAACCGTTATTTTCGCCGAACCTTCGCGAGCCCCGTACCTTGGCAAGCCCGCTGGCCAAGCAACCGTGAGATGAACACCGCGTGATCAGGATTTCCATCGATGCCATGGGCGGCGATCACGGGCCAAGCGTGGTCATCCCGGCGCTCATGACTGTCGCCACCCGCCGTCCCGATATACGCTTCGTCATTTATGGGCGTGAAGAAGTGGTACGGCCCGAACTCGCCAAATTCCCCAAGCTGGCGGAGGTGAGCGAGTTCATCCACTGCGAGATCGCGGTCCGGATGGACGACAAGCCGAGCCAGGCACTGCGCCATGGCCGCTGGAAGTCATCGATGTGGAAGGCCGTCGAGGCGGTCAAGGCAGGCACTGCCGACGCCTGCATCTCAGCCGGCAATACCGGCGCGCTGATGGCAATGTCCAGATTCTGCCTTCGCACCATGGCGACCATAGACCGCCCGGCAATCGCGGCGCTCTGGCCGACATTGCGGGGCGAAAGCGTGGTGCTGGACGTCGGCGCCACCATCGGCGCGGATGCGCATCAACTGGTTGATTTTGCAATTCTTGGCACCGGCATGGCGCGCTCGGTTTTCGGCATCGAACGGCCGAGCGTCGGGCTGCTCAATGTCGGCGTCGAGGAGATCAAGGGCCAGGAAGAGGTCAAGGAGGCGGGCCGTATGCTGCGCGAGGCCAACATGGCCTCGATGAACTACCATGGCTTTGTCGAGGGTGACGACATCGGCAAGGGCAGTGTCGACGTCGTCGTTACCGAAGGATTTGCCGGCAATATCGCGCTCAAGACGGCGGAAGGCACGGTCAGGCAGATCGCCGGCTATCTGCGCGCGGCGATGAACCGGACGCTGATGGCCAGGATCGGCTATATCTTTGCCAAGACCGCCTTCGATCGTCTGCGCGAGAAGATGGATGTCGGCCGCTCCAATGGCGGCGTCTTCCTCGGGTTGAACGGCATCGTGGTGAAAAGCCATGGCGGGGCTGATTCGGATGGCTTCGCGGCGGCGATCGAGCTTGGCTACGACATGGTGCGTAACAATCTGCTTGACCGCATCGAAGCCGATCTCGACCTGTTCCATGCCCGCAATCCGAATGCCCAGACAATCCGGAAATCCGACGTCGTCATCGACGCAAAGGAATAGGAAAGAGCATTGATCAGATCAGTCGTGCGCGGCACGGGCGCCGCGCTGCCCCGCCGCATTATGAAGAATGCCGATTTCGAAGGCATGGTCGAGACGTCGGACGAGTGGATCGTCCAGCGCACCGGTATTCGCCAGCGCCACATCGCGGCCGACGACGAGACGACGGCCTCGCTGGGCGAGGCGGCAGCGCGCGCAGCCCTCGACAACGCCGGCCTGACGGCTGACGACATCGACCTGATCGTGCTGGCGACCTCGACGCCCAACAACACCTTTCCCGCGACCGCGGTCGAGATCCAGAACCGGCTCGGCATGCACCACGGTTTTGCCTTCGACCTGCAGGCGGTCTGCTCCGGCTTCGTCTATGCAGTGACGACCGCCGACCTCTATATCCGCAGCGGCTTGGCCAGACGCGTGCTGGTGATCGGCTCGGAAACGTTTTCGCGCATTCTCGACTGGAACGACCGCTCGACCTGCGTTTTGTTCGGCGACGGCGCCGGCGCGATGGTGCTGGAAGCAGGCACGGGGGCAGGCGGCATCGCCGACCGAGGCGTTCTGGCGGCCAGCCTGCGCTCCGACGGCATCCACAAGGACAAGCTTTTCGTCGACGGTGGGCCGTCGACCACAGGAACGGTCGGGCACCTCAGGATGGAAGGCCGCGAAGTGTTCAAGCATGCGGTTGGCATGATCACCGACGTCATCGAGGCGACGTTCGCACAGGCCGGCGTCAGCGCCGCCGATCTCGACTGGTTCGTGCCGCATCAAGCCAATAAACGAATTATTGACGCTTCGGCCAAAAAGCTCGGGATAGAGGAGCGGAAGGTGGTGGTGACCGTCGATTTGCACGGTAATACCTCGGCTGCTTCCGTGCCGCTGGCACTGTCCGCGGCCGTCGCCGACGGTCGCATCAAAAAGGGTGACCTAGTACTGCTTGAGGCGATGGGCGGCGGCTTCACCTGGGGCGCCGTCCTGCTCCGCTGGTAAGTGCCGAACTATCGGGTTCGGGTCCTTGACCTTGACGGATCAATTACTTAGGTTCTGCCGTTGCTTGTATCGATTTATGTTTTTGAGCTGATGGGACGGTTCGTATGGGGGGAAAGACACTTACGCGCGCCGACCTCGCCGAAGCCGTTTACCGCAAGGTTGGGCTGTCGCGTACTGAATCGGCCGAGCTTGTCGAGGCGGTGCTGAATGAGATCTGCGAGGCGATCGTTCGCGGCGAGACGGTGAAGCTGTCGTCCTTCGCGACCTTCCACGTCCGCTCCAAAAACGAGCGCATCGGGCGCAATCCCAAGACCGGTGAGGAAGTGCCGATCCTGCCGCGCCGGGTGATGACCTTCAAGTCGTCGAACGTGCTGAAGAACCGTATCCTGCGCTCCCATCAAAACAGCAAAGCCAAGGGCAGCAAGTAGACGCCCGATCCACTTTGCCGAGAATCATGCTCCAGGCTTCGGTTGAAAAACGAACCCTGCTTTTGCGCTGGGCTTGAATATTGTTTCATAAACCGCTGAAATAAGATGCGATTCGGTAGGCCGGATCGGTATTTGGGTGTGATCCGCTCCGGCGGGACTAAAGCTGCTCTCTTTGTTAAGCGTGATGTCGCCCGAACCCGGTTCCCGCCTTCGCGATCATGCTCTAGCGTGAGGATTCGCCCATGGACAAGAGCCCTGATGCTTTCCGCACCATCAGCGAGGTCGCGGAGGATCTGGATTTGCCGCAGCACGTGCTGCGCTTCTGGGAGACGCGTTTCAACCAGATCAAGCCGATGAAGCGCGGCGGCGGCCGCCGCTACTACCGTCCGCAGGACGTCGAACTGATCAAGGGTATTCGCCATATGCTCTACGATCAGGGCTATACGATCAAGGGGGTGCAGAAGCTGTTGCGCGAGAACGGCAACCAGTTTCTGATCGCCGTCGGCAGTGGCGACATGGCGGCGGTCGAGGCGATCTCGCAGCGCCGACAGGCTGACACGGTACCGCTGACGCAAGCGGCGCAGCCGCGCGGCCCGGACGACGAAATGCTGGTCGGCCAGCCGAGGGTGAAACCCAGCCGTGGTTTTTTCGGCATCGGCAAGACCGACGAGGAAGGTCCGGTTCCGCCGGACACGTCAAAACTTTCCCGTGACAATCGCGCTTTGCTGCAGGAGGCGCTGTTCGACCTCCTTGAATGCAAGCGCCTACTCGATCAGGTTCGCTAGAGCCCGCCGGGCTGACCGGAACGGTCTTCAGGGTCATGCGTTAGGCTTCCTTCTACAGCTGAAGGAAGCACGTCATGGCATCGCTTTCGAGCATCTCCGACACCGATCTGAACAAGCAGGTCGCGGCCTTGACCAGGGAACTGGCCACCTTGAAGAAAGCCGTGTTGAAGCAGGGCGGCGCCTTTTACGAAGACGGGCGCGATACCGCGTCGGATTATTATTCGGATATCACTGAGCGCCTCGGCGACGCCTTGCCGACAATCAGAAGGCAAGGCCGGGCGATCGAGAAGACCGCCCGAGATCACCCGGCGACGGCGGCCGCTGTCGGGCTGGTTCTGGTCGGGCTGGTCGCCAGTCTGTTCCTCGGCGGCCGGCAGCAACAAGCACCGCGAGGGCGTTCAAGATCGGCACGTTGAGATAAGCAAATGGCGGTGGTCAGCGGACCGCCGCCCTTTTTCGCCGACACGGAAAGCCCGGCAAGAGCGCCGCCCAAGGGCGGAGAGAAGAGGCTTGTTCATGACATCGTTTCCTTTTTGCGCAGGCGGAATTTGAGCGTCACTGATTCAGGTCGGTGACTCGAGCGCTGCGGTTGGGACTATCGCCTTGGAGTTTTTCGGCAGTTTTTCCGGCCTGTAGAATTTTGTTTCCGAACTGTGTCTGCTGACGATCCGGCCAGATGTCAGCTCGCCGGCATCCGCCATTCATTCCGGCGTCGGTTCACGATGCCGTGACGCTATCTTTGATGCTTGGCAAATCACCGGCGAGCGGGCATTCTCCCGATCGTCTCAGGCAACAACATGATTTGATCTAACTCTTTCATCCCACGGAGTTGCCAATGCCCCAAATAGCAAAACGCGAACCTTACTCCGAACTGGCGGCGAGCGCGGTTACGCCTGAACGCAGTGCCGTCCGAACCGCCCGGGAAGCCCGTGGATACAGCATCGAAGAGCTGTCCCTGGCGTGCGGGCTGGCAGCCTATGAGATCGCCGACATTGAAAGCGGCAAGGATGCCGATCCTTCGAAACGTCGGCGTATTGCCTCCGCGCTTCAACTTCCGGAAAGCGCTCTGTTTGACGAAGCCGTGTTGCCTGCCAAAAGGCGATCCGTGTCGTAGCGGCGTACCATGCTTTTATTCCACGAGCTCGCCATGGGTCGCCCTGGCGGGCTTCGTTTTTTCGGCCACGTAGTGGACTTGCCGGCCGCCACGGCGACGCCAGACGGAAATTGCTGGAGATGAGCCTCGAATCCGTTCGCGCCTTCTTCGCCGCCCACGCGCCCGACATTGACGTCATCGTCACGGAGGCAAGCTCGGCGACGGTGCCTCTGGCCGCCGAAGCGCATGGCGTAGCGCCGGCGCAGATTGCCAAGACGATCTGCTTGCGCGCCGGCGACCAGACGATGCTGATCGTGGCCAGCGGGATCTCCAGGCTGGACAATCGCAAATTCAAGGACCGGTTTGGTGGCAAGGCGCGAATGCTGGATGCCGAGCAGGTGCTCGCAGCGACCGATCATCCCGTCGGTGGGGTGTGCCCGTTCGGCCTACCGGCGCCGCTCCCGGTCTACTGCGACATCTCGCTGCGCGCCTTTGACGAGGTCGTCCCGGCGGCAGGCGCGACGAATGCCGCCGTGCGGCTCAGCCCGCAACGCCTGGCCGAACTCGTCGACGCCGAGTGGGTGGATGTGTGCCAGTAGCCATTTATCCGGGTCGCGGGATCCGCTGAGCGTTACCGCTATTCGGTCTTCTGTGGCTCTTCTTTCTTGATCGTCTGAGCGTCCGTGGCAGTCGACATATCGGCCTTCTCGACACTCGCTGTCCTCGTCTGCGTGTCGACCGATGCCTGGACCTTTGAATGCGCGGGGCAATCCGCAGAGGCAGCTGATATGGACATGGTCAGTGCGGCGGCTATTGCGAGGAATGTCTTCATGATCATTCTCCTCTTTCATTGGATATTCGTTGGGAAGATTAGCCCGTCTGGCACCGACCGCAAAATCACATTTGTTCACGCGCGCCCTTGCGTGCACGGAAGCCTACGCTGGACCAATAATTCAAATGGTTGCGCGGATAGTCGCTTGCCGTATCAAAGCCCACCGGCTCCGGCCGGAGGATTTTTGGCGTTAAAAATCTCGCCGCTCAGAGCCAGTCTCAAATCTTCGGCGCTGAGCTGACCACTTTCGAACAAATCCATCACCCTGCGGCCGAGCACTTCTCTGCCTGGATCGCCGTCAGCGAGGCCTAATTCACGGAATCGGGCATCAAGTGCTTTGGTCAACATGGTCAGCTCGGCAGGACAGGTAGCTCCTTGAAGCGACATTGCATCTCTCCCGAAAAAGGCGAAAGGGCGTGTCATCTTCGAAGCGTCCGCTCGCCCTTACAACTGCGGACGACGGCAATTCAACTAGAGCCAACCTTTTTCGAACTCAACATTCGAACGTATTAAAAACGCCGCCCGCGCTCCAATGGGAGGATCCTGCTACAATACGGTATGGCCGTCCGAATAGCGGTTGTCCTCGCGCTTCTTTTCGCCTTCGCCTACGGTTTCGCAAAACTCGTGGAACGTTATGGCAGCGTTGGCGACAGGCCCTCTCCGTGTGAAGAATTGCCCTATCCTGATTGTCCTGACCCAAAAGCTCCTCCCCGGGAAGAAACTAAGCCTTGAGCGTGCGCTTGTTCGTTGGCGGCCTCATGGCCGTGGCAGAGGGGTTCGCCCACCGCCAGCGGAACAACAAGTCCTTTGGCCCGTTTAGGTAAGTAGCCCCGCACGGGAGCATCAAGCGCTGTAGCGGAAGGTTGCCTTGCTGGAGGACTGCTATATGGGAAAGCAACTCTTATCTGCTGCGACAGGAATTTTTCTTTTCGTAGGTATTGGAACTGCCGCCGCCCAGGACGTCATCATTCAGCCCGAGCAAGACATGGTGATCCGGGAGTATGTAAAGAAGAAGCCGATAGCATCCTGAGCCTTCCCGGTGTTGAGCTCAACATTGGCACCGCTCTGCCCGACACAGTCGAGCTTTACGAAGTGCCGGACGTTCAGTACCGCTATGTAGTCGTCGAGGGACGAACCGTCCTGGTGGATCCAGGTACCCGCAAAATTGTTAAGATCTACGACTGATTTTCTGCCTGAAGCCCGCCGTGCCGAAAGACGCGGCGTGCTTGTTTGCGTTCAGCCGCCAATCGCGGTAGCGGACGATGCGCTCGTCGCCATCTTGGCGGCAGGCGTCTTCACGGAAACCGGCGGAGTGAGCTGCCACGTTTCGTTCGCATGCCGCCAGCATCCAGGTTGGGTTCTTCATGCTTGCTGCCATTGATGCTTCCGGCATTCCCGCAAGCAACGAGGGCCGGGCACGTTGCGCTTGCTCGACTTTCCTGACCCCTCCGTCATGATGGGCATCGCTGCCGCCCTGAAAAGTTTCAGGCCAGGCCAACCGCCGGCGTTGAACTAGTCCTTTCCAACCGACGGTTGGTGGACGCATTGCAGCTGATGCGCTTAGGGTTCATTACGATCCGCGCGCACCGGGCATGCCCAACCCCCGAGTCACCCCTGCCTGATGCAAGGCGCCTGATCGAGTCCCGCCGTTCTGGCATGTGCGGCGGGACCTTTTTTATTGAAGGTGGAACACAGGCTGACGGGTGACGGTTGGCAAAGCTTACCTAGCCACTACCGCGCGGTTTCTCGGCGGGCTTCTGGCTAGACTTCAGCATCCGTGCCTCGCGCACGAGTGATGCGTGGTCAATTCCAATCATTTCGATGAGATCGCGGGCCTGCGCCTCCGTTATACCGGTCTCATCTGCGAGCAGCCGCGCATGAAGATACTTTACGCTCGCGGTCGGTCTCGTCCTCGCCCATTGGTGACAATCACCTTTTTTGGCAATCAGTTTCGCTTCGCCGAGGTGCATTCGTGCTCTTTCCTGGCGGATCTCCCTTGCCGTCCGATCGGCTCCGGCCGGCCGCCCGCCGGAGGGCCTTGGTGGCTTCCGCAACGCCCGCGCGGTCGTTGTCATTGGCCCGGATCAGTTCGGGGACCTGGTCCACGGCGATGCCATTCTGCCGCGCGAAATGCTCCAAGTCATAGTCCTGGCTGGACCCCAGGCGGTCTCGGTCGCGCGTGCTCTTGTCGTCGGCCATATGGTCCTCCTGGTGGAGCTTCGGATCAATGGCAACGTGGGCAAGCAGCTTTCGTTGCGGCATCAACGCGGAAATCGTTGTGTTCGCTCTGGCTAATATGATCTTTGTACCTGGGCGTAAAATTGTAAGTGCCGGCGCCGGCCGCCTCTTGTCGGCCGCGATCAGCCGACTGAGGGACCGCATGATCTCCCCACGTCGAGCCGGCCTCGGTCATGCAATCGGTGATCGTCTGAAAGCCGGGCGCCATCGCCTCCTGGCCCAGTCCGCGCAACATCAAGGCCGCCGAAAACCGCGTCCGCGGCCCATCGGCTGGGCGGTGCCATGCGGCTACTGACTGCATAGCCAGTTTGGGGGGAAACTGGCTAAGCCTTTGGATTTTAATGGTCGGAGTGGCCGGATTCGAACCGACGACCCCTTGACCCCCAGTCAAGTGCGCTACCGGGCTGCGCTACACTCCGGACCGGTCGCGATGTATCGTGATAGACAGGCTCCGGTCAACCGAATTCGGTTGCTGTCCTGCCTGAAGCAACAGCAACGGGGATTGCCGGTCGCTGCGCCGCCCGCAACTGCCACTGGTGGCGGTATTCGAGCGCGATGGCACCCCAGATCAGGCCGAGCAGCAGGTAGACATGGCGCCAGTGGTCGATGTCGATGAAGGTGCCGAGCCCGATATTGCCGATGAAGGCGACGTAGGCGCATAGAAGATAAGGCTGCCAGGGCCGGTCGCGCAGCAGAATTCGGAAGCCGGCGGCGATCGTCCAGCACGTCAGCGTCAGGAACGACACGAAGCCGAGCCAGCCGTAATCCATCAGCATCTTCAGCCAGATGTCGTGCGTGTCCTCGCCGAACATCTTGCCGAAGACGAGCGGGCCGATGCCGAACGGATGCTCCAGTGCCATCTGAAAGCCGATCGTGTAGCGGGCGAAGCGGCCGAGACGGGCGGTGTCGTAGCTTTGTTCGAGCTGTGCGCGGTTCGAGAACATCTCCGCGACGCCCGGCAGTTGCAGGATGACGATCGTTGCGATGACCAGCAGTCCGACGGCGGCGATGGTCATGACGACGACGCGCAGCCGGAACTTGCCGCTGGCGCTCTGCAGGAACAAGGCACCGGTCAGCAGGATCGCTGAAACGGCGAACATGCCCCAGGCGCCGCGCGAAAAGGAAAAGAAGATGCCGGCGGTGATGATCAGCAGCGGCACCGCCAATAGCGGCATGCGCGCGACCGAGCCGGTAAGCAGCAGATAGAGCAGGTAGATGCCCGGCAGCACCAGGAAAGGCCCGAACACGTTCGGGTCCTGGAAGGCGCCGGCGGCGCGGTCGTATTTGGTGAAGATCTCCGCTCCTGGAAAGGCATGGAAATAGCCGGCTATGCCGACCAGCGAGGTCAGCACCGCCGACATCACATAAGCGACGAAGATCACCCGGTAGAGACTGGGCTGGACGGCCGTTACCGAAGCAAAGAACACGGCCGTGAAGGCCAGGAACAGCGAGACGGCTAGATAGAGCGGCGTGCCGGCGAGGTCCGACATCTGCGTCATCGAGATCATACCGCCGATGTTCATGATAACCAGCAGCACCAGCAGCGGCACCGCCGCGCGCTGTATGCGCATGCCGAACAAGGGCCACACCACGATCAGCCCGATCATATAGAGGTCGTACGGCGCGGGCTCGGCAATGACGAAGCCGGACAGGAAGACGCCGAGGAAAACCGCCCCCGACGCAATCAGTGCGATCAGCTTGGCGTTGACCGCCGCCGCCGGCAATTCGTAGGCCGTCGCGCTCAATACGCGTTTTCCGTATTGAGTAGACGGATCGGCGTCAGGAACAGGATTCTGAGGTCGAACAAGAGCGACCAGTTCTCGATGTAATAGAGGTCGTATTCCGTCCGCATGCGAATCTTCTCGTTGGTGTCCATCTCGCCGCGCCAGCCATTGATCTGCGCCCAGCCGGTCACACCGGGCTTGACCTTGTGGCGGGCGAAATAGCCGTCGACCACTTCATTGTAGAGGAGGTTGTGCGACTGCGCGGCAATGGCGTGCGGGCGCGGCCCGACCAGCGACAGCGAACCGAACAGCGAATTGAAGAACTGCGGCAATTCGTCGATCGAGGTCTTGCGGATGAAGCGGCCGACGCGGGTGACGCGTGGATCGTTCTTGGTCACGGTCTGCTTCGCCGTCGGGTCGGCCTTGTCGGTGTACATCGACCGGAACTTGTAGACCTCGATGATCTCGTTGTTGAAGCCGTGTCGTTTCTGGTGGAACAGCACCGGCCCCTTGCTGTCGAGTTTGATCGCGATTGCGGTCGCCAGCATCACCGGCGAGAACACGATGATGCCGATGATCGAAAAGACAATGTCGAAGGCGCGCTTGGCGACCGAATCCCAGTCGTTGATCGGCTTGTCGAAGATATCGAGCATCGGCACCGAGCCGATGTAGGAATAGGCACGCGGCCTGAACTGCAGTGCGTTCGAATGCGCCGACAGCCGGATGTCGACCGGCAGCACCCACAGCTTCTTCAATAGTTGCAGCACGCGCGATTCCGCGGTCAGCGGCAGCGACACGATCAGCATGTCGATGCGCGCGATGCGGGCAAATTCGATGAGTTCGGAAATTGTGCCGAGCTTGGGATAACCGGCGACAACCGGCGGCGACCGCTTGTCGCCGCGGTCGTCGAAGATGCCGCAAATGCGAATGTCGTTGTAGGGCTGCTTTTCGACCGAGCGGATCAGCACCTCTGCCGCCTTGCCGCCGCCGACGATGACGGCGCGGCGCTCCATCCGCCCGTCGCGCGCCCATCGCCGAATCAGCTTCGACATCACCAGGCGGAGACCCAGTATCAGCACGAAACCGACGATGAACCACGTGCCGAAGAGCAGGCGCGAATAGTCTTCCGACATTTTCATGGTGAAGGCGGTGAGCGCCATCAAGGCGAAGGTTCCGGCCCAGACGAGCAGGAGCCGGCCGAAATTGGCGATCGGCCGCATCAGCGCGACGATCTGGTAGCAGTCGGTGACGTCGAGCAGAACGACCGCGAGGAACGAGGTGGCGGCGATCGTCAGTGAGTACTGCCAGGCAAGATAGTTGAAAAAGCCGACGTAATAGAAATAGACGGCCAGACCTGACACCAACAGCAGCGCGAATTCAACCATGCGCAGGACGCCGCTCACCATGATCGGCGACATCGTATCGCGCCGGTATTGCGAGGCGACCTGGCGGGCGACGTCGTTCATGCCGCCGGCCGTGTTGTTCTCGGCAGGGGCGTCGAATTTGCGCACCGCGTCTAGCGAAAAACGGCGCGCGGGATCGATTTCGTTCATGGGGCGTCCGTAGGTTTCCCTCACGTGAATAGCAAAAGAGAGCTAAGAAACCCTTGAAACAACAGATGGCTTTGGAGACGCTTTCACCAAGGGCGTTTTGCAGCCGAGTGGAACCAGTTGCTCTATTGTTTGAGCGCGGCGAAATAAGCTTTTTCGATTTCAGCGGCCATTACATCGGCGCCGAAGCGTGCCTTGAGGTTGGCGGCGCCGGGCATCAGGCCCTTGTAGGCGTCGAGATCGGCCAGTGCAGTGCTTATCTTGTCGCCAAGTTCGCGTGGGTCGGGCCGGATCAGGGAAGGCGAGCCGGTGTCGAAGATTTCCGGTATGCCCCCGACCGACGTCGCAATGATCGGCTTGCCGGCGGCGAGTGCTTCCAGAACGATGTAGGGCATGGCTTCCGCACGCGAGGGAACGACGACCAGCTTGGCCAGCGCGAAGGCGAGCCGGGCTGGCATCGGCGGCAGGAAACCGACGTCCAGGCCGCTCTGATTCACCTGGGCGCGATAGCGCGGCAGGTCGTCGCCATCGCCGACCATCAGCGCTTTCAATGGGCGGCCGAGCCCCGTTGCGGCTATCCCCAGCGCATCGATGAAGATGTCCGGGCCTTTGAGGTCTCGCATCATGCCGATATAGAGGAGGTCAACCGCATTGTGCTCGGTCCGCACCGGCTCGAACTCGGCGGCGCGCAGGCCGTTGTGGACGAGAGCGTTCGGAATGGGCGGCTCGCCGACCTTCCTGCGATAAGTCCGCCGCTCATAATCGGAAACAAACAACAGGCAATCGGTGAAGCGAGCCATGAAGCGCTCGAGCGCGAAGAACAGCTTCCCCATGGCGGTGGTCTCGTCATAGTGGAGCGAGCCGCCATGCGGCGAATAAAGGCGGGCTACGCGAGACCTGGATACCCGCAACAATGAGCCGAACAGACGGGCATAGGCGCCACCTTTGGCGCCATGCCCGTGCAGCACGTCCGGCCGCAATTCTTTTATGATCCTATAGGTGCGCCGGGCCGAGGCGAGATCGCCCGGCCCGACATGCCGCTGCATCGGCGTGCGGTGAATACCGAGCGCCAGGCTGCCTTTCATCTGTTCGAACAGCCGTTCCTCGAAATCGCCCCCAGTCGTCGAATCGCAGACGATGCCGACGGCATGGCCGGCGGCGACCTGAGCCTCGGTCAGGTCGCGCACGTGCCGGAAGATGCCTCCGACCGGTGAGCGAAAGCAGTGGACGATCCTGAGTGTGTCCGCCACTTGGTCAGCACATCAAAACAGGCGTTCGCGAACGTAGACTGTATCCCCGGGCAACAGCGGGTCGGAGGTCACCACGCGTCCAGTTATCACTTTGCCGTTGATGTCGCGGGTAATGTCGACGCTTTCCTGGTTGGCGCGCGGCGTGAACCCGCCGGCGATTGCGACGGCTTTCTGCACGGTCAGGCCCGGAACGTAGGAATACTGGCCCGCCGCGCCCACTTCACCCATGACGAAGATCGGTCGGTAGCGATCGATTTCGACCGAAACGTCGGGATCCCGCAAATAGCCCTGGCGCAGTTTCTCGGCGATCTCGCCCTCGAGCTGCTGGGCGGTATGGCCGCGCGCCGGCACGTTGCCGACGAGCGGCAGCGAGAGATAGCCGGACTGGTCGACGCTGTAGGTGTTCGTCAATCCTTCCTGCTCGAACACGGTGACGCGGACGCGGTCGCCGGCACCGAGGCGATAGGGCTGGTCGAGCACTTCATGGAATGCGGCCGGCGTCGGCCGGTAGCTGGAGCAGCCCGAAAGCATCGATACGGCAAGCAGCGCGCGGAAAAGGGGAGCAGTGCTTTTCATGAGCGGACACGTACCTTTGAATAGCCGGCGACTCTGCGGCAAACCTTAACGATCGAGCTCGCTTATCATCCTGTTAGGGTTAATGGCCGGTAAAGGCGCACGGCCGATGCGGGGCCGATCGACCAATGCAGATGGTTTTCAGCCTCTTGTTTGCGGCTTGTTAGTAGAGCCTAACAGGTTCTTACCGCGATATTAACGGCTGAGTTACCATAGTTGTTTACGGTGCATGCTGACTCAGTACCGGAGCAGGGATGCATGTCCGTTCAATCCGCGGCCGCAGATGTCGACGTCGATCTCAGGCAGCTTTTCGCCAGCCTGACGCGAAACTGGCTGCGCATCGTTGTCGTCGCGCTGGTGGTAACCGGCCTGGCCTTTGCGCTCGCCTGGCTTGCAACGCCCGAATACAAGGCGGCAGCCAAGCTGGAGATCGGGCCTCGAGAATCGGAGTTCACGCGGCCGGCCGGTACCAACGGCAACGAGCGGTCGATTCCCGACGAAGAGGCTGTGGCCACCGAGGTCCAGATAATTTCGTCCCCCGACATCCTCAAACAGGTGGCGGCGAAGCTCAACCTCGCGAAATTGCCCGAATTCGACGAGGCGCTGAAGATGTCGGCGCTGAGCCGCACCCTTGTCCTCGTTGGCTTGAAAAGCGATCCCTTCGAGATCCCGCTGGAAGAGCGCGTGCTGGACGCAATGCATGAGAAGCTCAACGTCTATGGCGTCGAAAAAACCCGCGCGATAGCAATCGAGTTCTCGTCGGAGGATCCAAAGCTTGCCGCCGCGATCCCGAACGCCATTGCAAACGCCTATATCGCCTCCAAGGGCAATGCCAAGCTCGAATCGAATTCTGCCGCCACCGACTTTCTGGCGCCGGAAATCGCGGATCTGCAGAATCGGGTGAAGGAGGCGGAAACCAAGGTTGCCGCATTCCGTGCGCAGTCCGATCTTTTGATGGGCAACAACAATTCGGTGCTTGCCACCCAGCAGCTGTCCGAATTGTCGAGCGAACTGTCACGGGTGCGCGCCAACCGCGCTTCGGCGGACGCGACCGCCGACAGCGTGCGCAGGGCGTTGCGTAATGGCGGCTCGCTGGATGCCGTTCCGGAGGTGTTGTCTTCCGAACTGATCCAGCGCCTGCGCGAGCGGCAAGTCGAACTCAAGAACAACATCGCCGACCTTTCCACCACCTTGCTCGACAACCATCCGCGCATCCGCGCGCTGAAGTCGCAGCTCGCCGATCTCGACCGCCAGATCCGCAACGAAGCGGAAAAGATCATGAAGGGTCTGATGGCGCAGGCCGAGACGGCGAAGGCGCGAGAGGCTCAACTCATGGCCGACGTCAACACGCTGAAGGCGGCGTCCGCCCGCGCCGGCGAAGAGCAGGTGGAACTCGATGCGCTGCAGCGTGATGCCGCGACCAAGCGTCAGCAGCTCGATCTCTATTCGTCCAGCTATCTCCAGGCGGCCGCACGCAAGGATCGCAACTACCTGCCTGTCGACGCTCGCGTTTTTTCGGAGGCCCAGGTGCCGACCGAACCCTATTTCCCCAAGATTGGTCCGATTGTCAGTGCGGCCTTTGTCGGCTCGTTGCTCATCATGGCGATCGTCACGCTGCTGCAGGAACTGTTTTCCGGCCGCGCCATGCGTCCGGCCGCCGGTGCCCATTTCGAGCGCATCGAGCAGGTTGCGATGCCGGCTGTCCAGGCCGACCGCGTAATGGCCGAGCCCGGCCCGCCGGTTGCCCGGCCCGAACCGGCAGTCGTCGAGATCGATGAGACCGACGACGACAAGATTATCGAAACCAAAGTGGAGCCGGAACCCGTCGCGGTGGCGGAAGCGGCTGCCGAGAAAATCGAACCGGAGTACTCTGAGATGGCTGCTGGAGACATTGAACCGGCACGTTCTACCCTCGGCGAGGTCGACATCGACAAGGCCGCGGAAAAACTGATCGCCACCGGTGCCGCCCGCGCCATATTCGTGTCGCCAGAAGGCGACGAGGCGACCGCCTCGGCGGTGCTGGTGGCGCGCGCAGTCTCCGACGCCGGGCTACGCGTGCTGCTGCTTGATCTCACCGCTTCGGGTGCCGCCTCGCGGCCGATGCTGGACAGCGGGCTGTTTCCGGGCATCACCGATCTGCTCGCCTCGCAAGCGCAGTTCAGCGATGTGATCCACCCCGATCTCTATTCGGACTGCCACGTTATTCCCGTCGGCACAGCCGATCCGGTCCGCGCCATGCGCGCCGCCGACCGGCTGCCGATCATCATGCAGTCGCTGACCACCGCCTATGATCTGGTCGTGGTCGAATGCGGACCGGCCGACGCGCAAGGCATCAGCCGCCTGGTGGGCGAGGGGACCGAGGTCTTGCTCTCCATGCTGGAGCCGGACGACGAGGTGACGCAGGCCGCGGTCGCGCTCATCGAGAGCGGCTATCCCGACCTGACGCTGGTCACGCCGATCGGTCATGTCGCGCCGGGGCCAATGCCGGGACGGCGCTCGGCCGCCTGAGGCAGTTTTCTCAAATCGAAATCAGCTGTCGTCTTCGCCCGCGGCCGGCACTGTCTGCCCCGCGGCCTTGCGGCGCAGCAGCTTGGTCAGCTTCCAGACTGTCGGCCTGTGCTTGATGAAGGCCTTCGCGCGCGCGCCATGCCTGAGCACAAGCGCCAGCCCCCGACCCTTCAGCGTCAGCGGAACCAGCACCTCGAAATGCTGCGTTTCGAGGTCGCACCACAATCGCTTGTAGGGTTCGTCGCCGACTGAGAAATCATAGATTTCAAAACCCGCCTCGCAGGCTTCCTGGATGTTCTCGAAGAACAGGAAGTCGCCGGGGCTGGTATGTGCGAGGTCATCCTCGGCGATCGCCCCGAATTCGCAGATCAGCCGCTTGCCCGAGCGGCTCGATCCGGTGACTGCACGAAGCTTGCCGGCGACTTCCAGCCCATGCAGCACGAAGGACGGATCTTCCTCTTGGAGCGCGTCGGTAAACAGCGAGCGGAAAAAAGCGCGCACCTCCGCCTCACCGAAAACATTGGCGATGCCCATCTTGCGGAAGCGGAATTCCTTCATCTCGAAAAAGGCGTCGAGCAGCCTGTTCACCTCGTCCGCAGTCTTCGCCTCGATGCGGCGACAGCTGCCGACGGCCTCGAACTTGCGCGCCTGCGAGCGATGCTTCTTGCGCCTGCGCTTGCCACTCACCCGGGTGAGCAGTGCATCAAACCCTCCTGCAAGACCAGCGGCCAGCGACAGGTTGGGGCTCGAAAAATGCGGCAAGGCGGAGAGCGGGTTGTGTACGCCGTCGAAATCGGGCAGCAGCCGCTCTAGCGCGACAAGATCGATGTCGCGCCGCGCCTTGGCAATCGCAGCCAGCATAGTACGGATCGCCGCGCTATCGGCACTCGCCAGCCATTGCGGGTCGGCGGCGGCAAAATTGCCGTTGGCATGGCGGCCGCCCATGAAGCGGGCGACGCGGAACGCTCCACTGCGAGTGACCTCCAGCGCCAGCGAGAAAACCGGCCTGTCGTCGGCGCGCAGCGTCGCAACGACAACGTCGGCGCCGGTATGTGCGGCCCAGTTCAGGATCCAGCCTGCGCTCTGCGCCGGGGCAAAAAGCGCCGAACGGCAGAATTCGGCGTACGCCGCCAGCGCCGCACTGTCGGCGACCGAGGTTGACAGACCGGCTTTGCCGGCCGGCAAGGCACACGGCGACGCCTCGCTGCTTGCCAGCCGATTGCCGTCAAATGACGCGGTGGCGTCAACCATACCTCAATCCTTAGGGCGTATTCGTCGCGATTGGGGGTCCGCGCAGGCGCATTCCATGCTTGATGAGCTTAGGCGCAAAAGGTGAATGAATGATCGACGGGGGCGAGGCAATCCGCAAACTGGCGCTCAATCTCGCCCGCTATTCCGGTCTCGCGCCGCTGGCCAAGCCGTTTATCGGCGGCCTCGGCGCCATCCTGATGCTGCATCGGGTCACCGCGACACCGGAAAAGCCGAACGGCGTCAACCGCCACTTGAACATCGCGCCTGGGTTTCTCGACACCGTGATCGCCGACATGAAGGCGAACGGCTACAGTTTCGTCACGCTGGACGAAGCGATCGAGCGCATCGAGGCTGGCGACAAGGACAGCCAGTTCGCGACGATCACCGCCGACGACGCCTATCGAGACAACATGACCGAGGCGCTGCCGGTGCTGGAGAAGCACGGCGCGCCGATCACCATCTACGTCGCGCCGGGACTGATCGACGGCGCTGCCGATTTGTGGTGGGACATGGTCGAGGACATCGTCAATGCGCGCGATCGCCTGACGCTGACGACGCCGGATGGCCCGGTGACGATCGACTGCTCGAGTCCGGGAAAAAAGGTCCAGGCCAATGCGCGCCTGCACGCTCATCTGACGCTGAAGGTGCGCGAGCAGGACCAGCGTGCGGTGTTGCGCGATCTGGCGCGCTCGAACGGCATCGAGTTGGGCGGTCCGCGCCCGAGCACGCTGATGAACTGGGACGAGATCCGCACCATGGCCGAGCACCCGCTGGTGACGATCGGCGCGCATAGCGTCAACCACTGCAATCTGAAGCGGCTTTCCGAGAGCGATGCGCGACATGAGATCGGCGACGTCAAGCGCATATTGCAGGCCAAACTCGGCGAGGAGCCGCGCCATTTCGCCTATCCCTACGGTTATGCCGGCGCCGTCGGCCGTCGCGAAGTGAGCCTTGTCCGCGATGCCGGCTATGCCTCGGCGGTGACGACCCGCCACGGCATACTCCGCGCCGAGCATGCCGGGTTCCTGCATGCCCTGCCGCGCATTTCGGTCAATGGCCGCTATCAGAGCGTCGCCCACATCCGAACAATGTTGTCGGGCGTGACGACGCCGCTGGCCAATGCCGGCAAGACGGTGGTGACGATCTAACTGTTGCCTCTGCTCTTCGGGCGCGGCTCCAGGATCAGCCATTTGATGATGCCCATCGCCGGCAGCACCCACAAAAGCCCGCTGAGCAGGAAGAAGATGAAGTGCGCCAGCGGCCCGGACTGCGCCAGTTGGGCAACCGCCACGATCGATGCGACCAGCGCATAGACGATGACCAGCACTACCAGCAGGAAGCTTCCGATCAGCTTTTTCAGGCGAATGGGCATGGCGCGATCTCGTTGATCGCTATCGCTTAGGCCGAACAGCCGATGCGCGCAACCCGCCAGAAACGGCGCGACGGCGTGCCGCGCCGCCCGGCCTTGCAAGCCGGGTTGCGATGGTTCACCAATCCGCGACCTCAACTGCCGGGACAAACCCATGGCTGCTGCCCTATCCGACGCCGCGCCTGTCGTCGCCCGCGATCGCGACCTTCGCAACCGTGCGCTGATGCGCGGTTGGCTCTATGTCGTGCTCCTGGTGCTGTTTGCGCTGGTGCTGGTCGGCGGCGCCACAAGGCTCACCGATTCCGGCCTGTCGATCACCGAATGGCAGCCGATGCACGGCGTCATCCCGCCGCTCAATGATGCCGAGTGGCAGGAGGAGTTCGTGCGTTACCAGCAGATCCCGCAATATGCCGAACTCAACAAGGGCATGAGCATCGAGGCTTTCAAATCGATCTTCTGGTGGGAATGGGTGCACCGCATCCTGGCGCGTAGTGTCGGCGTGGTCTTCGCCCTGCCGTTGCTGTTCTTCTGGGCGACGCGCCGCATCGAGCGCGGCCTCGGCACGAAATTGTCGGGCATCCTCCTGCTCGGCGGGCTGCAGGGCGCGATAGGCTGGTGGATGGTGGCGTCCGGGTTGGTTGACCGGGTTTCGGTCAGCCAATATCGGCTGGCGACGCATCTGACGCTGGCGGCGCTGATCTTCACGGCGACCATGGTGGTCGCGCGTGGGCTGGCGCCGCACTCGGAACCTGCCGCCGACCGCTCGACGCAACGTCTGGCCGGCTTTCTGGTGCTGCTGGCGCTGGTCCAGATCTATCTCGGCGGGCTGGTCGCAGGGCTCGATGCCGGCTTGAGCTACAACACCTGGCCGCTGATGGACGGCAAGCTGCTCCCCGGCGACCTGCTGCTGCTCGAGCCGGCATGGCGCAATTTCTTCGAAAACCCGAAGACGGTGCAGTTCGTCCACCGGGTCGGCGCCTACACGATCTTCGCGGTCGCGCTCTGGCACATGATCGCGGCACGCCGGCGCCTGCCGGGCACGACGCATGCCCGGCGCGCGACGCTGCTGTTCCTGATTGTCGTGGTGCAGGCGTCGATCGGCATCGGCACCCTATTGATGCAGGTGCCGCTGCACATGGCCCTGACGCATCAGGCATTCGCGCTGGTTCTGCTGGGCTTCGCCGCCGCGCATTGGCGCGGTACCAAGGGCGCTTACCCGCTGCCCCACGAGATTGCTCTCAGAGGCTGAGCCGCACCCGCCGGATTGCCGCGGCAATCGCCAACTCGCGGTTTTCGTCGACCGCATTGCCGACAGGCAACCATTGGCAACGGCGTGGTCCAGTATGGCGGGCGCCGTCTGGCCGAGCGTTGCGGCAAAGACTTGCGCCATATGGGCGATCCGCCGCGGATCGAGGCAAAGATCGTCTCGGTCGAGTGGGTTGTAGAACATGTTGGCGGCATCGAAGCCCGGGTCGCCGAGAACGCCCTTCGGATCGATCGCCAGCCAGCCACGTGGACCGTGCATGATGTTGTCGTGATGCAGATCGCCATGCAGCGGCCGCACGTCATGCGGATTGGACAACAGCCGTTCCGCGATTTCGGCTGCTTCGACATACAGGCCCCTTTCGCCGGCGGCGTGATCGGCCTTCGCCTTTTTGAACAGGCTGGAAAACCGTGTCCGCAGCGGCTGAAGGTCCGGCGGGGCAGGGTGCGTCGAAGGCGAGAGCAGCTTCGCCATCACCTCCGCCGCGATGGCGGTGGCGGCATTGTCGTCCTGATCCGCAATGATCTGTGACAGCAAGATTTCGCCGGCGTATTCGAGCAGCATGCGGTGGCCATCACGGCCGAGCAGCCGCACCGCGCCTTCCCCGCGTCGCCAGGCGAGGAAATGCTCGCCACGCAATTCGTCCTCCACATCGTCGAAAGGTTTTAGATCCTTGACGATTGCCGGTGAGCCGTCCTCGCGAGCAACCTTCCAGATGCGGCTGCTGAACGTTTCGGCGACGAGTTCGGGCGCGCCGACCTTCCAGCGCTTTGGAAATGCCGGCACATCCATTCAGAGGCCGAGCATCAGATCCATGTTCTGCACGGCGGCGCCCGAGGCGCCCTTGCCGAGATTGTCGTAGACCGCAAGCAGCAGCGCCTGCGCTCGATCGTCATTGGCGAAGACGTAGAGCTTCATCCGGTTGGTGCCATTATAGATCTCCGGATCGATCTCAGGCATGCGTTCCTGATGCAGATAGGGCGCCACCTCGACCGCGCCGCCATCGATGGAAGCGAAATGATCGGCGATCGCTGCGTGAAGCTCGGCGCCGGTCGGCACATGGTCGAGGCCGCCGAGTTGCAGCGGCACCACCGTGATCATGCCTTGCGCGAAATTGCCGACCGCCGGCTGCATGATCGGATCGTGCGAAAGCTTGGCATAGGTCCTGAGCTCAGGCACGTGCTTGTGCTGCAGCGTCAGCCCGTAGGGCAGGAATTCCGGCGCATCATCCCCCTTGGCGACATAATCCTCGATCATCGGCCGGCCGCCGCCGGAATAGCCGGAAATTCCGTTGACGGTGACCGGAAAATCGGCCGGCAGCAGCCCCGCCGCAACCAGCGGCCGCAGCGTCGCGATCGGTCCTTGCGGCCAGCAGCCCGGATTGGCGACGCGCTTCGCCGAAGCGATCTTCTTCGCCTGGTCCTTGTCCATTTCGGCGAAACCATATTCCCACCCATCGGCGACACGATGCGCCGTCGAGGCGTCGATCACTTTGGTGGTGTCATTGGCGATCAGCGAGACGCTTTCCTTGGCGGCCGCGTCCGGTAGGCAGAGGATCGCGACATCGGCGGCATTGAGGAACTCGGCGCGCGCTGCCGTTTCCTTGCGGCGCTCGGTCGGGATGGAGATGATTTCCAGGTCGCCGCGCTCGGCAAGCAGCGCCCTGATCTGCAGGCCGGTGGTGCCGTGCTCGCCGTCGATGAAGATTTTCG
Organism: Mesorhizobium sp. M0991; assembly: GCF_040318915.1. NCBI lineage: Bacteria > Pseudomonadati > Pseudomonadota > Alphaproteobacteria > Hyphomicrobiales > Phyllobacteriaceae > Mesorhizobium > Mesorhizobium sp. M0991. The sequence continues at coordinate 50,477 of NZ_JAMYNE010000013.1, forward strand.
GTTTCATTGCCTGTCAAAATTCCTGTTGTCTCAAAGCTATATGCCGCTTGCCAGATTCAATCCGGCAACGCTGTGATTGCCCTGGTTCATTTCCTCGAGCCGGGCCTTTCGTTCCGCCAGCAGCCCGAGATAGTGCATGGCCACCATCGAGCCGGCAATTGCCGTTATATCGGCGTGATCATAGGCTGGCGCAACCTCGACGACGTCGGCGCCGACGATATCGACCTGGTTGATCTGGCGCAGCACCGACAGGATCTTTGCCGAAGACGGGCCTCCCGCGACCGGCGTTCCGGTGCCGGGCGCAAAAGCCGGGTCCAGGCAATCGATGTCGAAAGTGACATAGGTCTTCTTGCCGCCGGTACGGTCGACGATGGCATAGGCGATGTCGGACGCCCGCATTTCCTCCACTTCATGGCCATACAGGATCTTGATGCCGAACGTGTCGGGCGCATGGGTGCGGATGCCGATCTGGATCGACCGGTCGGGGTCGATGATGCCCTCCTTGACCGCACGGCCGACGAACGAGCCATGATCGATGCGCTTGCCGTCGTCGGGCCAGGTGTCCTGGTGTGCGTCGAACTGCACCAGGGCCAGCGGGCCGTGGATGGCGGCATGCGCCTTGAGCAGCGGCCAGGTGACGAAATGGTCGCCGCCGAGCGATAGCAGGAAGGCGCCGGATTTCAGGATCCTTGCCGCTTCGCGCTCGATTGTAGCAGGCGTCTTCTGGTGATTGCCGCTGTCGAGCAGGCAATCGCCAAAGTCGATCACGGCAAGCTGTTCGAACAGGTCGCGCGAAAACGGATATTGCGGATCGTTGTCGAGGATGGCCGAGGCGCGGCGAATCGCCTGCGGTCCGAAACGCGCGCCCGGCCGATTGGTGACCGCCGCATCGAAGGGAATGCCCCACACCACTGCATCGGCGCCCTTCACGTCCTTCGAATATTTGCGCCGCATGAACGACAGCGCGCCGGCATAGGTCGGCTCAAACGACGCGCCCGTCCTGGAGCGGGTAGTGAAGGCGTGATCTATGGTCCTTGGCGGCATGAAGCGATCTCCTGTGCGTCGACGCGCAACCTTATTGGACATAATTCTCAGAATTGCGACTCCTTCGGAGAACCGAGGCCATTCGAGCCCGGTCACAAGTTCTTGCTTGCCAGACGCGCTCCGCATGGCTGGCCAGGAGATTGCCTGGCAAGCGACCGAAAGTAGCCGCCAACGGCTGCTTCGGCCGGCGCTGACCTGATTTTCCGGCATTTTGCAAGCCGGCTTCGTTCACCTGCCTGTCACGGGCATCGCTTAACGGGGTGCGATCCCGGTACGGAGCGATTCTCATGCGAACGACTTGGCTGAGCCTTCTGCTTTCCGCGGCGCTGGCGGCCTCCCTTGGCCATGCATCGGCAGGCGAAACGCGCGCCAGGCAGATTCTTAACCGCTTCGAGCACGCCAACCAGTGGCGCGACCATGTGATGGTGGCCGCGCACCGCGCCGGCGGCATGCAGGCCGGCAAGACGCTCTATCCCGAAAATTCGATCGCCGCCGTCGAGGCGTCGATTGCAATGGGCGCCGAAATCGTCGAGGTCGACATCAGGCGCTCGAAGGACGGCGAGTTCGTCGTCATGCATGACAGCTGGCTTGACCGCACGACGAACTGCAAGGGCGAGGTGGTCACCCGCACGCTGGCCGAACTCAAGACCTGCCGGTTGGTGATCGAAGGCACCGGCGCCGTTACGGGCGAGACGGTCTCGACGTTGCGCGAGATGTTGATGACGACCAGGGACAGGATCCTCATCAATCTCGACAATAAGCTCGATACCGAAAGCCTCGCTGGCATGGTCGCGGTCGCGCGCGACCTCGGCATGGCCGAACAGGTGATCGTCAAGGAGAATCTGTGGAATGCGGAGCGCATCGCCACCGTCAAAACCGCCATGGACGCGATCGGCAGCGGCTTCCAGTTCATGCCGATCATCGCCGATGATGCGGTTCGCGACGCCATGTTTGCCGAGAAAGTCAGCCGGGCCTTCTCGGTGTGCGCCGTCGAGATGATCAACTGGCGCTCAGGATCAGAGACGCTGACCGAGACCGGCGGTCCGCTGTTCAGCCCACACATGCGCGCGCTGGCGGTGAGGGGCGACTGGCACATCTGGGCCGACACCTACGCCATCGTTAACAAGCCGGGCGGCTTCCTCGCCGGCGGCCGCGGTGACGAGCTGGCGGTCGCGGCCAGCCTGCCGCGCGAGACCTACGGCTTCTGGGTCGAGCGCGGCGCCACCATCATCCAGACCGACGAACCGAGGGCCGCCATCGGTTGGCTGGCGGCGAACGGTTTTCGCGTACCCTATGCCGGTGAGAAGCGCCCGGCCGAGCCGGCCAACACGGCCAGCATTAACTAAGGCCGGGCACGAACCAGAGTGATTGCCACGCTACGCGTGAGCGCGGACATTGCCGCCGATGCCGTCCAATTCCTCGAGTGCATCTTCCGACAGTTCGAGTTCCGCCGCGGCGAGATTTTCCCTGAGATGCGCAACTGACGACGTGCCGGGGATCAGAAGAATGTTTGGCTCGCGGCGAAGCAGCCAGGCGAGCGCGACCTGCATGGGCGTGGCGCCGAGGCGTGCCGCGACCTTAGACAAGGTCGACGACTGCAGCGGGTTGAAGCCGCCAAGCGGGAAGAACGGCACATAGGCGATGCCGTCGCGGGCGAGATCGTCGATCAAGGCATCGTCGCCCCGATGCGCCAGATTGTACTGGTTCTGCACGCAGATGATCTTGCAGATCCTGCGGCCTTCGGCGATCTGCGCAGCGGTGACGTTGCTCAGCCCGATATGATGCACTAGGCCCTGTCGCTGAAGCTCGGCGAGTGCGGCGAGCGGCGCCTCGATCGACCCTTCGGCGGGGCCATGCGCGTCGAACATGACCCGAAGGTTGACCACCTCCAGCACGTCGAGTCCGAGATTGTGCAGATTGTCGTGCACGGCCTTGGCGAGTTCTTGGGCCGAGAAGGCCGGCAGCCACGATCCGTCCTGGCCGCGTCGGGCGCCGATCTTGGTGACGACAACGAGGTCGTCGGGATAGGGTGCGAGCGCTTCGCGGATCAACAGGTTGGTCACGTGCGGGCCATAGAAGTCGCTGGTGTCGATGTGATTGACGCCTTGTGCAACGGCTTCGCGCAGCACGGCCAATGCCGCGTCGTGGTCCTTTGGTGGGCCGAAGACGCCTGGCCCTGCGAGCTGCATGGCGCCGTAGCCGAGTCGTCTGACTTTGCGGTCGCCGAGGATGAATGTGCCGGACTGGTCGAGGCTGGACATGGTTTTTCTCCTTCAGGAACGGTGCACAGATAGACGCTGTCCGATCTCATGATAATTGGGTACAATTCGCACGGGCTGTGCGGAATGACGAACAATGCAGATTGATCTTGGGGACCTGAACGCCTTCGTGGCCGTAGCGCGCGCCAAAGGTTTTCGGGATGCGGCACGCGCCAGCGGCGGCAGTGCGTCCGGCTTGAGCGAGGCGGTGCGGCGCCTGGAGACGCAACTCGGTGTCAGGCTGCTCAACCGGACGACCCGCAGCGTTGTCCTGACGGAAGCCGGCGAAGGCCTGCTGGCGCGGCTCGGTCCTGCCTTGACCGAGGTGGAGTCGGCCCTCGACGTGGTGAACGGCTTTCGCGACAGGCCGGCAGGTACGCTGCGCCTCAACGTGCCGGTCAGCGCGGCGCGACTGGTGCTGCCCGGCATCGTCCCGCGGTTCCTTGCCGCCTATCCCGGCATCCGGCTGGAGGTGATCGCCGAGGAAAGCTTTGTCGATGTGCTGGCGGCGGGCTGCGACGCCGGCATCCGCTATGACGAGCGGCTGGAGCAGGACATGATCGCCGTGCCGATCGGACCGCGCGTGCAGCGCTTCGCCACCGCCGCCAGCCCTGCCTACCTGGATCGTCATGGCCGGCCGCAACACCCGAGCGACCTGCTCGGCCACGCCTGCCTGCGTGGCCGCTTTGCCAGCCGTGCAATGCCGCCGTGGGAATTCGAGCGCGACGGCGAGGTGGTGCGGGTCGACCCGACGGGACCGCTGATCGTGACCCTGGGCGGGGGAGCCGATCTCGCGGTCGATGCAGCCATCGCCGGCACCGGCGTGGTCAGCATCTTCGAGGATTGGCTACGCCCTCACTTCGAGAGCGGGGCGCTCGAACCGGTGCTTGAACCGTGGTGGCAGAGCTTCTCCGGGCCGTTCCTTTATTATCCCGGCCGGCGCCTCGTGCCGGCGCCGCTGCGGGCGTTCATTGACTTCATCAAAGTCTGAAGTCCGCCAGCATGCGTACGAGCCGCGCCCGATGGGTGATGGCTCTGCACGAAAAGAAAGGCCGCCCGGAGGCGGCCTTTCGATAGTGTGTAATTGCGCAGTGCTTAGCGTTTGGAGAACTGGAAGCTCCGGCGGGCCTTCGCCTTGCCGTATTTCTTGCGCTCGACGACGCGGCTGTCGCGGGTCAGGAAGCCACCCTTCTTGAGCACGGCGCGCAGCGCCGGCTCGTAATAGGTCAGCGCCTTGGAGATGCCGTGGCGCACGGCACCGGCCTGACCGGAGAGGCCGCCGCCGATGACGGTGGCAACGATGTCGTACTGGCCGGCGCGGTTGGCGGCGATGATCGGCTGGTTGAGGATCATCTGCAGCACCGGACGCGCGAAATATTCGGCGAACACCTTGTCGTTGACGACGATCTTGCCGGAGCCGGGCTTCACCCAGACACGGGCGATGGCGTTCTTGCGCTTGCCGGTAGCGTAGGCGCGGCCCGATTTGTCGAGCTTCTGGACATGGACGGGTGCTGCCGGCTGGGTGTTGGTGTTGCCGGTGGCAGTTCCGAGTTCTGCGAGCGAGGAAAGCTCAGCCATTTTACGAAACCTTCTTGTTCTTGGCGTTCAGCTTGGCCACGTCGAGGACGACGGGCTGCTGGGCGACATGCGGATGTTCCGTGCCTGCATAGACGCGGAGATTTTTCATCTGGCGACGGCCGAGCGGGCCACGCGGGATCATGCGTTCAACGGCCTTCTCCACGACACGCTCGGGAAAGCGGCCCTCGAGCAGCTGGCGCGCGGTGCGCTCCTTGACGCCGCCGGGGTGGCCGGTGTGCCAGTAATAGACCTTGTCGGTGAACTTCTTGCCGGTGAACACCACTTTGTCGGCATTGATGACGATGACGTTGTCGCCGTCGTCGACGTGCGGGGTGAAGGTGGGCTTGTGCTTGCCGCGAAGATGATTGGCGATGACAGTGGCGAGACGGCCGACGACGAGACCCTCGGCGTCGATCAGCACCCACTTCTTCACCACATCCGCAGGCTTCTGCGAAAAGGTTGCCATGGATTGTTGCTTTCGGTTCGGACCTTCAAAGAAGGCGTTTCTTGTTGCTTGGATTGGCGAAAGGCACTTGCCGTCGCCAATAACAAAACGGCGGCCTTTGCGGGCCGCTGCTTCGTCAGGGCTTATAGGGGAGGGTGGTTATCGCGTCAAGGCGCGTGAAAAGAAGAATGGCAAGCAAAAACAAACAAAAACAATGATTTAACTGAAAGGTATTATTTTACCACATCGTTGATCCGCCTCGGCGGGATCGAATAGGTGCCCGTGGCGTGCGCCACCGTGTGTCCGTCGGGTCCGGCGACGATGTCGATATCGAACACCATCAGGCTCTTGCCGAGCTTGAGGATGCGGCAATGGCCGTCGATCGGCCCGGCCTCGGCCTTGCGGACAAAATTGATGTTGAGATTGGTGGTGACCGAAAGCGCATCCGGCCCGGCATGCGAGAGCACGCAGACATAGCCGCCTATGTCGGCCAGCGTGAACAGCGCCGAACCCGACACGGTGCCGCCGGGACGCAAATGGCGCTCGTCTGCATTGAGCCGCACGATACAGCCGCCTGGAAACACCTCCAACGCCTCATAGAAGGTGAACTGGTCGTTGAGTTGCGGGAAAACGGTCGCCATCAGCGCGTTGATTTCGGCAGCCGTCAGCACCGGCTTGAGATTGCTTTGAGCAGGCATGTCGGTCTCTCGTTTGCGCCTACCTGTATGAGCGTAGCGTGCCGTTTCTGGCAACAGCCATTCATTATTGCAGAAGCGGGGTGTTGGACGAAGCGAGACCCGCATACTAGATTAGTCCATCACCGATCCGGAATCGCGGAGGAACGATCATGGCCGAAATCGTCGCCATCAAGCCTGCCGTTGCCGAAGGGCCGGTCGCCGCCCGGCTGGATAAGGGCGTGCTGCGCCTTACGCTCGCCAATCCGCCGGCCAATGCTCTTTCGCTTGCAGTGATGGCGGCGCTGATGACGGAACTCGACCGCGCCAAGGCCGACAAGTCCGTCCGCGTCATCGTCCTTGGGGCGGCCGGCAAAGTGTTCTGCGCCGGGCACGACCTCAAGGAGTTGAGCACGCATCGCGCCGATGCCGATCGCGGCAGGGCCTTCTTCGAAAAGACGTTTTCCGCCTGCGCTTCACTGATGCAGGCGATCGTTCGCCATCCCAAGCCGGTGATCGCCGAAGTCGACGGACTGGCGACGGCGGCCGGGTCGCAGCTGGTCGCCAGCTGCGACCTCGCCATCGCCTCGCACGAGGCGACCTTCTGCACGCCTGGCGTCAATATCGGACTGTTCTGTTCGACACCGATGGTGGCGCTGTCGCGCAATGTCTCGCGCAAGCACGCCATGGAGATGCTTTTGACCGGCGAGACGATCGATGCGGCAACCGCCAAGGAATTCGGCTTGGTCAACCGCGTCGTGCCGCGCGAATATCTGAATCAGATCGTCACCAAATACGCGCAAACCATTGCGTCCAAATCCTCCTTGGTCGTCAAGATCGGCAAGGAAGCCTTCTACGAGCAGGCGGAAATGGGGCTGGCCGAGGCCTATGATTACACTGGGCGCGTCATGGTCGAGAACATGCTGGCGCGCGATGCGGAAGAGGGCATTGGCGCCTTCATCGGCAAGCGCAAGCCGGAATGGCCGGAGGAATAGGAGGCGGATATGGAACCGCGCATCTCCATCATCACCATCGCCACGGACGATCTCGACCGCGCCACGCGCTTTTATGAGGCGATGGGCCTGACCCGCCACGCTGGGATCACCGACGGCGTTGCCTTCTTCCAGATGGGCGGCGCCATCCTTGCCCTGTTTCCGCGCCCAAGCGCCGAGGAGGATTCAGGCGTGACCTTCGGCAAAGCGCCGTCGGCCGTTTACCTTGCCTACAACACCCGCTCCGACGCCGAGGTCGATGCAGTGCTGGCGCTGGCCGAGACGGCCGGCGGCCGTATCGTCAAGCCGGCGCAACGCGCCTTCTGGGGCGGCTGGTATGGCTATTTCGCCGATGCCGACGGGCATGTCTGGGAAGTGGCGCACAATCCGGCTTTTCCGATCGCGGAAGACGGATCGATTTCGCTGCCGGCTTGACGAGGTTCCCTCTGGCTCATCGCAAGCAACTGACGCGGCTGAAGGCGCCCTATCTCAAGCGTATCCTGATCGAGCCCGGCCGGGTCGTCGATTGGGAAAAATATCCCTGGAACCTGCCGATCTTTCACGGCCACGAATTCGAGCTCGAATTCACCACGCCGATCACCATCATCGTCGGCGAGAACGGCACCGGCAAATCGACATTGCTCGAAGCGATCGGCGCGCTGGCCGGCTACGATGAAGCTGGCGGCGGCAAGGGCTACATGCCGGTCGACCACTCCCGAGCCATCGACAAGAGCGGCGCGGCGCTGGCGGCAACGTTGCGTGGCCACTGGCTGCCGAAGGTCACCGCAGGCTGGTTCTTTCGCGCCGAATCCTTCTATTCGGTCGCCCGCTATCTCGATCAGGCTGCCATCGACGCACATGAGGCGCCGCCCGACTTCCTGTCCTGGTCGCATGGCGAGGGCTTCATCAGGTTCTTCGAGGAGCGCTGCCGCCGGCAAGGCATTTACATCCTGGACGAGCCCGAAAGCGCCTTGTCGCCGACGCGCCAGATCGAACTTCTCAAGATGCTGCGGCGGATGGACCAGTCCGGCACGGCACAGGTGATCATGGCCACGCATTCGCCGCTGCTGATAGCCTGTCCCGGCGCGCGGCTGTTCAGCATCAGCCGGTCCGGGCTCGATCCCACCGATTTTAGCGATACCGACCATTTCCGCATGATGCGCAATTTTTGCAATGATCCAGATGGTTTTCTCGCCGAAGCGCTGTATGAGGACGAGGCATGAACCACGACGCCTACGACAACGCCTATATCGCCGGCATCCTCAATTCGGTGAAGACCATCGCCATGGTCGGCGCGTCGGCCAATGACGTGCGGCCGAGCTATTTCGTGCTGAAATATCTGCTCGGCAAGGGGTTTTCGGTGTTCCCGATCAATCCCGGCCAGGCCGGCAAGGAGATCCTCGGCCAGATGACCTACGCCAGGCTCGCCGACGTTCCGGGACCTGTCGACATGATCGACGTGTTTCGCGCTTCCTCTGCCGTGCCGGGCATTGTCGACGAGGTATTGCGGCTCGATCCGCTGCCGAAGGTCATCTGGATGCAGCTTGGCATACGCCATGACGAGGCAGCCGCACGCGCCGAAGCCGCCGGCATCAAGGTGGTGATGAACCGTTGCCCCAAGATCGAATATGGCAAGCTGTCCGGCGAGATCGGCTGGACCGGCGTCAATTCAGGCGTGCTGTCCTCCAAGAAGCCGCTGATGCGCCCGGGGTTCCAGAGTTTCGGCGTTCGCCAGAAGTAGGTAGTGAATGGTGAATGGTGAATGGTGAATAGAAGGATTTTTCTGGAAGGCGGGCAAGGCGGCATATGAGCCGCTTGCAATCAGGGTGGGGCTGGCCGACTTTGCCATTCACCATTCACCATTCACCATTCACCATTCACCATTGGGGGAGGTTTTCGATGGCCCGCACGCCCGGTTTCAATACGCTCGCCGTCCATGCCGGCGCCAAGCCGGATCCGGCGACAGGGGCGCGAGCGACGCCGATCTACCAGACGACCTCCTTCGTCTTCGACGATGCCGACCATGCCGCCTCGCTGTTCGGGCTGAAGGCGTTCGGCAACATCTACACCCGCATCATGAACCCGACCCAAGCGGTGCTGGAAGAGCGCATCGCGGCACTCGAAGGCGGCACGGCAGGCCTTGCCGTCGCCTCCGGCCATGCCGCGCAGGTGCTGGTCTTCCACAACCTGATGCAGCCCGGCGACAATTTCGTTTCAGCGACAAAGCTTTACGGCGGCTCGATCAACCAGTTCGGCCACGCCTTCAAGAATTTCGGTTGGCAGGTGCGCTGGGCCGACACCAATGACATGTCGACCTTCGAGAGCCAGATCGACGACAGGACCAAGGCGATCTTCATCGAAAGCCTGGCCAATCCGGGCGGCGTCTTCGTCGATATCGAGAAGATCGGCGACATTGCCCGTAAGCACGGCCTGCCGCTGATCGTCGACAACACGCTAGCCTCGCCCTATCTGCTGCGGCCGATCGAACATGGCGCCGACATCGTCGTGCATTCGCTGACCAAGTTCATCGGCGGCCACGGCAATTCGATCGGCGGCGCCATCGTCGACGGCGGCACCTTCGACTGGTCGAAGTCGGGCAAATATCCGATGCTTTCGGAGCCGCGCCCTGAATATGGCGGCCTCGTCCTGCACGAAACCTTCGGCAATTTCGCTTTCGCCATTGCCGCCCGCGTGCTCGGCCTGCGCGATATCGGCGCCGCGATTTCGCCGTTCAACGCGTTCCTGATCCTGACTGGCCTGGAAACCTTGCCGCTCAGGATGCAGCGCCATTGCGACAACGCGGCGGCGGTCGCCGGATGGCTCTCCAACCACCCCAAGGTCGCCTGGGTGTCCTATCCCGGCCTGCCCAGTGACAAGAACAACGCGTTGCAGAAGAAGTACTCGCCGCTTGGCGCCGGCGCGGTGTTCACCTTCGGGTTGAAGGGCGGCTACGCGGCGGGCATCAAATTCGTCGAAGCGCTCGAACTGTTCTCGCACCTGGCCAATGTTGGCGACACCAAGTCGCTGGTCATCCACCCGGCATCGACCACGCATCGCCAGCTTTCCGACGAGCAGAAGATCAACGCCGGGGCAGGGCCGGACACGGTCAGGCTTTCGGTCGGTATCGAGGATGTCGACGACATCGTCGCCGATCTGGAACAGGCTCTCGCCAAGGTTTGATCGCCATGACCAGGCCGAAATTTCTTTCCGTCGGCGTCGACACCGTCGAACCGGAGCTTGGCGCACCGGCGCCGGATCGCCTGATTTCGGGCGATCCGAAATTCCGCACCTGGAATGTTGAGGAGCAGGACGGCGGCCTCTATGCCGGCATATGGGAAGCGACGCCAGGCAAATGGCGCATCGAATATGATGAGTGGGAGTTCTGCCACATCCTTTCAGGGGTCTCGGTGATCGCCGAAGACGGCGGCGATGCGCGCACTGTCGGGGCCGGCGATAGTTTCGTGCTGAGGCCGGGCTTCAAGGGCAGCTGGGAAGTGCTTGAAACGACTCGCAAGGAGTATGTGATCAAGCTTTGATCACCCTGCGGCTGAGCCTGCCGGATCGAATGCTCAAAAGCGTACCGCGAGCGTTTCCAGCCCGTGGAAATGATAGCTGTCGCGGAAGCGTGGCTGTTCGGCGAGATGGAGCCGCGGCAAGCGCTCGAACAGGGTTTTCAGCGACACCTGCAGTTCGAGCCGGGCGAGCGGCGCGCCGATGCAGAAATGGATGCCGGCGCCGAACGATACGTTCTTCTGGTCGGCACGGTCCGGCCTGAAGGCGAGGGGCTCGGCAAACGCAGTAGGGTCGCGATTGGCCATGCCGAGCAACAGCCCGATCGTCTCGCCCGGCTGGACGATGATCCCCGGCCCGGCCTCGACCTCCTGATAGGCGTAGCGCGTGAACATGTGCAGCGGCGCGTCGAAGCGCAGGCACTCTTCGACCGTCGCGGCTGTTGCTTCCAGTGAGGCGAAGAAGCGGCGCGGGTCGCCGCCTTGCGCAAGGATCGAGCGCACCGCATTGCCGGTCTGGTGGACAGTTGCCTCATGACCGGCATTGAGCAAAAGGATTGCCGAGGACACCAGTTCGTCCTCCGACAGTTTCTGGCCGTCCTCCTGTGCCGCAATCAGCAGCGACAGAAGATCCTCGCCCGGCCTCTTTCGCCGCTCGGCGACGTAGCCGCGCAGAAAATCGGAAAAGTCGCGCGCGGCGCGATTGGCCGTCTCTTCGGTCTCGCGGGTGCGGCCATGCATATACATGGCGACCATCCGATGCGACCAGTCGAGCAGCTGCGGCCCCATGTCGACCGGCACGCCGAGCATTTCCGCAATGATGGTAATCGGCAAGGGAGCGGCGAACGCCGGCAGCAGGTCGACTCCTCCTGGTTCGAAACGGTCAATCAGTTCGTTGGCCAGCGCCTCGACGCGCGGCCTGAGCCGCTCAACCTGGCGCGAGACGAAGGCGCGGTTGACCAGCGTTCTGAGCCGTGTGTGGACGGGCGGCTCCAGCTCCAGCATCGAATTGGCCTCGACGCCGTCGAAGGCGCTGAGATGCGTGCGGTCCTGGCCGATGCCCCGGCTGTCCGGAATGCCGGCCGGGTTCTGCCGGCCGAAGCGGCGATCGCGCAACAGACGGTTGACGTCGTCGAAGCCGCCAAAGCACCAGAAACCAAATTCTTCCCAGACGAAGGCGTTCGATGCGCCGTGCAGGAAGGTGTAAGCTTCGTAAGGGTCCTGGAAAAAAGCCGGCTCGTGCGGATCGAGCCGCAGGCGACGCGTGGCTGGATCAAAGGCAAGGTAGGGCGGCTTCAATTCGGTCATGCCAGATCATTAGCGCGGCTTGCCAGTCTGGTGCCAGACCGTGTGTTGGCCCTCCCGAGAGGTGAGCCGCCGAAGCGGTTGCGGAAGGACGGTTTCATGAATGTGATCGTGGTCGGTGCGGGCATTGCCGGGCTTTCCACAGCGTGGTCTCTGGTCAAGGCCGGTCACCTCGTCTCGATCGTCGAGCAGGGACCGATTCCCAATCCGCTTGCAGCGTCGGGCGACCATCATCGCATTATCCGCCGCGCCTACCGGGCCGGAACGGGCTACGGCCGGCTGATCACCGAAGCCTACGAAGCATGGGACGAGATGTGGGCCGATCTCGGCGAAAGCCATCTCGATCCGCGCGGCTTCATCTGTATTTCGCGGGAGCCGGGAGATGAGGCGGAGGAATACCGCGAAGGCATGGAAGCCGGGAATTATCCGTTCGAATTGTTCGAACCGGACGCCGCGGTCGAACGCTGGCCGTTCCTGCAGCCCGGTTCGTTCCGCTATGCGTATTTTTCGCCGGACGGTGGCGCGTTGCACTGCCGCAAGATCGCCTGGGGCCTCGCCACGTGGCTGCGCGCGAATGGCGCCAATGTCTACGAAAACAGCAAGGTGGTCGAGATCGACGCCGACGCCGGACATGTCGTGCTTGCGAGCGGCGAAACGATGCAGGCCGACCGGATCATCGTCGCTGCCGGCGCCTGGGTGCTAAAACTGTTCCCGGAGCTGGATGGCCAACTGAAAACCTGGCGCACCGCGCTCGCCTATGTCGAACCGCCGGCGGATCTGAAAGCAGCTTGGCAGGCTGCACCCGTTGTCCTCGACATCGGCGGCAGCGTCGACGGCTATGCAATCCCGCCGACAGGTGGCGCCAGCATGAAATTCGGCTCGGGCCTGCACAGGGTGCCGACCAGCGATGCCGACTGGAACCGCCAGCCGGTGCCGGGCGAGGGTGAGGCGATCCGCAACCTGTTTTCGCCGCCGATTGCCCGCATCGCGGAATACAAGGTCACCGAAGTGGTCACCTGCGCCTACACCTTCACCGCCGACGAGAAGTTCCTGGCCCACCGGAAAGGCAAATGCCTGGTTATCTCGGCCTGCTCCGGCCACGGCTACAAGTTCGGCGCGGCAGTTGGCAGAAGGGTTGCGGCCTGCGTCGGCAATGGCGATGTCGACGGCCTGAAGAAATGGCTCAGGGCCGAGGCGGCCTGAGCGCCTAGTATCGGCAATGCCTCGGAATATGCACGCGCCGCCAGCTCGACGAGCCCTCCCTGACCACCACGCGGCGAGCCACTGTCTGGTAGGACGCCGGAATGTCGATGATGCGCCGCTGCTCCGGCCGCACCAGCACCTCTTCGGCGACGCTCTCGTATTCGGCGGGGAGGACAACGCGCCGCCGGCGTTCCGGCTCAACCACGACGATTTCGGCCACGCGTTCATAGCGCGCCCTGTGCCTGACCTTGCACAGCACCTTGCGGCCATTGATGATGCGCCATTCCCAGGAATAGCCGCTGTTATCGACCCTCACGGAGCGGTGGATGGTGCGGGTGATGGCGGGCACGATCTCGTAGCTGACGCGCGCCGGCGCGATCTGGACCACGCGCTCGCGCGTCCCGTAGATTGGCGCCTCGTATTCCACCTGCTGGCCGGCTGGGCTGACGAGCACGTCCTCGTAGAGCGTGTCGTAGACGGCCGGCCGGTTGACCTGCTCGTAGCATTCGACCGCGCGTCCGCCGGCAGCCGCCTCGGACGCCATGCCGAGAACGGTGATGCCGGTAAGGGCCAAGGAAGCAGTTTTCCTGATCATCGCACTCCCCCTTATTTGAACTGCGTGAAGCGGGTTCAACGTTGGATTGTAGGGCAAGCCGCGGCCGGAAAAAGCGGTTTCACCACTTTTCGTTAAGCGATGCGGTTAAGAAACTGCTAAACAACGGCCAGACATGAGCGCCCCTTCCCACCGCAGGAGAGGGGCTGCCGGCACGGCGACAGGCGAAACTGGTTTGGAAACCTTGATTCGACTTAACCGGATGGCTAGGAGAGGCGGCCTTGCGCTAGGGTGAGCCGGCATCCTATTTACACAATAACGATCCAGAACCGATTCTGCCCGATTGCAAATCTCCGGCGCCGGAATCCCATCCTCAAAAAGGGATAGTCCATGAAGAACCCCGTCGAAACCTACATGAACCTCGTTCCGATGGTGGTCGAACAGACCAATCGCGGCGAGCGGGCCTACGACATTTTCTCGCGGCTCCTCAAGGAGCGCATCATTTTCATCACCGGTCCGGTCGAGGACGGCATGGCGACGCTGGTCTGCGCGCAGCTGCTGTTCCTCGAGGCGGAGAATCCGAAGAAGGAAATCAACCTCTATATCAACTCACCCGGCGGCGTCGTCACCTCCGGCATGGCGATCTACGACACCATGCAGTTCATCAAGCCCGCTGTGTCGACGCTGTGCATCGGCCAGGCCGCATCGATGGGCTCGCTGCTTCTCACCGCAGGCGAGAAGGGCATGCGCTTTGCCACGCCGAACGCCCGCATCATGGTCCACCAGCCTTCCGGCGGCTTCCAGGGCCAGGCCTCCGACATCGAGCGTCATGCCCAGGACATCATCAAGCTGAAGCGCCGCCTCAATGAGGTTTACGTCAAGCACACCGGCAAGAGCTACGATGAGATTGAAAAAACGCTCGACCGTGACCATTTCATGACTGCCGACGAGGCCAGGGATTTCGGCCTCATCGACAAGGTCATTTCGTCACGTGAGCCGGTCGAAGGTATTGCCTTATAGGTCCGCGGTGGCCCCGCGGTGGCAATGAGTGGCGGGATCACGCGCTTTTGGCGCAGCTTGCGGCATTTCGGCCACAATTGGCTGTTCCCTCGACGGGTGCAATTGCCTACGTTAAGGCTATGTTGATTTTCGACGGCTTAGCTTTGCGCGTGGGGTTGTTCGAATCATTGCCCCGTTTTCCGATTTGTGTTTCGTACGGAATGCGTTGCGGGAGCCGGGGCACTGGCGGCAGCGGATTCCCGCGATAGATTGAATATACGCCCTTTCAACCAGACCATCGGCGGGCGGCCATGAAAGGACAGGAAAATGAGCAAGGTCGGCAACAACAGCGGTGATTCCAAGAACACGCTTTATTGCTCGTTTTGCGGCAAAAGCCAGCACGAAGTGCGCAAGCTGATCGCCGGGCCGACGGTGTTCATCTGCGACGAATGCGTCGAACTGTGCATGGACATCATCCGCGAGGAGAACAAGACCTCGATGGTGAAGTCGCGCGAGGGCGTGCCGACCCCGCAGGAAATCCTAAAAGTTCTCGACGACTACGTCATCGGCCAGCCCTACGCCAAGCGCGTACTGTCGGTGGCCGTCCACAACCACTACAAGCGCCTCGCCCATGCCGGCAAGAACAACGACGTCGAGCTGGCGAAGTCGAACATCCTGCTCATCGGCCCGACCGGTTGCGGCAAGACGCTGCTGGCGCAGACGCTGGCCCGTATCATCGACGTCCCCTTCACCATGGCCGACGCGACGACGCTGACCGAGGCCGGCTATGTCGGCGAGGATGTCGAGAACATCATCCTGAAGCTGTTGCAGTCGGCCGACTACAATGTCGAGCGCGCCCAGCGCGGCATCGTCTATATCGACGAGATCGACAAGATCTCGCGCAAGTCGGACAATCCCTCGATCACCCGCGACGTGTCGGGCGAGGGCGTGCAGCAGGCACTTTTGAAGATCATGGAAGGCACCGTTGCCTCCGTGCCGCCGCAGGGCGGCAGGAAGCATCCGCAGCAGGAATTTCTGCAGGTCGACACCGCCAACATCCTGTTCATCTGCGGCGGCGCTTTCGCCGGCCTGGACAAGATCATCTCGGATCGCGGCAGGAAGACCTCGATCGGTTTCGGCGCCATCGTCGCTTCGCCCGAGGATCGCCGCACCGGCGATGTTTTCCGCCTGGTCGAGCCTGAGGATCTCTTGAAGTTCGGCCTCATTCCCGAGTTCGTCGGCCGTCTGCCTGTCTTGGCCACGCTGGAGGATCTCGACGAGCCGGCACTGATCCAGATCCTGACCGAGCCGAAGAACGCGCTGGTCAAGCAGTATCAGCGGCTGTTCGAGATGGAAAATGTCGACCTGACCTTCCACGAGAACGCGCTCTCGGCGATCGCCAAGCGCGCCATCGAGCGCAAGACCGGCGCACGCGGCCTGCGTTCGATCATGGAAGCGATCCTGCTGGACACCATGTTCGAGCTGCCGGCACTAGAAGGCGTGCGCGAAGTGGTTATTTCGGAAGAGGTGGTGTCAGGCAACGCCAGGCCGCTCTACATCTATTCCGAGCAGAAGGAAAAGAAGGGCAACGTCAGCGCCTGACGTGAGCCGGCAATGGATTTTTCTGAAACGGCGCCGCAGGGCGCCGTTTTGCTGTCGCACACCGCGTATGGCGCCGCGTAATGGCCGCGGATTGGAGGGACGGACCGTGTTGACCCTTGATCTTTACCCCCTGTGCCTCCAACTAATGGCAGAAGGCCGTGGTGCCGAATTCTGTGCTGTAAAACTCCCGTCACAAACGGTGGTAGGCGGAACGATCCCCGGTCGTTAATATGAGATTCGCGGTTGGCCGATTGGCGGCCGCGACATGAAAGGTTGGACAATGGCCAAATTATCCAAGGCTCCCAGCGACGGCGTCTTTGCAGTCCTCCCACTGCGCGACATCGTGGTGTTCCCGCACATGATCGTTCCGCTCTTTGTCGGGCGTGAAAAGTCGATCAAAGCGCTGGAAGAAGTGATGGGTCAGGAAAAGCAGATCCTGCTCGCGACCCAGATGAATGCCGCCGACGACGATCCGGAGCCCGATGCCATCTTTGACATCGGCACGCTCGCCAATGTGCTGCAATTGCTGAAACTGCCGGACGGCACCGTGAAGGTGCTGGTCGAAGGCGCCTCGCGCGCGAAAATCGTCGCGTTCACCGACCGTCCCGACTTCCATGAGGCCCGTGCTGCTGCGCTGGTCGAACCGGATGAGGAAGAGGTCGAGGTCGAGGCGCTGGCGCGTTCCGTGGTCACCGACTTCGAGAACTACGTCAAGCTGAACAAGAAGATCTCGCCCGAAGTGGTAGGTGCCGCCAGCCAGATCGACGACTATTCCAAGCTCGCCGACACGGTCGCTTCGCATCTTGCCATCAAGATCCCCGAGAAGCAGGAGATGCTCGCCACGCTGTCCGTCAAGGAACGGCTGGAGAAGGCGATGGGCTTCATGGAAGCCGAAATCTCGGTGCTCCAGGTGGAGAAGCGCATCCGCTCGCGCGTCAAGCGCCAGATGGAGAAGACGCAGCGTGAATACTACCTCAACGAGCAGATGAAGGCGATCCAGAAGGAGCTCGGCGAGGGCGAGGACGGCCGCGACGAGGCCGCCGAGATCGAGGCGCGCATCAAGAAGACCAAGCTCTCCAAGGAGGCCCGCGAAAAGGCGGAAGCCGAACTGAAGAAGCTGCGGACGATGTCGCCGATGTCGGCTGAATCGACCGTCGTGCGCAACTATCTCGACTGGCTGCTGTCGATCCCGTGGGGCAGGAACTCCAAGGTCAAGCAGGATCTGGCCTTTGCCCAGAACGTGCTCGATACGGATCATTTCGGCCTCGACAAGGTCAAGGACCGCATCGTCGAATACCTCGCCGTGCAAAGCCGCCAGAAGAAGCTGAAGGGGCCGATCCTGTGCCTCGTCGGACCTCCCGGCGTCGGCAAGACGTCGCTCGGCAAGTCGATCGCCAAGGCGACCGGCCGCGAGTTCATCCGCATGGCGCTGGGCGGCGTGCGCGACGAAGCCGAGATCCGTGGTCACCGCCGCACCTATATCGGCTCGATGCCCGGCAAGGTCATCCAGTCGATGAAGAAGGCGAAGAAATCCAACCCGCTCTTCCTGCTCGACGAGATCGACAAGATGGGCCAGGATTTCCGCGGCGATCCGTCATCGGCTTTGCTCGAGGTGCTCGATCCCGAGCAGAACTCGACGTTCATGGACCATTACCTCGAGGTCGAATACGACCTGTCGAGCGTGATGTTCGTGACGACGGCGAACACGCTGAACATCCCTGCGCCCTTGATGGACCGCATGGAGATCATCCGTATCGCCGGCTACACCGAGGACGAGAAGATCGAAATCGCCAAGCGTCACCTGATGCCCAAGGTGATCCGCGACCACGCGTTGCAGCCGAAGGAGTTCTCCGTCGGCGAGGACGCGATCCGCGGCATCATCCAGACCTACACCCGTGAAGCGGGCGTCAGGAGCCTGGAGCGCGAGCTGATGAAGCTCGGGCGCAAGGCGGTGACCGAGATCCTGAAGACGAAGAAGAAGACGATCAACATCACGGCGGACAATCTTGCCGATTACCTTGGTGTTCCGCGCTTCCGCTTCGGCCAGGTCGAGAGCGACGATCAGGTCGGCGTGGTCACCGGGCTCGCCTGGACGGAAGTCGGCGGCGAGCTGTTGACGGTGGAAGGCGTCATGATGCCCGGCAAGGGCCGCATGACCGTGACCGGCAATCTGCGCGACGTGATGAAGGAATCGATCTCTGCGGCGGCCTCTTACGTCCGCTCGCGGGCCATCGATTTCGGCGTCGAGCCGCCGCTGTTCGACAAGCGCGATATCCACGTCCACGTGCCAGAGGGTGCAACCCCGAAGGACGGACCGTCGGCTGGCGTGGCGATGGCGACGGCGATTGTCTCGGTGCTGACCGGTATCCCGGTCAGGGCCGATGTGGCGATGACCGGCGAGATCACGCTGCGCGGCAGGGTGCTGCCGATCGGCGGCCTTAAGGAAAAGCTGCTTGCCGCACTCCGCGGCGGCATCAAGAAGGTGCTGATCCCGGAAGAGAACGCCAAGGATCTGGCGGAGATTCCGGAAAACGTGAAGAGCGGCATGGAAATCATTCCGGTCTCACGCGTTGGCGAAGTGTTGCGCCATGCGCTGGTGCGCATGCCGGAACCCATCCAGTGGGTCGAACCCGTTAATGCGCCGGCCGTGGTCGATGTCGGAGACGAGGCTGGTAAATCGCTAGCGCATTAGCTCTTGCTAAAGTTGCAATGCACAAAGAGAGAGCCGGGCCTTGAGCCCGGCTTTTTCATGTGAAGAACCCCGGATTTCCGGGCTTTTTTCGACTTTCTTGACGCTTTTCGACTTGGTTGCCGGAGCGCTTCTTTCTAAAGTCCGTTTCCTGCCGGATTGAGTCGAGTGTTCCGGTTTTCTCATGGAAGGGAATTTTTATGAACAAGAACGAACTGGTATCCGCTGTCGCCGATGCCGCGAGTATTTCGAAGGGTGACGCGCAGTCGGCGGTTGATGCGGTGTTTTCCGTCATCACCGGCGAACTGAAAAAGGGCGGCGATGTCCGGCTTGTCGGCTTCGGAAATTTCACCGTGTCAAAACGCGCCGCGTCGACCGGCCGCAATCCGCAGACCGGTGCGGAAGTGAAGATCCCGGCGCGCACCGTGCCGAAGTTCTCGGCCGGCAAGGGCCTCAAGGACGCTGTCAACTAAGCGCCTCCTTAAGTCTTTCAGAGAAAAGAAAAGCCGGCATATCCGGTTTTTCTTTTCTGTTGGAAAGGGCGGCGCTATGCCGTCGGCGCGTCAGTGCGCATCAAGCCTTCGTTCTTGAGATCGGCCCACAGCGCCGATGGCAGCTTCGCGTCGAGCAGCGAGCGATTGCTTTCGACTTCGCCCGGCCGCTGGCCGCCGGGGATTACCGAGACGACGGAAGGATGCAGCAGCGGGAACTGCAGCGCCGCCTCGATCAGGCGCACGCCGTGGCGCTTGCAGACGGCCTCGATGCGGGTAACGCGGTCGATGATGTCCTGCGGCGCCTCCGAATAATTGTAGTAGGCGCCGGGCTTCGGCCCGGTTGCCAGGATGCCGGAATTGTACGGCCCGCCGAGAACGATGCCGATGCCGCGTTGCTGGCATAGCGGCAGGAAAGACTGCAGCGCTTCCTGCTCCAGCAGCGTGTAACGCCCGGCAAGCAGGAACAGATCGAAATCGCCGCGCTCGGCCAGCGTCTGGGCAACCGGCCACTCGTTGATGCCGCCGCCGAACGCCTTGATCACGCCCTGGTCGCGCAATGCCAGCAATCCGTAGTAGCCGGAGCTCATGAATTCCTGGATGCGCTGGTCCGAGGCTTCCTTGCTGCCATGGGTGAAGATGTCGACATCGTGCACGAAGAGGATGTCGATGCGGTCGACGCCGAGCCGTTCCAGCGAGGCTTCGAAGGAGCGCATGACGCCGTCATAGCTGTAATCGTAGACCTCGCGGCGCGATGGGGTGTCGAAGAATTTGCCGATGCCGGTGCGCTGTTCCGGCGGGCAGGCGCGCATGATGCGCCCGATTTTGCTGGACAGCACGTAGTCGTCGCGCTTCTTCGAACGCAGGAACGGATTGAGCCGCGTTTCGGCAAGGCCCAGCCCATAAAGCGGCGCGGTGTCGAAGTAGCGGCAGCCGACCCGCCATGCCGTCTCCAGAGTGGCATTGGCATCCTCGTCGGAGACGGCGCGGTAGAGATTGCCGAGCGGCGCGGTGCCGAAGCCGAGCTCGGTGAAGTTGATGCCGCCATTGCCGATGCGGTCGAAATGCCGTGTCTTCATATGCTGCCGTTTCCTCGTTTTTGCGATTTGCCATGACACTATCACGGTTGCGGCGCATCAAAAGCACTGCGTGTCGTTGGACACCGATTTTCGTGGTGATAGCATGAATGAAAACAAGCTGTTCGAGGCAAATGTGAGCGAGATATTCAAGTGGTTCCCCGGCACCGGCAAGCTGGTGCAAATGTCATGACGGACGCCGGCGAAAACCTGTTTGGGATTGCGCTGAGCGAGCTTGGCACCGTGCTGGAGCGTATCGACGAAAGCCGCATCGACGCCGCTTGCGCCATCTTGGCCGGAGCTAGAAAGATCGTCACCTATGGCTGCGGCCGCGAGGCGCTGCAGGTCAAGGGTTTTGCCATGCGGCTCTACCATCTCGGCCTGCCGGTGTCGGTTGTCGGCGACATGACCACGCCGCCGCTGGGCGCGGGCGATGTCTTCCTCGCCAGCTCCGGCCCGGGCGAGACCTCGACCGTGCTGACCTTGATGCGGGTCGCACGCGATGCCGGTGCCGCCGTCCTGCTGCTCACCGCGCAAGCCGACAGCACTGCCGCAAAGCTGGCAGACTTCACACTGCTTATTCCTGCTCAGACCATGGCCGACGACCAGGGCCCGGAAAAGACATCCGTGCTGCCGATGGGCTCGGTTTTCGAAGGCGCGCTGTTCGTCCTCTTCGAAGTGATGGTGCTGAAGCTCAGGGATCTGACCGGCGTCTCGCCGGAAGCGATGCGCGCCCGCCACACCAATATGGAGTAGGTGTCATGCGCTACGAATTGATGCTGCCGCACCAGATCCGCAAGGCGATCGCCGAGAACCGGCCGGTCGTGTTGCCGCTCGGTGTGCTCGAATATCATGGCGAGCACATGGCCGTCGGAATGGACACGCTGGCGGTGGTCAAGAGCCTGGAACTGTTCGAAAAAGAAGCCGAGATCGTCATTCTGCCGCCCTTCTATTACGGCGCGGCGAGCTATGCGGTTGCAGCACCGGAAGGCAGTGGTTCGGTGCAGGTCGGTGGCAATGTGCTGGCGCCATTTGCGGAAGAATTGTTCTACAGCCTGTTGCGCATCGGCTTCCGCAACATCCACGCCATCATTCACCACCAGACCGAAAATTTTGCCGCCGGCATGCCAACCGATCTCGCCTTCAAGGCCGCCGGCCGGCAGGCGATCTTCCGCTTCCTGGAGAAAGAACGCGGCGAAGGCTGGTGGGGCTCTGCGGCGATGGCCGACTATTATGCCGAGCACGCCGAGGGCAGCAATTTCTTCAACTGGGTGCAGGTGCATCCGCTGATGCCGGCTTCAATGCACAGCCAGTACCCGTTCGATCATGCCGGCATCGGCGAGACGTCACTGATGCTGGCGCTGTGTCCGGAAGCGGTGGACGCCGGCCGTTTCGCCGACAACACCGGCTGGTACACGGCAAGCGCCTCCGAAGCCTCGGCGGAATTGGGGCAAAAAGGGGTTGCCATGATTCTCGATCATTTGCGGGCAACACTTTCGGGTTAGCCCGGTTTTCCCTTCTCCCCTTATTGTGGAGAAGGGAAGGCTGGCGCAGTTATTTCACTGCGCCCGCTGTCATGCCCATGATCAGGTAGCGCTCGAGCGCGATGCCGATGACGGCGAGCGGTGTGATGGCGGCGGTGGCAAGCGCTGCCATCGACCACCAGTTGATGCCTTGCGAGCCGGTTTGGCTCGCCACCATGACAGGAATGGTCTTGGCGTCGGTCGAGGTCAGGAGCGCGGCGAAGAAATACTCGTTCCAGCACAGCACCATTGCCAGGATGAAGGCGGCGACCATGCCCGGCAGCGCGATCGGCATGACGATGCGGAAGAACGCGCCCCAGATCGACAGGCCGTCGACAAGGGCTGCTTCCTCAAGCTCGACGGGAATGGAATTGAACTGGTCGCGCATGATCCAGATGACGATCGGCAGCACCATCAGCGTATAGAGCAGGATCAGCCCGACGCGCGTGTCGAGCATGCCGACTTCCCGGTAAAGCACGAGAAAGGGCAGCGCCAACACGACCGGCGGCAGGATCAGCTGCGACAGGAAGAAGAACGAGATGTCCTCGTTCTTGAACCAGGCGAAATGGTAGCGATAGCGGGTAAGTCCGTAGGCGGCGAGGCTGCCGATGATGATGGCGAGGCTCGATGCGCCGACCGAGGTGATCACCGAATTCATGAAGCGCTTGAGGAATTCCTCGCGCACCGTCGAGGTCTGGAAGATCGAGTCCGGTGAAAGGCCGAGCGAGCGCCAGCCTTTCCAATCCGGCTGGAAATCGACGAACGGGATCAAATGACCTTGAGTGACGTCGACCGCGGTCTTGAACGAGGTGGTTATCGTCCAATAGATCGGGAACAGGCAGATGAACGCCCAGAAGGCGAGCGCGCCGTAGATGAAGACGCGACTGGCGACGAAGCTCGCCGGCGAGCGGATCTCCGAGGCGACATATTCGGTGGTCTGGACGCTCATCTTGTTTCAATTCACCCGATCTTGCTTCAATTGACATTGCGCACGAAGCGGTTGGCAAATTTCAACAGCCACGTGACGAACACAACGATGATGACCAGATAGGCCATCGCCAGCATCGTGCCGTAGCCGACATTCGAGCGGTCGCGATACTCGCGATAGATGAAGCTCGACACGGAATCTGTCGCACCGCCCGGACCGCCGGACGTCACCGTGATGATGATGTCGGCAAGCTTCAGCTTGAAGATGATGCGCAGGATCACCGCCGTCACCGACACCGGCAGCATCAGCGGGAAAGTGACCTGCCAGAAGGTCTGCCAGGCGTTGGCGCCGTCGACCCGCGCGGCTTCGAGCACCTCGCGCGACATCGCCTGCAGCCCGGCCAGCAGCATGATCATCATGAACGGAATGAACGTCCAGGCGTCCAGCACCATGATCGCGATGCGCGCGGTGATCGGATCGGAGAAGAAGGCGGGATTTTCCCAGCCAAGATGGCGCGCCAGCGTCGCGGCCGGTCCGAAGCGGTACTCCATCAGCGATTTGCCGATCATCCACGACACCGCGACGGGTGACAGCATCAAGGGCAAGAGGAAGACAACGCGGAAGAATTTTCGCGCCCGGATCTGCGCGTTGAGCAACAACGCCAGGCCAAAGGCAATGATATATTCGACCGACACCGCCAGCACATAGAGCGCCATGTTGAACAGCGCGTTGCGGTAGTAGGGATCGCCCAGCATCTGCCAGAAATTGGCGAGCCCGTTGAACGTGCGGCCGCTGAAGGAACTGAGGTTCCAGTCGGTGAGCGCGATGTAGAAACCGAACAGGGTCGGGAAGATCACCATGGCGATGGTGAACAGCAGCGCCGGCAGCAGGAACAGGGCACGCTGGCCGTCCTCGCCGCGGGTCAGCACCTGGCCGGCGCCAATCGCCAGGCCCCACAGAACATAGGCATAGACGACGGGCCGCCAGGTCTCGAAGCCGATGGTGTCGGCTTCGGTCTTGTACAGGATCTCCAGCGCGATTACCGCCAGCAAGCCAAGCGTCGCAACGGCCATCAGCCCCCAGCCGAGCCGTTTGCGGCGAGGGGAAATCAGATCGGAAGGGACGGCATCCGCCGGCCACGGGTTTACGGTCGAAGTCTGGTCAGCCACAAATTTCGCCCGTTTGAAGGCTCATCGAGGAGCCGGAGCTGTCTGGTGTGGTCCGGCGCCGCCGGACCACGGTTTCACATAGCCTACATGCCGAGCGAGGCCTTGTAGAGCTTGATCTGGTTGTCGCGGCCGATCTGGTCGGTCAGCTTCTCCCAGGCCGCCGCAATGGCATCGGCGCCTTCCTGTGCCTTCATCTTGCCGGCGAAGGTGTTGGCCAAAATATCCTCGGCGGCGCTGTAGTATTGGAAGATGCCGGGGATGCGTGGCTCGATCGCCGCGTTCGGATGGTTGTAGCTGTCGGATTCCGACTTGAGGTACGAGGTGATGAACGCCTCATCGTAGCCGGCCGCCACCCACTCCGGAATATCGAAATGGCTGTTGCGGTAAGGCTGGAAGCCCGACGGATACGCCGCGCACCACAGTGACAGGTCCTTGCCGCCGAGATGGGCGGCGGCGGACCAGGCTGCCTTCTTCTTCTTCTCGTCGCTGTCGACGCGGGCCATGACATAGACGCCCCAGCCGAGATAGGCGCAGTTTGGCGCATAGTTCGGGCCGCTGGCGAGCTTGTCCCACTTGCCGGTCTTGGAATTATAGACATCGTCCGAGCCCGGCAGGATCGAGAAGCCTGTGACGTCGCCGACGACCGAGGAGTCGTTAGTCTTCGCATTCGAGCCAGCGTCTCCCCACCAAGCCAGCATCGAACCAGTGCCGCCCAGGAATTGGGAGAAACAGGTCTGGTTCGGGTCGGCATTGATTTGATCCTGCGGTTCGAAGGGCAGCGCGTCGATCACGTCCTGGATCGCCCGCACCCAAGCCGGGTTGTTGACGCGCGGCTTCATCGTATCGGCGTCGAACAGCCACGCCTTGTCATCAGGGTGCTTAGCATAAGCACTGGCACGGCTGCCGAGGAAGTAGAAGCCGAATCCACCCCATGCCTTGGGCGCGTCGAGGTAGCCGTAGACGTCCTGGCCCTTCATCTGCTTGCCCTTGAGGAACTTGGTCACGGCCTGCACCTGCTGCCAGGTCTTCGGCACGCCCCATTCCGTCAGGCCTGCCTTGTCGCCGCTATCGGCTTTCCAGGCTGCTGCCAGATCAGAGTCGGAGAACACGTCGGTGCGGTAGTTGAAGTTGTGCGCGTCTCCGTCGACGGTCACGCGATACTGCTTGCCGTTCCAGGTGCCGACCGGCGGCTTCAGATAGGCCACCAGATCGTCCATATCGATCTGCTTCCTTACCCAGTCGGGCATCTCGGAAGTGAGGCCCTTGCCGCAGACATCGCCTTCGAAAGGAGCGCCCATCTCGACGATATCAAAGTCGATTGTGTTCGTGGCGATAGCCTGCTGCAGGCGCGGATTGTAGTCCGCCTGTGCAAGGTCGATCCAGTTGATCTTGGCGCCGGTATAGGCCTCCCACGGCTTCAGGAAGCCGCGGAAAAGCACATTGTGCAGGTTCTGGTTGTTGAGGCCCATGAAGGAGAGCTCGACGCCGGCGAATTCGCCTTCCTTAACGTTGGCCTTGGTGGCTTCGAGGCAAAGCTCGCCGACCTTCTGGAAGTCGGCATCGGTCGGCTGACCTTTGCCGACGCCAGGGATCTGCAGGATCTTGGTGCGCAGCTCGCTGGCAGCCGAAGCCGGCCGCGTCAGTGCGCCGAGGCCGGCGCCGGATGCCGCGGCGATCGCGGCCATGCTGGCCGCCCCCTTCAGCACGTCGCGGCGGGTGGCCCCGGCGCGGACAAGTTGGTTATAAAGGCTGATTTTCATCTCGTTCCTCCCAGAAGGTCAATTGTGAATTGGTTCAGATGGTGGAGCGCCGATTATGT
This sequence comes from Mesorhizobium sp. M0991, assembly GCF_040318915.1. Classification (NCBI taxonomy): domain Bacteria; kingdom Pseudomonadati; phylum Pseudomonadota; class Alphaproteobacteria; order Hyphomicrobiales; family Phyllobacteriaceae; genus Mesorhizobium; species Mesorhizobium sp. M0991. The sequence continues at coordinate 76,334 of NZ_JAMYNE010000013.1, forward strand.
TCCCCAACGACAGCGACTCCCGTAAATAGCGGCCCGAATTCTCCCTCCCGCGACGCTTGGCATTCAGTGCCGGACAAGCGTACCGGTGCGCCCGGAACAGGGTCATAAGCCGGGCAGTTGTCACTATTCGCACAACGAAGTGCGGTGTCAACGTGAATGGGTTTTTTATCTATAAGAGACTGACTTGCCCTCGCCGTTTGCGTTGTTTAGCTTCACGGCAAATGAAGGGGGAATGATGGCTCAAGTCGCGATCCGCAATGTGGCCAAGGCGTTCGGAACCGTCAAGGTTCTGCACGATGTCAGCGTCGACATCGCCGACGGGCAGTTCGTGGTGCTGGTCGGGCCTTCCGGCTGCGGCAAGTCCACGCTGCTGAGGATGGTGGCCGGGCTGGAAACGGTCTCCGGCGGCACCATTGCCATCGGCGAGCGCGTCGTCAACCATCTGCCGCCGGCCAAGCGCGACATCGCCATGGTGTTCCAGAACTACGCGCTCTATCCGCACAAGACGGTCGAGCAGAACATGGCCTTTGCTCTCAAGCTGCGCAAAACCGACCCGGCGGTGGTCACTGAGCGCGTCAAGCGCGCGGCCGACATCCTCGACCTCAACCCCTACCTCAAGCGCTATCCGCGCCAGCTTTCCGGCGGCCAGCGCCAGCGCGTCGCCATGGGCCGCGCCATCGTGCGCAACCCGCAGGTGTTCCTGTTCGACGAGCCGCTCTCCAATCTCGATGCCAAGCTGCGTGTCCAGATGCGCACCGAGATCAAGGAACTGCACCAGCGGCTGAAGACCACCACCATCTACGTCACCCACGACCAGATCGAAGCCATGACCATGGCCGACAAGATCGTGGTGATGCGCGACGGTCGCATCGAACAGGTCGGCGCGCCGCTGGAATTGTTCGACCGGCCGGCCAACCTGTTTGTCGCCGGCTTCATCGGCTCGCCCTCGATGAACCTGCTCAAGGGCGTCGTGCGCAAGGGCGACAAGCCCGTCGTCGAGATCGCCGGGACGCCGTTCCCGATTGCGGCGAACAGTGCCGTGGAAGATGGCCGCAATGTCGTCTACGGCGTGCGGCCGGAGCATCTCGAAATCCATCCCGATGGTGTTCCGGCGAAGATTTCGGTGGTCGAGCCGACCGGTTCCGAGACTTTGGTGTTCCTGCGCTTCGGCGAGGGCGAGATGGTGGCGCTGTTCCGTGAACGCCACGACTTCAAGCCGGGCGACACACTGCACCTGAAACCGCGGCTCGACCAGGTGCATCTCTTCGACGCAGAGACCGGCAAGCGTCTCTGATTTCGCCCCAGCAAACTTCGCGAGGAATACCATGCTCAAAGGAATCAATCCCCTGCTCAATGCCGATGTGCTGCAGGCGCTGCGGGCGATGGGCCACGGCGACGATCTGATTATCGCCGACACCAATTTCCCGTCCGATTCGGTGGCGCGCCAGACTGTGCTTGGGCGGCTGCTGCGCATCGATGCATCGGCGGCCGACGTGGTCAAGGCGGTGCTTTCGCTCTATCCGCTGGACACCTTCGTCGACGACGCGGCCGCGCGCATGGAGATCGTCGGCAAGCCGGGCGAAATCCCTGTCGTGCAGCAGGAAGTGCAAAATGAGATCGATGCCGCCGAGGGCAAGGCCTGGCCGATGATCTCGGTCGAGCGCTACGCCTTCTACGAACGCGCCAAGAAGGCCTATTGCGTCATCCAGACCGGCGAGCGCCGCTTCTATGGCTGTTTTGCCTTCCGCAAGGGCGTCGTGCCACCGGATGCGGAGTAGCGGCATGCCGGGAAGACCGATCGTCATGAAGCCTATTGTCATATTGGGCGTCTTCGTCGCCGACACCGCCTACCGCGCCGCCCGCCAGCCGCGCATGGGCGAGACGATCCTGGGCACGTCCTTTACGCTCGGCCCGGGCGGCAAGGGCTCGAACCAGGCAGTGGCGGCCGGCCGGCTCGGCGCCGACGTCACCTTTCTGACCCGCCTCGGCGTCGATCCTTTCGCTGACATGGCGAGGCAGACTTGGGCGCAGGCCGGCGTAAAGAGCGCCGTCATCGACACGCCGGAAAGCTACACCGGTGCCGCCTATATCTTCATCGAGGAGACGAGCGGCAACAACGCCATCATCGTCAGCCCCGGTGCGGCGATGCTGATCTCGCCCGTCGATATCGAGGCAAATGCCGGCCTGATCCGCGCGGCCGGCGTCTTCGTCACCCAACTCGAACAGCCGATCGAGGCGGCGCTGCGGGCGCTGGAGATCGCGCGCGGGGCAGGGGTGACCACCATCCTCAACCCGGCGCCGGCGGCCAAGCTTCCGGACCGTAGCTACACGCTTTGCGACTATGTAACGCCGAACGAGACTGAGGCCGAGGAACTGACCGGCATCAAGGTGTCCTCCATCGACGATGCCCGCCGTGCCGCCGACAGTCTGCTGGAGAAAGGCGTTGGCGCGGTCATCGTGACGCTCGGCGAAAAGGGTGCGCTGCTGCATGCGGCCGATCGTTCCGAGCATGTCGCGGCGGTCGCCGCCGGCCCGGTCATCGAGACCACCGGCGCGGGCGACGCCTTCAATGGCGGCCTGGCTGCGGCGCTGTCGAGGGGGATGGAACCTTTGCGGGCGGTGCGCTTTGCCTGCGCCGTCGCCGGCATCTCGGTGACGCGTCCAGGCACCGCCCCGTCCATGCCGACGCTGCCGGAAGTCGAGGCGCTGCTGGCGAGGGGGTGAGCCCGTCGCTGCGGGATGAGACTGTGGCGGGAGCGAATGGGTTAGACTCGGCGCCTGTCCGAGAGATTATCGTCTTCAGGCTGGACCACAACAGGCTGGCAGGTCGATGGATGACGATCGATGCCATTCGAAGCAATGAACCTGGACTGGGTCACGAAAGAAGATGGTTTTGACAAATCAACGTCGACATTTCTCCGACATCAAGGGGACGTGACCCCAAGGAGAAATGGCGCGAGTGACGGGGCTCGAACCCGCGACCTCCGGCGTGACAGGCCGGCACTCTAACCAACTGAGCTACACCCGCGCATGGACGAGCACGTGTCAGCCGTGTTCGTCGTTGGGGCGGTGGATAAGGGGTAAGCCACCGGGTGTCAAGCGGACCCGAACAGCATAACAGCAAACAGCAGAAGGTTTTTTGACAAGCAGAACTTTGTTGCCGAAACCGGCTCCCGGCCAAGCCGCTGGCCGCTCATTTGGCCTTGCGAAGCCGGTCCTAACTGCTTAAAGGTCCGGCCCGGAGCGGGCGATTAGCTCAGTTGGTAGAGCGCTTCGTTTACACCGAAGATGTCGGCGGTTCGAGCCCGTCATCGCCCACCATTTTCCGCCACGTGTTTCAACCAGGCATGTTCGTGCCACGTCAGGCTCATACGCCTGCACTGCAGGCGACTCGTCCAACTGGCGATTGGTAGACGCAACCATCTGGTATCCTTTATCATTTCGCCAATCTGCATGCACCGGGCTACACTCCATCGCCCCAAAGCTGACCCGCCCGGCGCAATCTCTGATCGCCCGGCCGCATCGAAAAGACGCGGCAGGCTTCTTTCGTTGCCCGGATAAGAGTCAATTCCGGGCGTTGACCCTTCGCGATAATGTCGGCATGGCTTGGAGGTCGGAACGTGAAAGAATTCCCTCGCGAACCCGATAACATCTCAGTAGCACGTCCTCGTCAGACCACTGAACACGGAACCGCGCTGATTGAGGAACTTCGCTACACGATCGCCCTATCGCGCCGGCTGATCGAGGCGTCACATTCACTGCTGAAGAGGTCGCAGAGCCAAGGCAGGCGTGTCGAGGGTGATGGTATCGAGATTGGCTAACACGCACGTGGTTTGTCGACGCTAAGGTCCCCCGTAGTGCACATGGACCCTCGATACTGAGTTGTCCGCAGGCAAGCACCAGCCTCAACACAACCAATGGTTTCGTTGTCGTTACCGTATCTCCGCTCGCAAATGCTTCACGGTTCGGGTGACGCGGATGAGTCTACTAGGACTTTAGTCTGATTCAAACGGTCTTTCTGTTGGGACTTAAGTCTGGTCTGATGCCTCGCTATGCGGCAAACGATTGCCGAAAGTTAAAACTTACAGTAATTTAAGGGAGCACAAAAGAAAGCTAAATCTTACTTGCATATGGGCATGGGCGGAAGCGAAAATATTCCTGGGTGGCTTACGAGTCATCTTCCGAATGATCCTGTGATCGCAGGAGATCTCGCGGATAAGATATCGAAGGAGGCTGAAAAAAACCGGCTTCCAGGCGAACGGGTTGTGACAACCCGTAACGAAGAAGAAATCTTCAAGAAAGAAAAAGTTGAACCTTATCCCGACGCCACGGTTGCGGGAGTCTTTGCCAGCGGTTCATTCCTGCTGTTGGTGTTAGCCATTTATCTGCTTTATGTGCTCTCGATTGTGGCCGGGGGAACGGTTACGGATGTTCCCCTTCCGCTCCCGCTGGACTAGTAGACGCTCCGCTAACACTCGAATTAGCCCGCACCGTGTTGATGCTGCGGACTTTTTTGGTGGTGGAACACGTGGTCCCGACGAAGGTTTCGTTCCCGCGGCAAAGGTGTTCACGCGGGGCAGCTGGCTGCTGCAGAACGGCAGCATCGTAGTTCTATAAGCCTCCCGGTAACCTGAGCGATTGCTTGCCGCAGCTCAGCCTGCAATCGCCGGAGCATGAGCAAGCCGTTTCGCCACATAAACACAACGCTTCGGCACCTGCACCACCTCAAATCCGATCGCCTTGTAGAACCTTACCGCATCATCGTTCTCCGGCATGACTTCGAGGTGGATGCCGGTCGAGCCTCTCGCGGCAAGGCGCTGCTCGAGGAAGGCCATCGCGCGCCTGCCGATGCCTTTCCCGCGCGCTTGCGGCAACAGGTCGATGTGGCCGTGCGACGGGTAGGCCGCCAGTGCAGGCGGGACAGCGAAAGCGGGATGATGGATCCTGTGCCGCGCCCAATCGCTGCCGCGCCAGTGTGAGCTGTCGGATCCCGGGTCGGCGACACGTCGCTGCAGGTCGGGATACCAGTCTGATGCCAGGCTGGCATTGAAAGCGGCTGTTTCGACTGCACCAAGCAGATAGCCGGCCGCACCTGCGGGACTATCGACAATGAAAGCCAGCTCGGGTTCGAGGACCTGATAGGGAATGGTGTAGAGGAGGCCGAGCAGGTCCGGGTCGTCCTCGCGGCCGCTGGCGTCCTTGCCGGCATCGCCGGTCTTGAGACAGATCATCGCAAGCGCTGCATGATCGGCGGCGGTCGCCCGGCGCAGGAAGAAACCGCCGCCGAAATCGAGGATCATGGCGGCAGCAGCCGGAAATCCTTGCCCTCGGGCAAAAGCTGCCCGCCGTCGACGATGATGGTCGTGCCGGTGATGTAGCTGGCGTCATCCGAGGCCAGGAACAGGAAGGCGTTGGCCACGTCGCGCGGGCTGCCGAGGCGGCCGAGCGGGATGGCGTCTTCCATGTTCTTGATGAAGGCCGCACCGCGATGCTGCTCTATGCCTTCGGTGAGGATGTTGCCGGGCTCGACGCCGTTGACTGTAATGCCGTAGCCCGAAAATTCGAGCGCAGCCGAACGGATCAGCCCGTTGATGCCGGCCTTGGTCGCAGAATAATGGCCGTGGCCGGGGCTGGTGACATGCGGGCCGGTGATCGAGGAGGTGAACAGCATGCGGCCAAAGTGCTGCGCCTTCATCGGCACCAGTGCGGCGCGCGCGGCGATGAAGCTGCCGCGCAAGTTCACTGCCATGACCCGGTCCCAGTCGTCGGGACTGGTGTTTTCCAGCAATTGCCAGGGATAGATGCCGGCATTCTGCACCATGATGTCGAGCCGGCCGTGACGGTCGAGGGCCAGCGCCACGGCGGCTTCCGCATCGGCCATCTGCGAAATGTCGGTGCGAATGAAGTGGGCGCCGACCTCATCTGCCGTTGCTTGTCCGGCTTCGGTCTCGGTATCGGCCAGCACCACCTTTGCGTCTTCCTCGGCAAAGCGCTGCGCGATCGCCTTTCCAATGCCGCGGGCGGCGCCGATGACCAGCGCCACCTTGCCAAAAAGTCTCCCGGTTTGCGGTAGGCTGCTCATGCGAGCCTCTGGCGGATTGTTTGCTTGAACGCGTCGAGCAGCACGGCGGCGAGCACCAGCAGGCCGTGGATCACCTGGGTGAAGTTGGCCGGCAGGCCCATCAGATTGATCGCCGTGTTGATGGCGGAGAGCAGCAGCACGCCGGCATAGACGCCGGGTAAGGTGCCGACGCCGCCTTTCAGGCTGACGCCGCCGATGACGACCGCGGCGAAGGCATTGAACAACAGGCCGACGCCGAGATTGGCGGTTGCGCCGGAGGTGCGGATCGCCAGCAGCCAGCCGGCAAGGCCGGCGATGGCGCCGGCGAGAACGAAGGCTATGACAAGGTTGCGGTTGACGCGGATGCCGGCGCGAAAGGTCGCCGTCTCGTTGCCGCCGATCATGACCAGGTGCCTGCCGAAGGGCGTCTTGGCCATGATCAGCGAGAACACCACGAAACACGCAATGGCGATCCAGGCAGTCAGCGGCAGGCCGCCCAGGCGCTGGATGCCGAACCAGCGGATCGCCGGCGCAAGGTCCTGCGCCGAGCGGCCGCCGGAGATGACCAGCACCAGGCCGCGCACCCAGATGTAGGAGGCCAGTGTGATGATGAAGGCGCTCATCTTCACCCTGACCACCAGATAGCCGTTGAAGGCGCCGATGAGGCCGCCGACGGCAAGCGCGATGAGCAGCGAAACCGGAACCATCAGCCATTGCGGCTGCAACTGGATGCCAAGGCCGATGCCCGACGAGCAGAACAGGATGCCGACCGCCATGGCGCTGAGCGCCGCCACCGATTCGACCGACAGGTCCATATGGCCGGCGATGATGACCAGCGCCAAGCCGATCGACATCACGCCGAGCACGCTCGACGCCTCGATGATGTTGGCGAAGATGCCGAGCTGAAAATAGTTCGGGATGAGGATGGAAAAGACCACCAGCACGAAGACCAGCATGAACCAGACGAGATTGTCGAGGATGAACTCGAGGGTTTGGCGCGTGCGGGGGTTCATCTGCGGATCCGGTTGGCGCATGGCCCCGAAAAAACCACTCGGTCTTCGGACTATCAGGCGCGGTTGAAAATTGCTGCAACGTTCCCGTGCGCGTCCGTTTGAACGCGCCGGGGCTGCAGGGCTGGGCTCCGGGCCGGCATGGCCCGGAGCTTCCGGCGAGTTCGCTATTCGACCGGCTTTATGGTTTCGGTCGGCGGCTTCATGTTGCCCCAGAAGGCCGGGTTATCGACATTTTCCTTGGTGATCGCAGCGCCGGGGATCTTGATGTTCGGCCCCCACGCTTCCTTGGTCAGGGTCGATTTCAGGCCAAGCACGTCGTATTCGCCGGGCTTGATCTCCTGCTTGTTGACCACCTTGTCCATGAACATGGCGACCGCCGCGGCCTGGGCGTAGAGCGGCTGCTCGACTTCGACATTGAGCCAGCCCTTGCGGATCAGGTCGAGGCCGACCGGAGCGCCGTTCGAGCTCATCAGCATGACGTCGCCCGGTTTCTTGCCGGCGGCCTCGAGCGAGGCGACGGCGGCGACCGAAAGATGCGCGGCATGGCTGAAGATCAGATCGATGTCGGGGTTGGCGAGCAGCTGGTCGTTCACGATGGTCCCGGCTGCATCCGCTGCCCATTGCATGGCCGGCAGCGAGATGATCTTGACGTCCGGGAACGCCTTCATTTTCTCCTCGAAACCCTTCTGGATGTCGAGCGTATAGGGATCGCCCGGATCGCCGAGCACCTGCAGGATCTTGCCCTTCACCGAGCCGTTCTTCGCGGTCAGGAGTTTTTGCGCCTGATCGGCGGCGACGTAGCCGATCTCGACGGTTCCGGCCACCGAGGTGAAGTCGGACGGGGTCGAGGTGATCTGGCGGTCGAACTCGACGACCGGGATGCCGGCGGCACGGGCCGCCTCGATCGACGGTTTCAGCGCATTGAAATCGACGGCGGCAAGGATGATGGCCGCCGGCTTCAGCGCGATGACGTCGTTCATCTGCGATTGCTGCGCGTCGGTCTTGTTGTCGGCGTTCAGCGTCTTCATCTCGTAGCCGACCTGCTTCAGGAACAATTCCAGCGCGCTCACCGAGCCGGTCTGGAACTCATCGAGCAATGTCGGCACCATGTAGTAGACGGTGCCCTTGGACTGGGCGAATGCCGGCGTGAGCGTGGCAAAGGCCAGTGCCAGGATACCGAAGACGGAAAGAAGTATTTTCTTCATGTCGTTCGCTCCTCTTGCGCCGGACCCCTCATTTGTCCCTCAGCTCGCCGGTCCGGCACCGGCGAGCGTCTCTCCGGTGATCATGTTGATCACCGCGTCGGGACTTGTTTTGTTGCGTGCGACATCGCCAGCCACGACGCCTTGCCGGATCACCACGATCCGGTCGGCGACCTGGAAGGCCTGCTGCATGATATGGGTGATGATGACGACGCCGATGCCCTGGCTCGCCACCTGGCGGATCATGTCGAGGCCGCGCCGCGTTTGCTCGACACCGAGCGCCGCGAACGGCTCGTCGAGAAGCACTAGCTTGCCGCCAAAATGCACGAACCGGTTAAGCTCGATGGCCTGCCGCTGGCCGCCGGAAAGATGCTCGACATTGGTGCGAAGCGAGGGAATGCGGGTGCCGGCGCTGGCCAGCGCCTTTTGCACCACCTGCTCCATGGCGCGCTCGTCGAGCACCGGAATGCCGAGAACCTTCCTGGTGATCTCGCGGCCCATGAAGAAATTGGCGACCACGTCGACATTGGTGCAAAGCGACAGGTCCTGGTAGACCGTCTCGATCCCCGCAGCCTTGGCCTCGGCGGGAGATTTGGCGAGGAATTCCTTGCCCTCGAACAGCATGCGGCCGGAGGTCGGCTCCAGGCCGCCGGCAATGATCTTGACCAGCGTCGATTTGCCGGCGCCGTTGTCACCCAGAAGCGCCACCACTTCGCCCTTGCCGATCGAAAAGCTGATGCCTTTCAGCGCTTCGATGGCGCCGTAATTCTTGGCTACGCTATCGAGCACCAGCAGCGGTTCGCTCATGCTGCGATCCCCTTGTTATGCAGGAGATCTCGCCCGCGTTCGCGTTCGGCGGTGAAGATCTGGCCGAAGCGTGGCGACAGCACTCCTGAGACGGCAAGCGCGGCGGCGCCGCGCAAGACCGCATGCTGGCCGCCGCGCGCGACGCTGACGCGGGGCGTCGTGCGGTCGCTTCGCGCCGAGACCGAATTGGGCAGGTGCGCAGCCGCGCCGGCAAGCCTTTCGAGCAGGTCGGTGGACGCCAGCCCGCCGAGGATGATGGTTTCGGGATCGAACAGGTTTTCGATGATGGTGACGGCGTTGCGGAAGATCGGCGCGATCTCGCTCACCCAGTCGGCGTCGGCGATGTTGCGGCGCCGCAGCGCCTCGAGCGAGAGATACCGTTCGAGGCAGCCGCGATTGCCGCACGGACAGGGCTCGCCGCCCGGCACCGCGGGAATGTGGCCGATTTCACCGGCGTTTCCCCAGGCGCCGCGCAATGCGGCCCCGTCATGCACCATGACGCCGCCGAGCCCAACGCCGAAATAGAGGTAGTAATATTCGGAATATGCCGTGCCGAGGCCGTAGAGGCGCTCGCCGATAGCAGCCGCCGCCATGTCGGTTTCGAAAAAGGCCGGCAGCCCGGTCGAGGCGGCCAGTCGTTCGCGCAGCGCCACATCTTTCCAGCCGGTCATGGTGGTCGGCCCGACAAAGCTCATGGACTCCACGCCGAACGGTCCGGGCAGCGCCATGCCGATGCCAAGAACGCGACCACCGGGCCGCAATGCGGTCAATTCGAGCACCATAGCGCCGATCAGCTCGAAAGCGTGGTCGGGCGTTGCATTTGGGGCTTCGCGGTAGGTGCTCTCGATGACGTCGCCGCTCAGGTTGATCAGGGCGGCATTGATGCCCAGCGGGGTGACATGGATGCCGACCGCATAGCCGCCTTCCGGATTGATGCGCAGCGTTGCCGGCGGCAGGCCGCGGCCCTTGGGCTCTTCGCGCAGCGACAGCACGTAACCGTGTTCTTCCAACTCGCGAACGATGGTCGACACCGTCTGCACCGTGAGCCCGACCCGCCTGGCAATGTCGCCACGGGCGATCGGGCCATGAAGGCGGATCGATTCGAGCACGATGCGCCGGTTATACGGCCGCCCGAACTCCTGATTGGTTCCCCGCAGTGCCATGCCTTGCGCCCTCGAGAGAAGCCAGACTGGCACCGAAGATTTATTCAGTCAAATGGAATTCAAAAATAAATTACAGCCCGCGCACAGCGAACCTGGCGGATGGCCGCTCGACGGCATGATCAATAGCGGATGGCACGTCGCTCCAGCAGAACCACGATAGAGAACATCGCGATCGACAAGGACGACGACAGCACGATCGCCGCATAGAGCCGGTCCGACTGATAGTTGAAGGTCGCCTGGATGATGAGCGCGCCGAGGCCCTTATCCGACCCGATCCACTCGCCGACAATGGCGCCGATCACGGCCGTGGCCGAAGCAATTCTCAGCGAGGAGAACAGCATCGGCAATGCTCTCGGCAGGCGCAGGCTCCAGAAGATCTCCCAGCGCGTAGCCGATAGCACCCGGAACAGTTCGTGCTCGTTGTCGCTGGCCGAGTCCAGCCCGCGGATCATGTTGACCAGCGTCGGGAAGAAGCAGATCACCGCAGCGATCACGATCTTCGGCGTCATGCCGAGCCCGAAGATCAGGATGATGATCGGCGACAGCGCCAGGATGGGAATGGTGTTGAAGAACAGCACGATCGGAAAATAGGCGGCCTGCAGGATGCGGTTGTGCACGAACAGCACCGCCAGCAGCACACCGGCAAGATTGCCGATGACAAATCCCGCCAGCGCCTCGATCAGCGTCGGCCAGAGATTGCTGAGCAGCAAAGCAAGACTCTTCCGGAACACGCCTGATATGGCCGCCGGCGTCGGTACGATATAGGCCGGCACGCCGAGCCATGGCAGCAGGAACTGCCAGGCGAGCAGGATCGAAGCCGCGCCAAAAACGGGCAGGGCGACGGCCAGCGCCGATGGCAAGGGCGCCTGCCTCATGAGGCCTGTTCCAGCGCGCCGCGCAGTTCGGCCATCGCGGCAACGATCGCCGGATCCTCGCGCGAACAGCGGTTGCCCGCCTGCTTGAACGGCAGCATGTCCAGGTCCCTGGCCAGGCGGCCCGGATTGGCGGCGAGAACGATGACCCGTTCTCCGAGATAGGCGGCTTCGGCGATCGAATGAGTAACGAAAAGAATGGTCGTGCCGGTGCGCCGCCACAACGACAAAAGCTCGTCGTTGAGGCGGTCGCGGGTGATCTCGTCCAGCGCGCCGAAAGGCTCGTCCATCAAAAGCAGCCTGGGTTGCCCGAGCAGCGCCCGGGCGATCGCCACGCGCTGGCGCTGGCCGCCGGACAATTGGTGCGGCAGACGCTCACCGAACCCGGCTAGCCCCATCAGATCAAGCAGCTCGTCGGTTCGGTCGTCGATTGTCCGGGTCAGGCGTCCCTGTCCGATATCGAGCGGCAGGCGGACGTTGTCGCGCACGGTGCGCCAGGGCAGCAGGGTCGAGTCCTGGAAGACGAAACCGACGTCGCGCCGCGAACGGACCGCATGCGGTGTGTCGCCAAGCACGCTGATCGAGCCGCCGAGCGGATCGAGCAGGTCCGCGACTACCCGGAGCAGGGTCGACTTGCCGCATCCCGAAGGCCCAAGGATCGACAGGAAGGAGCCGACCTCGACCGACAGGTCGAGACCGGAGAGCACTTTCACCATCGGCTGCCGGCCGCCATAGCCGACATCCAGCCTGCGGGCTTCGATCGCGTTCGCCATCAAGCGGCGGGCGCGTCGAGCTTGGTCGGTCGGCGGCCGACAATTCGAGTATCTTGGTGGTGTAGACATCGGCTGCCGCGGGCCGGCCGTTCGGGTATTGGCCGACCTTGTCCAGCAGTGCCAGCTGCTCCTCGATCGAGGCGGGATCGAAGGTTCCCCATCCGTCCTTGGCGGTTGCACCGTCGAAGGAAAGTTTCAGCACCAGATTGATCGTCTTCTGCTCCCAGCCGAGGTCCATTTCCGGATAGGCCTCGACCATCTTCTTGACTGCTTCCTGCGGATTGGCGTGCACCCAGCCCCAGCCCTTGGCGACGGCGCCGATGAATTTCGCCAGCGTTTCCGCATCCTGTTCGATCGCCGTGTCGGTAGCGAAATAGACGTCGGCATAGGAGTTCAGCCCGAGATCGCGCACCAGAAGATCGATCCTGTCGTCGCCGACGACGCTCAGTGCCTGGGTGTTGGTGATCCATCCGCCAATCGCGTCGACGTCGCCGCGCATCAGCGGTGCCTTGTCGAAGCCGACATTGACGACGGTGACCTCGGACGGATCAATGCCGTTCTTGGCCAGGATCTCATCGATGACGAAGCGCGCCGTCGGCTGGATGCCGATCTTCTTTCCCTTGAGATCGGCCACGCCGCGGATCGGCTTGGCAGGCTTCGAGGTGAAGGCATAGGGACCGGTGCGGAAACCGCAGGCGATGATCTTCACCGGCACGCCGCTGGCACGCGCCGCGTAGAGCTGCGGTGTTTCGGAAAACTGGCCGAGTTGTGCGGCGCCCGAAATCACCGGCGGCACCGTCGCCGCATTGGGGCCGCCGGGGCTGAATTCCACCTCGAGGCCCACGTCCTTGAAATAGCCGTTGGCGACGGCGGCGATGTCGCCGATCTGTCCGTTGGACATCAACCAATCATACTGGATGACGACCTTTCCGGCAGCCCTGGCGCCGGGCGTCAGCACGAGCTGCATTCCGGCCGAAGCTGCCGCGACGGCGGCGAAGCCGGCTTTCACGAAGCTGCGGCGGTTCATGTCGTAGTCTCTGTTCCCACTCATTTTTCGCTCCTGTTGCAAGACGTTCTCGTCTCTTCATTGCGCGCCGTTCCCGTGGCGCGGCGTCGTCTACGGCTGTTCGTCGTGGTAGTCGCCGGGGCCGCCGTCGAGCCAGGCGTATAGTTCCCAAAGCGTGTCGTCGGGATCGGTGAAATAGGCGCAGCGCGCATTCCAGACATAATCCTCCGGCGGGCCGTAGAAGGGCACGCCCTTGGCTGCCAGTTCGCCATGGAGCCGGTCGATCTCGCCGGGCGCGTCTAGCCTGACCGCCACGCAGACCTTGTGCGCCTGGCGCGGCGACCTCAATTTCGAGACGCCGGTGTGCCGGTTGATGTGGTCGATCTCCCACGCCGCCAGTGTGACGCCCTCGCCATGGAAGTCGGCAAAGCCCTCGGCGCGACGCCGCAGGCGAAAGCCGAGTTTCTCGACGTAAAATTCAACCGTCCGCTCGATGTTTTCGACGAGCAGGCAGACGTCTGAAATCGCATATGCGCCTCCGACCGGCATGGCTATCTCCCTGTGCTGTGCGCGGCGCGCGATGCCGGCAGCTTGACGCCGACGCGGTCGGCGGCGCCGATGATGTGGGCGCGCATCGCCGCCTCGGCGGCCGTGGGATCGCCCGCGACCAGCGCCTCGTAGATGCGCACATGCTCCCCGACATTGACTTCGACCAGGTCGTGCAGCGGATTGGTGAGACGCGCGTAGTGGATCGAGCGGCGGATCTGCTCGCAAACGAAAGAGATAAAGGTGTGGATGTAATTGTTGCCGGTTGCCCGCGCGATTTCGCGATGGAACAAAAGATCGGCGTCGATGCTACCCTCTTGCCAGCGCTCCTCGCCGCTCATCCGGTCGAGCGCCGCCTTGATCGCATCGAGGTGCTCCTGCCCACGCCGCTCGGCGGCGAGCGCGGCTGACTCGGCTTCCAGTATGCAACGCAGCTCAAACAGCCGCTCCATATTCCCGGTCGCTTTCAGCGCCTCGCCATCGATGCGGATCGACGCGCGCTGCTCCGGCGCCAGCACGAAGGCGCCGACGCCTTGCCGGGCTTCGATCATGCCATCGGCCCTGAGTTGAGCGATCGCCTCGCGCACCACGTTGCGGCTGACGCCGAATTTTTCCGAGAGCTGCTGCTCGGTTGGCAGCCGCGTGCCCGGATTGAGCTCGCCGGATTCGATCTCGCGGCTGAGGAATGCGGCGACGCGATGCGGCAGCGCCTCCACCGTGCCGATAGCGGCCAGTCTTTGCTTCATGGAAAGGTCTCCGTCGGTGGCAGCAGGCAGCCGGGATTCATCGATCCCTGAGGGTCGATCGTCGTTTTGAGGGCCGTGATGAGCCGGCGATGGGCAGGCGCCAGGCCGGCCCAGAAAGTGCGATGGCGGGTGCGGCCGATACCGTGCTCGGCACTGATCGAGCCGCCAAGCGCGCCGACGATCTGGTAGAGTCCGGCGGTGATCTCCGCGCCTTGGGCACGAGCTTCACCCTCGGCGAGCCCAGGTGGTGGCAGGACGTTGAAATGGATGTTGCCGTCGCCGGCATGGCCATAGGCCTGCGGCAGCCAACCGGGATGTTCCAGCGCCACGAATTGGCGGGCCTGATCGATGAGGGCAGGGATGTCCGATATCCTGACCGCAAGGTCGGTGCGCACATGGTAGCCGCGCTTTGCCTGGCCCTCGACCAAGCCCTCCCGGATGGCCCAGAACGCCCTGGCCTGCGCGATGCTTTCAGCAAGCACGGCCTCAGCAACCAGACCGCTCTCAATGGCGCCGGCCACGAAATCGACCAGCATGGAGCGCAGATCGACCGCAGCACTTGCGGAGAGTTCCATCACCACGTGGACGGGAGCTTCGACCGGCGAAACGACGTCTGCGTCGATCAAGCGCGCGAGGTCGATGCACTCCGAACCAATGATCTCGAAGGCAGAAATCAGATCGGATGAGGCCCGGCGAGCCTGCCTGAACAGGGTGATGGCCGCTTCGAACGAGGCGAGACCGAGATAGGCGGTCTCGACCCGGCTCGGTTTCGGAAACAGCTTGAGCTCGACGCCGGTGATGATGCCGAGCGTTCCTTCGCTGCCGATGAAGAGCTGCTTCAGGTCGTAGCCGCGATTGTCCTTGCGCAGGCCGGAAAAGCCGCTCCACAACTCGCCATCGGGCAGGACGACTTCGAGGCCGAGGATGAGATCGCGCGCCATGCCATAGCGCAGCACGTTGGTGCCGCCGGCATTGCTGGCCGCATTGCCGCCAATCTGGCAGCTTCCCTGTGCGCCGAGCGCCAGCGGAAACAGGCAATCCTGTGCCTCTGCCGCGTCCTTGATGCGCTGCAGGATGCAGCCGGCGTCGGCCTGCAGGATGAAATTGTCAGCGTCGACGAGACGGATGCCGTTCAACCGCTCCAGACTGACGACCACCGCGCCACGGCTGTAGATGTCGATCGCGCCCGCCACCAGCCCTGTGTTCCCGCCCTGCGGGATGATTCCGAGCCCAAGCGTACCGCAGAGCCGCACCACGGCCTGGACTTCGCTGACGGAAGCAGGCTTCAGCACCGCAAGGGCTCCGCCGCGATGATCCCCGGACCAGTCCAAGAGGTATTTCGCCATGCCGGCAGCGTCGGCAGCCACGCCGCTTTGTCCGACGGCGCCCTCCAGGGCATTCAGAATTTCAGGCGGGATACCATGAACGGTCATTACAAGCCTGTTGGGCCAAGGCATAGGCTTATACATATCATCCTACAACTATGCCGGAGTCAACGCTGTGGGCACAAGCCTCAAGGGCTGGAGCCGAATGTTTGCTGGGGAGAATGGAGCGAAGGGCGATCGCCCGAGGATACTTATGCGAGGCGCCTTGGTCTGGCTGCGCAGGCCCGATGCCGCTCAATTGCTGGGTCGTCTGAGGTGCAGCCCGGCTCCTAGAGGTACTGCGCGACCTTCTTGCCGACGGTCAGAAACCGTAGCGGGTCTATGGCCTCGCCGTTGTGGCGGACCTCGTAGTGCAGGTGCGGGCCGGTCGAGCGGCCGCTGTTGCCGGTCTTGCCGATGATGTCTCCGGCATCGAGCTTCTGGCCGACGGCGACGTCGATTTCGCTGAGATGCCCGTAACGCGTTACAAAACCGTTGCCGTGGTCGACCTCGATCATGCGGCCGTAGCCGCCGTTCCAGCCGGCCTTGACGACCACGCCGGCTGCCGTGACCTTGGCCGGCATACCGACCGGCGCCCTGAAATCCATGCCGGAATGCAAGGCGGCCGTGCCGAGGATGGGGTCGGTGCGCACGCCGAACGGGCTGGTGACGCTATGGCCGGGGGCGGGGTTGGCGAGCGGCAGCCGGCGCGCTTCCTTTTTAAGATGATCCAGCGCGTCAAGCGCTTCGTCCAACTCCTTGACTTTGCTGTCGAAGACCAACGAGCTGTCGAGCGGTATCAGCGGGCCGCCGACGTCGCTCTTTTCGAATTCGCTATCGACGGGCAGGCCGGCGGCCTCGAGCGCCTGCGAGATCGCGTCGGCGCTCTTGTAGGCATTGTCGGCAAGTGTGGCGATGCGCGTGAGCTGCTGGCTCTCGATGGCCTTCAGCGAGTTGTTGATCGAAACGAAGAGCTTGTCTGCCCGGTCGGCCGCACTTTCGGTCGGCAGCGGATCGGCGCGGGTCGACCACAGCGAGAACGGCCTCGTGTCGTTGCTGGCAGGGGGGGCAGCAAGGCTGGCGACGGAATAGGCCATCGGCTGGATGCTGCCGATCGCGTCGGCGTGTTCGTCCGGCTTTGCCGTCGGCACGGGCGGCGTTGCGACCTCATTTTCGGCTCGTTCGAGGATCGGGCCGAGGCGGCCGTGACGCAGGCTGAGCTGGCTCTGCCGTTCCAGCAGCTCGCTGACCTTGGTTTCCATCAGTTGCTGATCGAGAAGCTGGCGGCTGGTGATACGGTCGACCTGGCTGCGCAGTGCCGAGATGCGGTCTTCGTAGGCCTGCTGCATACGCGCCTGCCGCGCCGTCGTGGCGCCGATCAGATCGTCGCGCAGCACCAGATAAGAGGTCGCCAGCAGGTAGCCAATGACGACCGCCGCCAGCGCCGAGCCGCAAAATGCAGCCAGCCACGGGCGTATGGTGAAATGCCTTATCTGGTCGCCCCGGGCGATGATGACCGTGTGGGGCTCTTTGCGTCTGCCGAAGACCGCTGACTGACTGGCTACGTTCACGGGACCAAGCTTTCGTTACGACACCAACGACGAGCCTGATTACACATTATTAGGGTTAACAAAGTTTTGTCTTCGCGCAAAACGGGTATCGAATTGCAGCGGCCTGCCGCAGCTCTCAAATTGCGCGAACCGCCTCCAGCACGTCTTCGGCGTGCCCCTTGACGCGGACGTTGCGCCAGATCCTGGCGATGCGTCCGTCCCGGCCAATCAGGAACGTCGCCCGCTCGACGCCCATATAGGTGCGGCCGTAGAGCTTCTTTTCCACCCACAAATGGTAAGCCTCGATCACCTTGCGCTCTTCGTCGGCGACAAGGTCGATGCTCAGATCGTATTTCGCCTTGAATTTGTCGTGTTTCTTGACGCTGTCCGGCGACAGCCCGATGACGACGGCGCCGGCCTTTTCGAACTCCGGCTTCAACTGCGAAAAACCGATCGCCTCGTTGGTGCAGCTTGTGGTGTCGTCCTGTGGGTAGAAATAGAGTACGATGGGCTTTCCCAGCAGTGCGGCGAGATTGAGTGAACCGCCGCCGTCGCGCGGAAGATCGAATTGCGGGGCAACATCGCCCACGTCGAGGTCAGCCATACCGATGCCCTTGTTTGAGGTTACGCGCCAGGCTGCATCGATATAATGTCGAGCGGGGATTCGTCCACGATCGAATTCGTTTCAACGGAAGATTACGTGGATCAGGAGCTGCCGCAGCACGAGAAGATCAGGTTCAGGCGTGACGAGATCACCGACCTGGGAACCTTTCCGTCCGCGTGCCGCGTCCCGCCGCTCGGCCAGGCATCGATCGGTCGCGGCGTTCGTTTGATGGCGCGGCTGTTTGCCGGCCTCGTCGCCCTTGTGCTGCTGGCGGCCGCCGGCGTCTATGCGATCGGCGTGTCCGGCTTCGGCTCGGAGCGGCTTCGCGCGGAAGCCGAAACGGCAATCGAGAAATTGGCTGGCTTCGATGTCGACGTTGCCGTCGGGCCGGCACGGCTGACGCTTGACGGGTCGAGCTTCATTGCGCTGCAGGTCAGCGACGTCAGCCTCAAGACCGCCGACGGCAAACCGATGGCCGATGCGGGCCGGGTCCGCTTCGGCATCCGGCTGATCCCGCTGCTTTCGGGCGAGGTGCGGCTGACCAGCGCCCGGATTTCCGACGCGCACATCGTCATGGCGGCGATGCCGTCCGGCGGCGACTGGACGGCCGGGCTGCGCAACCAGGACGGCCTCATCGATCCGGAAAAACTTTCCGCCGCCGTCTTCGCCAACCTCAATCGCGCGCTCGATGCGGTGCGCGAGGATTCGATGCGCCAGATCGATCTGCGCAACGTCGAGCTGGCACTGGCCGAGACCGGATCGGTCAAGTCGGTCACCATCGCCGACGCCTCCGTCTCGCAGTCGGGACCGGGAAGCATGGAGTTTTCATCCGACGCGGATGTCGACGGCAGGGCGCTTACCATCGCCGCTTCCGCCACCCGCGATCCGGCGACGCGACGCATCACCACGCTGGACGCCAGCATCCAGACGGCGGATGCCGACGCTGCGGCAGCAGGTGGCAAATTGGGCGCGATCGCCTTGAAGCTGACGGGGTCGGAAGGAGCCGGCGAAAACGGCTCGCGGCTGACCGCTGGCCTGTCGCTGACCGGGTCGGTGCTCGATCTCGGTTCGCGCGGCCTGCTTCCGGCCGACATCGATCTCGATGCAACGCTCGTCGCCGGCTCGAACAAGATCCAGGTCGAAGGTTTGCTGGTGAAAACCGGCCGCTCGACCTTCGATTTCGCCGGTTCGATCGGGCCGAAGCCGGCTACCGGCACAGCGGGCGAGGAGCCATCCTATCGTTACGACCTGACCAGCGACGGTTCGACCCTGGCGCCTTCGGATTCGCCGGAGCCGGCACTCGGCTTCATTTCCCGTATTGCAGGCGTCTACCAGCCGACGAGCCAAAAGCTGGTCGCCGAGCAGATCGGCGTCCGGTCCGGACCGGGCAGCGAAGTGCTGGGCACGGCTTCGGTTGCATTCGTGGCCAACCAGGCGCCGGGCATATCGGTGGCGCTCAACGTCCACGACATGCCGGTCTCGCACGTCAAGCAATTATGGCCATGGTTTTCGGCGCGCAATGCCAGGCTGTGGGTGCTTAAGAACCTGTTCGGCGGCCGCGTCGTCGATGGCAGCCTGCAATTTCAGGTCGTACCCGGACGGCTCGGCAACGGCGTGCCGCTTTCAGCCGATGAAGTGTTCGGCCGATTCCAGGTCGAAGGATCGCGCTTCGACACGGCCGGCCGCATTCCGCCGATCCGCGATGCCGTCGGCGTCGTCGGCTTCCACGGCAATGACGTCGACGTCGCGCTGTCCTCGGGCAGCGTCTATATGCCGAGCGGCCGCACCGTGGCGGCAAGCAACGGCACGCTCACCGTCAAGGCGGCGAACCATCCGCCGGTGATCGGCGCGCTCGATATCGATGTCGCCGGCGAGGCACCGGCAATCGCCGAGCTGGCATCCTACGACCCGATCAACGCCATGCGCCATGTCGGCCTGCTACCGGACGACCTGTCCGGCACGGTGACCGGCCACGTCAAGGCCGATATTCCGCTGCAGTCCGGCGTCGACTCGTCCAAACTCGATTGGCTGGTGGCGCTCGACTACAAGGACCTGTCGCTGGGCAAGCCGTTCGAGGGCCAGACGGTCAGCCATGCCGACGGCTCGATCACCGTCGCGCCCGACCGGGCGGTGATCTCGGCCAAGGCACTGCTCAACGGCATTCCGGCCGAACTCGACCTGATCGAGCCGCTCAAGGATGGCGGCCCGCCGCGCAGTCGCAAAGTGGCGCTGGTGCTCGACGACAAGACCCGCGCCACCGCCATGCCTGGCCTGTCGACGCTGCTTTCCGGAACCATCAAGGTGGCAATCGACAAGAGCGGCACCGGCAACCAGAACGTCTCGGCGGACCTGACCAATGCCAGGCTGGACATTCCCTGGGCCGGCTGGAGCAAGGGGCCCGGCATTTCCGCCAATGTCGTCTTCGCCATGGCGAAGACCGGCGACACCACGACGCTGTCCAATTTCGAACTCGACGGCAAGAGCTTCTCCATCGACGGCAGCGCGGTGCTGGTCAACGGCGCCTTGTCCTCGGCCCGATTCAGCAAGGTCACGTTGAACAGGGGCGACGACGTCGCCGTCTCGGTGAAGCGGTCGGGCAAGGCCTATGCGGTCGAGGTCAGCGGTAGCGCGCTGGACGCACGCTCGCTGATCAAGCAATTCACGTCCGATGTCGACACCGCCACCAAGACCACCGGCGTCGATGCGATCTCGGTCAGCGCCGACGTCAGCTCCCTGACCGGCTTCCACGACGAGGTGCTGTCCAATCTGAAGCTCGACTATAGCGCCGCCGGCTCCCGGGTGAACGGGCTCAAGGTGAGCGCCACAGCAAGTTCGGGAGCCGCGATCACCGTCAGCAACACGACCGGCGGCGGCCTGCGCACGCTCAACATGAAGTCGGCCGACGCCGGCGCCATACTGCGCTTCCTCAACATCTACGAGCATATGGAAGGCGGCTCGATCACGCTGGCGCTCACTGGGGCCGGCGACGGTCCGATGAAAGGCCAGGTCGACGCCAAGGACTTCTTTATCGTCAACGAGCCGAAGCTCGCCTCAATCGTATCGACGACGCCGGCCGGCGACAGCCACAGCCTCAACGAGGCGGTCAAAGGCAATCTCGACACGTCGAGGGTGAAGTTCGAGCGCGGCTTCAGCGAGATCGACAAGGGCAGCGGCTATCTCAAGCTGCGCAACGGCGTGCTGCGCGGCTCGCGTATCGGCACCACCTTCCAGGGCACGCTGTACGACCAGAACAACAATATGGACATGACCGGCACGTTCATGCCGGCCTATGGCGTAAACCGCATTTTCGGCGAACTGCCGCTGATCGGCGCGCTGCTCGGCAACGGCCGCGACCGCGGCCTGATCGGCGTCACCTACAGACTCAGGGGTAACGCCAACAAGCCAATCCTCGACGTCAATCCGCTATCGGTAATCGCGCCCGGGATATTCCGGTCGATCTTCGAGTATCGCTGAGGCGGGTAGGTGGGCGGGTGAGGCGAAGAGGCCGCGTGAGGTGGTGTTCAGCGTAGCAGCGCCTAGAGGTAACGGCATGGATCCTAGGGTCTCCGCGACCCATTGCTTGTGCCCGTCCCGGCCCGGTTTCACCTGAATCTCAGCAGACGCTCAAACCGGCCGCACCAGAACGTGCTTCTTCTTGCCGAGCGACAGTTTTGCGACGTTTTCCGGCCCAAGATCCTGCAGCGTCACCATCCGGCGATCGTCGGCTACGGGCTGATCGTTGAGGCGCACGGCGCCGCCCTGGATATGCCGCCGTGCCTCGCCGTTGGACCCAGCCAGCCCGGCGGTGACGAACAGCGACAATATGCCGACGCCGGCTTCAAGATCGGCCCTGCCCACCTCGACGGTTGGCAGTGTTTCGGCGAGCGCGCCTTCTTCGAACGTCTTACGCGCCGTTTCGCTGGCCTCCTCCGCCGCCTCGCGGCCATGCAGCATGGCGGTGATTTCGGTGGCGAGGATCTTCTTGGCTTCGTTGATCTCCGAGCCGCCGAGCCGTCCGAGGCGTGCCATCTCGGCGAGCGGCAGGGTCGTGTAGAGCTTCAGGAAACGGCCGACATCGGCATCCTCGGTGTTGCGCCAATATTGCCAGAACTCGTAGGGGCTCAACATTTCCGCATCGAGCCAGACCGCGCCCGAGGCCGACTTGCCCATCTTGGCGCCGGAGGAGGTGGTGAGCAGCGGCGTCGTCAGCGCATAGAGCTGCGCGCCTTCCATCCGATGGCCGAGATCGATGCCGTTGACGATGTTGCCCCACTGGTCGGAGCCGCCCATCTGCAGCCGGCAGCCGAGGCGCTTGTAGAGCTCTACGAAGTCGTAGGCCTGCAGGATCATGTAGTTGAATTCGAGGAACGACAGCGACTGCTCGCGCTCCAGCCGGAGCTTGACCGAATCGAACGCCAGCATGCGGTTGACCGAAAAATGCCGGCCGACATCGCGCAGGAAATTGACGTAGTTGATGTCCATCAGCCAGTCGGCATTGTTGATCATGACGGCGTCGTTGGGGCCGCTGCCAAATTTGAGGTAGGGCGTGAAGTTGCGGCGGATGCCGGCGAGATTGTTCTCGATGTCCTGCGGCGTCAAAAGCTTGCGCGCCTCGTCCTTGAACGACGGATCGCCGATCATCGAGGTGCCGCCGCCCATCAGCGCGATCGGCCGGTGGCCGGTCTGCTGCAGCCAGTAAAGCATCATGATCTGGATCAGCGACCCGGCATGCAGGCTTCTGGCGGTGGCGTCGAAGCCGATATAGGCGCTCACCGTCTCCGTGGCGAAAAGCTGGTCGAGGCCGGCATCGTCCGAGGTCTGGTGGATGAAGCCGCGCTCGCTCATCGTGCGCAGGAAATCGGATTTGAAGGCGGACATTTTTCTTCCCGAAAGGCTTCCGGCCGAACGCGGCCCGGCTATGCATGAAGGCGGGCGTTTAGCACTCAAGCGCGATCAGCAAAAGTGGAATCCGGTTTTACGTCCGATCGCGCTTCGGATGGGTTTGCGCGATCAGCAAAGTGGAATCCGGTTTTTGCGTCCGCGCGGATAGCGTGCGGCCTGCTTGCGTCATTGTTTCGGCTGGCGTAATGAGGCGCCGCGCCAGCGGGGCTCTTCCTCTGGACCGCGCGGCATCGATCGAATGCCATATCCTGTGACAGAGTCGAGATGCCGGAGATATCCATCGTCATTCCTTGCCGGAACGAGGCGGCGAACCTGCCGCTTCTGCTCGACGAGATCGGCACTGCCTTGGCCGGGCGGGACTTCGAGGTCATTGTCGTCGACGACGGCTCGACAGACGATACGCCTTCGGTGCTTGCCGCAGAAGCAGCGCTTCGCCGGTTTCCGCTGCGCCATCTCAGGCATGAAAAATCCGCCGGCCAGTCGCTCTCGGTGCGCTCGGGTGCCTGGGCGGCGCGCGGCGATATCGTCGCCACCATCGACGGCGACGGCCAGAACGACCCCGGCTACATCCCAGTATTGATCGACGCGTTGCGGCAGGCTGGTCCCGACGTCGGGGCGGCGCAGGGACAGCGTCTGAAGCGCCGCGACAGCAAGATCAAGCAGCTGGCGTCGCGTTTCGCCAACGGGCTGAGAAAAGCCATCCTGCACGACGAGACGCGGGATACCGGCTGCGGCCTCAAGGCGATCCACACCGACATTTTGCGGAAATTGCCGTTCTTCGACGGCACCCACCGCTTTGTTCCGGCGCTGGTCATCCAGGAGGGCTACCGCGTCGTCCATTGCGACGTCGTCGACCGTTCCCGCCGTTACGGCAAATCGAATTACGGCATCTTCGATCGCGGCCTTCAGGGCGTGCTCGATCTTGCCGGCGTCTGGTGGCTGCGCCGCAGGCGCCGCAGAATGCCCAAAGTAGAGGAAATCAGGCATGGGTAACGTGCTTCAGGAATTGGCGACCTGGCTTCACGATGTTTTCGTCAAGCAATTCGATGCCTGGGTTCTGCTCGGCTTCGTCGCCCAGTTCTTCTTCACCATGCGTTTTCTGGTGCAGTGGGTGGCGTCGGAAAAGGCCAAGCGCAGCGTCGTGCCGATCGCGTTCTGGTTCTTTTCGCTGTTCGGCGGCGGCCTGCTGCTGGTCTACGCCATCCAGCGCCAGGATCCAGTGTTCATCGCCGGCCAGGCCATGGGCCTGTTGATCTATATCCGCAATCTCTGGCTGATCGCCAACGAGCGCAAGGCGGCGATGACCAAGGTCGATTGAGCCCGCCACCGGCCTGAAACCGGTCGAGCAAGCAATCCAGATTACTTGCCGTCCAGCCCGCCGTAGGACCTTACCAGCTGGACCATGTCGGCCGAGTTGGCAGTCTCGCTCTCGAGCCCCTCGGCGACACCGACGCGGTCGGCGGCCGGGCGGTTCTGGCTGACTTTCCATTTGCCGCTGATTTCGGTGATTTCGATTTCCAGGCCGACGATGCCCTTGATCTGCGACTGGATGAACGGTGCCGGCGCGTCGGTCACCGCCCATGGCGCCGAGCGGCTGCCCTCCTGCGACATCGTCAGATCGGAAATCTGCTCGGCCAGCCAATCCTGGTCTTCGATCACCGTGACGATGCCGCGCACCTGGACGATGGCGTAGTTCCAGGTCGGTACCACCTTGCCGGTTTCACGCTTGGTCTCGTACCAGGACGGCGTCACATAGGCATCGGCGCCCTGGAAGACGACCAGCACCGGCGCCAGGGGATTGTCGGCCAAAAGCCGCCATTGCGGATTGGCCTTGGCCAAATGGGCGCGCAGCCTGCCGTTCGGTGGCACATCGGGGGCAAGCAGGAAGGGAATCGCGTTGGCGACCGGCCCCTCGGCGCCGTTCGACACCAGCAGGCCAAGCGGATGCGCCCGGATCAGCCCGTGCAGGACCTCCTGCCGTGTTTCCTGGAAGTGAGGTGGTTGGTACATCGCCGATTATCTCAGCCGCTTCGGCCGTGGGTCGGAAAGTTCTCCGGCCAGCCGGCGATCGAGATAGTCCGCGCATTCCTCGATCAGAAGCTCGGCATGGTTGGCAAAGAAATGGTTGGCGCCGGGCAAGGTCTTCTGGGTGATGGTAATGCCCTTTTGCGTGTGCAGCTTGTCGACCAGCCCCTGCACGTCCTTGGGCGGCGCGACCTTGTCGGCATCGCCATGGATGATCAGGCCGGACGACGGGCATGGCGCCAGGAACGAGAAATCATAGGTATTGGGCTGCGGCGCGACCGAGATGAAGCCCTCGATCTCGGGCCGGCGCATCAGAAGCTGCATGCCGATCCACGAGCCGAACGAATAGCCGGCAACCCAGCAGCTCTTGGAATCCGGATGCAGCGACTGCACCCAGTCGAGCGCCGCGGCGGCGTCGGACAACTCGCCGGTGCCGTGGTCGAACTCGCCCTGGCTGCGGCCGATGCCGCGGAAATTGAAGCGCAGCGTGGTGAAATTGCGCTTCTGGAACATGTAGAAGAGGTCGTAGACGATCTTGTTGTTCATCGTCCCGCCGAACTGGGGGTGCGGGTGCAGGACGATGGCAATCGGCGCGCTCTTTTCCTTCGAGGGCTGATAGCGACCCTCCAGGCGGCCGGCCGGACCGGTGAAAATGACCTCAGGCATGAAATACTCCACTTGGCATAAATTGCGCGGCGCCCGGAACAACTTTCCCTAGGCCTTGACGCAGGGCGAGCGTCTTTCTAGAAGCTAGTTTAGAATTGTTCAAAACTGGGCGGCCAAAAACTGTGGCTCGGCCACCCGCGCCGCAAGCCGCGTAAATAGGACGTCTTGCCTTGCAATTTCAAGGAAATAACGCGCTATCTTCGCGGAACGGCTTTTGAAGGGACCAGTTGGACGGAAATGGCCGGAGCACGCGCCTATCTCGACTACAACGCCAGCGCGCCGCTGCTTACCTCGGCGCGCGCGGCCGTAATCGCTGCGCTTGACGTCGTCGCCAACCCGTCCTCGGTCCATGCCGAGGGCCGCGCGGCGCGGCGGCTGATCGAAGACGCCAGGCGCGACGTGGCGCGACTGGTCAGCGCCAAAGCCGAGCATGTCGTGTTCACCTCCGGCGCGACGGAAGCGGCCTCGACGCTGCTGACGCCGGACTGGCAGATGGGGCGCGGCGCCGTCCGCATGAGCCGGCTTTACGTGTCCGAGGCTGACCATCCCTGCCTGCTGAATGGCGGGCGCTTCCCTGCGGCGCAGGTGACGCGGATCGGCGTCGACGCCGACGGCATCGTCAGGTTCGACGCCCTGGCGGCAGCGCTCGGTGCGCATGACAAGGCCGACGGTTTGCCGCTGGTAGCGATCCACGCCGCCAACAACGAGACCGGCGTGATCCAGCCGATTGGCCGCATTGCCGAAATCGTCAAGGCGGCGGGTGGCATCCTGGTTGTCGATGCGGTGCAGGCGGCCGGCCGCATTCCGCTCGATATGTCAGCGGGTTACGCAGACTATTTGATTCTCTCGTCGCACAAGATCGGCGGTCCCAAGGGCGTCGGCGCCATTGTCGCGGCGTCAGACCTGATGATGCCAAAACCGCTGGTCAGTGGCGGTGGCCAGGAAAAAGGCCATCGCGGCGGCACCGAAAACCTGGCGGCGATTGCCGGGTTTGGCGCGGCCGCTAGCGAGGCGTCTGGCGGGTTGCAAACGATCGATGCGGTGCGGCAGCGTCGCGACGAAATCGAGGCGATCGTGAAAACGCTTGTTCCGGACGCCGAAATCTTCGGGACCGGCGCGCCAAGGCTTGCCAATACGACATTCTTCGCTATTGCCGGCATCAAGGCCGAGACGGCGCAGATTGCCTTCGACCTGGCCGGCGTGGCGCTGTCGGCCGGATCGGCCTGTTCGTCGGGCAAAGTCGGGCCGAGCCGCGTGCTGAAAGCCATGGGTTACGGCGACGGCTTTGGCGCGTTGCGCGTGTCCATCGGCCACGCGACCAGCGCTGAAGATATCGAGCTGTTTCGTTCGGCGCTGGCGACGATCGTCGCGCGGCGGGCAAACAGGGAAAAGGCCGCCTGAGCGCGGCAACGGAACATTTGGGCCTTGCGGCCTGGTAGAGCCGTGCGTTCGAATTTGGCCGGGTGAATTTCCGGCATGAACGCACTATATGAAACTTACGCCGCCTCGGATGCCCAAGGGTGCTCGCTTGCGGTGCCATAGTTTGAAAACTGCCGGGCCTTGACCCCGGCGTGGATGGAGAACGCTGATGCCTGCTGTGCAGGAGACGATCGATCGGGTCCGAAAGATCGACGTCGACCAGTATAAATACGGATTCCAGACCGAAATCGCGATGGACAAGGCCCCAAAGGGCCTGAGCGAAGACATTATCCGCTTCATTTCGGCGAAGAAGGACGAGCCGTCCTGGATGCTGGAATGGCGTCTGGAAGCCTATCGGCGCTGGGTGACGCTGGACGAGCCGAAGTGGGCACGCGTCCATTATCCGAAGATCGATTTCCAGGACCTCTACTACTATGCGGCGCCCAAGAGCACGCCGGGACCGACCTCGCTGAGCGACGTCGATCCCGAACTGTTGAGGGTCTACGAAAAGCTCGGTATCCCGCTGAGGGAACAGGAAATCCTCGCTGGCGTGCAGAAGACCGATGCGTCGGAACTCGAGGAACCCAGCGACAATGTCTATAAATCCGGCCGCGTTGCGGTCGATGCCGTGTTCGATTCGGTGTCCGTCGTCACCACCTTCAAGAAGGAGCTGGCGCAGGCCGGCGTCATCTTCTGCTCGATCTCGGAAGCCATCCGCGAGCATCCGGAACTGGTGAAGAAGTATCTCGGTTCGGTCGTGCCGACCTCCGACAATTTCTACGCCACGCTGAATTCGGCGGTGTTCACCGACGGCTCCTTCGTCTTCGTGCCGAAGGGCGTGCGATGCCCGATGGAATTGTCGACTTATTTCCGCATGAACGAGAAGAACACCGGCCAGTTCGAGCGCACGCTGATCATCGCCGAGGAGGGGGCCTATGTCTCCTATCTCGAAGGCTGCACGGCGCCGCAGCGCGACGAGAACCAGCTTCACGCCGCGGTGGTCGAACTGATCGCGCTCGACGATGCCGAGATCAAATACTCGACGGTGCAGAACTGGTACCCCGGCGACGCCGAGGGCAAGGGCGGCATCTACAATTTCGTCACCAAGCGCGGCGACTGCCGCGGCCATCGTTCGAAGATTTCGTGGACGCAGGTCGAGACCGGCTCGGCTATCACCTGGAAATATCCGAGCTGCATCCTGCGCGGCGACGATTCCAGCGGCGAGTTCTATTCGATCGCCGTCTCGAACGGCTACCAGCAGGTCGATAGCGGCACCAAGATGATCCATCTCGGCAAGAACACGTCGAGCCGCATCATCTCCAAGGGCATTGCCGCCGGCTTCTCGCAGAACACCTATCGCGGCCAGGTCTCGGCACACCGCAAGGCGACCAACGCCCGCAACTTCACCAACTGCGACTCCCTGCTGATCGGCGACCAATGCGGCGCACACACTGTGCCCTACATGGAAGCCAAGAATTCGACGGCGCAGTTCGAGCACGAAGCCACCACCTCGAAGATTTCCGAGGACCAAAAATTCTACGTCATGCAGCGCGGCATTCCGGAAGAAGAGGCGATCGCGCTGATCGTCAACGGCTTCGTCAAGGACGTCATCCAGCAACTGCCGATGGAGTTCGCGGTCGAGGCGCAGAAGCTGATCGGGATTAGCCTCGAGGGCTCGGTCGGCTGACCGATAAAGAACTTTCAGGAAAGAATAAGAATGCTTGAAATCAGAAACCTCCATGCCCGCATCGTCGATGACGGCACCGAGATCATTCGCGGCCTGAACCTCACGGTCAGGGCCGGCGAGGTCGCCGCCATCATGGGGCCGAACGGCTCGGGAAAGTCGACGCTGTCCTACATCCTTGCCGGGCGCGAGGATTATGAGGTCACCGAGGGCGACATCCTCTACAACGGCCAGTCGATCCTCGAAATGGATCCGGCCGAGCGCGCAACCGCCGGCATCTTCCTCGCCTTCCAGTATCCGATGGAGATACCGGGGGTGGCGACGATGGAATTCCTGAAAGTGGCGATGAACGAGCAGCGCAAGGCGCGCGGCGAAGAACCGCTGAAGATCCCGGAATTCCTGAAGCGGGTGAAGGATGCCGCCGGCTCGCTGAACATGGACATGGCGATGCTGAAGCGGCCGCTCAATGTCGGCTTTTCCGGCGGCGAGAAGAAGCGCGCCGAGATCCTGCAGATGAAGCTGCTTGAGCCGAAACTCTGCGTCCTCGACGAGACCGATTCCGGCCTCGATATCGATGCGCTGAAGATCGTCGCGGACGGCGTCAACACGCTGCGCTCGCCGGACCGGGCCATCGTCGTCATCACCCACTACCAGCGCCTGCTCCAATACATCGTGCCTGATACGGTGCACGTGCTCTACAGAGGCCAGGTGATCAAGTCGGGCGACAAGTCGCTGGCGCTCGACCTCGAGGCCAATGGCTATGCCGGTGTGATCGGGCAAGCCGCGTGAGATGCCAGCAGGCCCGGAAGGCAAGCCAAACAAGGCGATACTGATGAATATGCACACGACACCCCAGCGAACATTGGCCGAAACGGCGCTGATCGACGCCTTCGGCGAGCGGCTGTCGCTGCTGCCCGGCGACGGCGCGGTGATGCTGAAGCGCGACGACGCCATCGAGGCGATCAAGGGCGGCCTGCCGACGCGGCGCATCGAATCCTGGCATTACACAGACCTGCGCCGGCTGCTGACCTCGGTGCCGGACTTCGATCCGGCAGCGGTCGCGAAAGCCATTGCGCCGATCGTCGAAGGCTCCAGCGTTTTGCCGGTGCTGAACGGCGTTTCGAGTACGAAACTGCCCGATATCGAAGGCGTTGCCGTGCAGCGCCTGTCGGAAAAGCTGACCGACGGCAGCATCGCCCCCGGGCTGGATTCCTATGGCAGCGACGATGCCATCGGCGCGCTGAACACTGCCTTTGTCGCCGACGGCTATTTCGTCGATATCGCTGACGGTACCCAACTGAAAAAGCCGCTCGAACTGCAGAATTTGCAGGCCGGTGGACAGACGCATGTACGCTTGGCCGTCCGTGTCGGTGCCGGCGCCAGGGCTGTCGTCGTCGAACGCCAGGCAGGCGAGGGGGCGGCGCTGGTCAGTTCGGTCAGCCAGCTTGTGCTTGGCGAGGGCGCCGAAGTGACATGGCTGGTCGTGCAGGAGCAGCCGGATACGGCAACGCATCTCGCTCAGTTCAAGGCGCATCTCGGTAAGAATTCGAAACTGACGCTGTTCGTGATGAATGCCGGCGGCAAGCTGGTCCGCCAGGAGGTCGTTGTGAAGACGACCGGCGAGGGCGCCGAATTCACGCTGCGTGGTATCAATCTGCTCGCCGGCGACACCCATACCGACGTCACCATGGTGCTTGACCACGCCGTGCCGCATACCGCCTCGACCGAAGTCATCCGCAACGTGGTGACCGGCAGCGCGCGCGGCGTCTTCCAGGGCCGCATCAACGTCCACCAATATGCGCAGAAGACCAACGCCAAGATGGCCTGCAACACGCTGCTTTTGTCGGACGACGGCGAGTTCTCGACCAAGCCGGAGCTCGAAATCTTTGCCGACGACGTCATCTGCGGCCATGGCGCGACCGTCACCGAGATCGACCACAGCCATCTGTTTTACCTGATGGCGCGCGGCATCGACGAGAAGACTGCGCGCGGCCTGCTGGTCAAGGCCTTCGTCGCCGAGGTGATCGAGGAACTGGATGACGAGGCCATCGTCGAGGCGCTGGAAGCACGGCTCGACAACTGGTTCGTGGCGCACGGGTAGGTGGCTGAGGGGTGCTGGACGGAATGAGGCGGTGCCTCGAGAGAGCTTGTGATGGACCAGAAAGTCGAAAACATCCCCTATGACGTCGAGGCGATCCGCCGCGACTTCCCGATCCTGTCGCGGCAAGTCTACGGAAAACCGCTGGTCTATCTCGACAATGGCGCCTCGGCGCAGAAGCCGCAGGCCGTGCTCGACGCTATCCAGCACGCCTATTCCCAGGAATATGCCAACGTCCATCGCGGCCTGCATTTCCTGTCGAATGCCGCGACCGACGCTTATGAGAAGGCTCGCGAGACGGTGCGCCGTTTCCTCAACGCGCCAAGCACCGACAACATCGTCTTCACCTCGAACACCACGGCGGCGATCAACACGGTCGCCTACGGCTTCGGCATGCCCAATATCGGCGAAGGCGACGAGATCGTGCTCTCGATCATGGAGCACCACTCCAACATCGTGCCGTGGCATTTCATCCGCGAGCGGCAGGGCGCCAAGCTGGTATGGGTGCCGGTCGACGATCTCGGCGTCTTCCACATCGAGGAATTCGAAAAGCGGCTGACAGACCGGACAAAGCTGGTCGCCATCACCCATATGTCGAATGCGCTGGGCACGGTGACGCCGATCAAGGAGATCGTGCGCATTGCGCACGCGCGCGGCATTCCGGTGCTGGTCGACGGCAGCCAGAGCGCCGTGCATATGCCGATCGACGTGCAGGATCTCGACTGCGATTTCTTCGTCTTCACCGGCCACAAGGTCTATGGCCCGTCGGGCATCGGCGTGCTCTACGGCAAGAAGGGTATTCTGGAGCGCATGCGCCCGTTCATGGGCGGCGGCGAGATGATCGAGGAGGTGACGCAAGACATCGTCACCTATAACGATCCGCCGCACCGTTTCGAGGCCGGCACGCCGCCGATCGTCCAGGCGATCGGGCTTGGTGCTGCGCTGGAATACATGGAAAAGATCGGCCGCGAGCGCATCGCCGCTCATGAGGCCGATCTGAAGGATTATGCGCATCAAAAACTGCGCGCCATCAATTCACTGCGCATCTTCGGCGATGCGCCGGGCAAGGGCGCCATCATCTCGTTCGAGCTGCAGGGCATCCACGCCCATGACGTGTCGATGGTCATCGACCGGCAGGGCGTGGCGGTCCGCGCCGGCACGCATTGCGCCCAGCCGCTGTTGAAACGCTTCGGCGTAACATCCACATGCAGGGCGTCGTTCGGCATGTACAATACCAGGGCCGAAGTCGATGCTTTGGCCGATGCGCTGGAAAAGGCGCGAAAGTTCTTCGGGTGACGATCATGGACGATGCCAGCCACACCGCCGAGACCGCTTCGGAAACGATGACCAATGCGGCGGTTTCCGGATCAACGATTCCCGCCGACGAACTGGCGCGGCTGACCGACGACATCGTCTCGGCGCTGAAGACGGTCTACGACCCGGAAATCCCGGCCGACATCTACGAACTCGGCCTCGTCTACAAGATCGACATCGAGGACGACCGCTCGGTCAAGATCGACATGACGCTGACCGCGCCGGGCTGCCCGGTGGCCGGCGAAATGCCGGGCTGGGTCGAAAACGCCGTCGGCGCCGTCGAGGGCGTCTCCGGCGTCGAGGTCAACATGACCTTCGACCCGCCCTGGTCGCCCGACCGCATGTCGGAAGAGGCGCAGGTGGCGGTGGGGTGGTATTAACATACGACCAGCCAGAGGCTGGCGCACTTGCGCCGGGTACAAAACTTCACCATTTTAGGTGAGGAATCATTCGGCAGGCCTTGAACCTGCGCGCAATGGAGAAGGAAAAAATGGGACGCTTCGCCGTCATCACGATGACCGAAAAGGCCGCCGACCGGGTGCGCGAGATCGTCGCGACCCGTGAGAATGCGCATGGCATTCGCCTTGGCATCAAGAAGGGCGGCTGCGCCGGCATGGAATATACGGTCGATCTGGTGACCGAACCCAACACCAAGGACGACCATATCGAGCGCGATGGCGCCCACGTCTATGTCGCGCCGGAGGCAGCACTTTTCCTGTTCGGCACCGAGATGGACTTCGAGCAGACGACGTTGCGCACCGGCTTCACCTTTCGCAACCCGAACCAGAGCTCGGCCTGCGGCTGCGGCGAATCGGTCGAGTTGAAGCCGGCCGACCTGAAGGCACTGGCCGAGGCACGCGCTTCCGCCTGAGGCTTTTCCTTCGCCGTCCCCGGCGGCAATCGCATACGGGAGCCCCCTCATCCGGCCCTTCGGGCCACCTTCTCCCCTCGGGGAGAGGTCGGATTGCCCCGAATTGCCCTTGGCAATTCGGTTGGCAATCCGGGTGAGGGGGCGCTTGCCCATACGCGATAGCGAACGGGGAGAAGAAACGCTAATCCACCCACATCCCCGTTCGCTTGTGCCAGTCTGCGATTGACTCCTCCGGGTAGACATCGAAAACCTTATCGCCCTTGCCGATGTCCGGCTCGACCCAATTCGCCTTGTATTTCAGCATCAGATGCACCTTCTCCGGCGGCTTCGGCAGGTCCGTGTCGATCGCCGAGGCGAAGGGATGCACCAGCTCCGGCCAGGTCGGGTCGTAGAGCCAGAGTGCCGTCCCGCATTTCGTGCAGAAGTTCCGCTCGCCCGTCGAGGTTTCGCGGTGCGGGTGCTCGTCGTCCTCGATCTCGGCCCGGTAGACGCCGAGATGGCGCTTGCCCTGGATTTTCAACGTCTCGTAATCGGCGCCGAGATTGATGGCAAAACCGCCACCGCCCTGCTGCTTGCGGCAGATCGAGCAGTAGCACAGCATGAACGGCACCGGCGTGTGGCTTTCCACCTCGAAACGCACGGCATTACACCGGCAGGACCCTTTGAGCAGAAGCGGCATGAGAAACTCCGACGAAATTGATTCTGAACTTGTCAGGATGGTTCCGGTTGCGTCGATGACAAGGGGAAATCCGGGTGACATGATCGACCCATGGACAATGAGCGCATAGAACAGCTTTTCGAAGGCCTCGGCCCGGTCAGCATCCGCAAGCTGTTCGGCGGCAAGGGCATCTATTTCGACGGCGTCATCGTCGCCATCGTCATCCGTGGCGAACTGATGCTGAAGGCAGACGCCGAAAGCGCACCGGATTTCGAAGCGGCCGGCTGCCGGCAATGGACCTATACCGGCTCGCGCCACGGCAAGCTCGTGTCGATGCCCTATTGGAGCGTTCCCGACAGCGCTTTCGACGATCCCGACGAGATGGCGATCTGGGCGCGCCGGGCCTACGAGGCAGGACGGCGCGCCGGCAAATAGGCTGCGCCATGCTTCGGCAGTTCCGGGCCGCATTTCACGCCAGTTCGCGCGCCTCGGGCACGAGCGCCAGCGCCTCGGCAAAGCCAGCGCTGGTGAAGGCGGCGCTCTCGATGGCGAGCATAGCGGCGGCAACGCCTTCACGCAAAGCTTCGCGCAGTGTCAGGCCGCGTAGCAGGGCGGCGACCGTGGCGCCGGCCAGCGCGTCCCCGGCGCCGGTGGCATCGGTCCGCTTTTGTAGCGGCGGTGGCGAGATCGAGAACGCGCCCAATTCGCCGAAACCGAGCACCGGTCCGTCGCCGGCGGTGATCACGCCGCTCTTCAGGCCGGCGCGTCTCAGGCCGTCGACGATACCTTGATCGCCAGCATCGATGTCGGCGCCGGCGAGCACGCCGGCCTCGTGCCGGTTCATGAAGGCCATCGCCAGAAGGTCAAGCACCGGCGTCAGCCGCGCCGCTTTGCTGGGCGAGACTGCAAGCGCAAACACCGGCTTGCCGGCGGCGAGTGCCGCCAGCCGCTCCAGCGCGGAAGACGGCAGGTTGGCATCGCACAACACCGCGTCGGCCGAACCGATCGCTTCCCGCACCTTGGCGCGGCGGATCTGCTTGGGAAGCGCCAGCTCGTAGAGCACCAAGTCGGCAAGGCCGGCGATCAGCCGGCCGTCGCTATCGATCAGGATCGTATGGCTTGGCGTTGCCCGGTCGAGGAACACCGCCGACAGGTCGACAATGCCGGCCTCGGTGACGGCGCGTAAAACCGTGTCGCCAAGGGCATCGCCGCCGCGCACCGATAGCAACGAGGCCGAGACGCCGCGCCGCATCGCCCAGCGCAAGGCGTTGAAGACGGCGCCACCAACATGCTCGTGCATCGTGCCGGGGTTCAAGGCGGCTGGCACGAAGGCGCCGGCAACCCGGCCGCGCCGCTCGATATAGGCGCCGCCCACGGCCAGGATCGTCGGGGATTTCATCATGCCGGCAAAATGCCCTTAGCTGTTGCCCGGGAGGAGACTAGGTCGCCGGGCGGAACCCTGCAATCGCGGGTCCGATTCGGATGGTGACGGCAACGGCGCAGCATGCGAGGCGGGATATATCCGGAAGCAAAATTGCGAAACAAAAATAGAACAAATATGGATATCCATTATTTTTCAAGCCCTTGGTGCTCATTGACAAATAAGAACAAATGAGGTACATTCTTTTAAGGGATTGCGGGATTGTCCGGCCTCCATTGACGACCACGGGGTGATGTATCATGGCTCAGAATTCTTTGCGGCTTGTAGAGGACAAAGCGGTGGACAAATCAAAGGCTCTGGATGCGGCGCTGTCGCAAATCGAGCGTGCCTTCGGCAAGGGCTCGATCATGCGGCTCGGCGCGAACGAGCAGGTTGTCGAGATCGAAACGGTGCCGACCGGCTCGCTTGGGCTGGATATCGCGCTTGGCGTCGGCGGCCTGCCGCGCGGCCGCATCGTCGAGATCTACGGGCCGGAAAGCTCGGGCAAGACGACGCTGGCGCTGCACACAGTGGCCGAAGCCCAGAAGAAGGGCGGCATCTGCGCCTTCGTCGATGCCGAGCATGCGCTCGACCCGGTCTATGCCCGCAAGCTCGGCGTCGATCTTGAAAACCTGCTGATCTCGCAGCCCGATACCGGCGAGCAGGCGCTGGAGATCTGCGACACGCTGGTGCGCTCCGGCGCCATCGACGTGCTGGTGGTCGATTCGGTGGCGGCGCTGACGCCGCGGGCGGAAATCGAAGGCGAGATGGGCGATTCGCTGCCCGGCCTGCAGGCCCGCCTGATGAGCCAGGCGCTGCGCAAGCTCACCGCCTCGATCTCGCGCTCCAACACCATGGTCATCTTCATCAACCAGATCCGCATGAAGATCGGCGTCATGTTCGGGTCGCCCGAGACGACGACCGGCGGCAATGCGCTGAAATTCTATGCTTCGGTCCGCCTCGACATCCGGCGCATCGGCTCGGTCAAGGATCGCGACGAGGTCGTCGGCAACCAGACCCGCGTCAAGGTCGTCAAGAACAAGCTGGCGCCGCCCTTCAAGGTGGTCGAGTTCGACATCATGTATGGCGAGGGCGTCTCCAAGACCGGCGAGCTGGTCGATCTCGGCGTCAAGGCGGGCGTGGTCGAAAAGTCGGGCGCCTGGTTCTCCTACAATTCGCAGCGTCTCGGCCAGGGCCGCGAAAACGCAAAACTGTTCCTGCGCGACAATCCCGACACGGCGCGCGAGATCGAGCTGGCGCTGAGGCAGAATGCCGGGCTGATCGCTGAGAAATTCCTTGAAAACGGCGGCTCCGAAAGCAGCGACGACGGTTTCGAGGACGACGCCGGGGCGATGTAGGGCAAGCGACGCCTCGCGGAGCGTCAGCCAGGTTTCGATTTGATGTTTTGATTTTGAGTTTGCGTAATCGATGCGTTTCGAACCGCCGGCCCCGTGCCGGCGGTTCGCGTTTGACGGCGAGTCAGACGCATTTCAAAGCGCTGGTGAAAGCCGGGATTTGAGCCCATTTGGTGTTTCTGGACAGGCTGCGGTGCGACCGCTAAAAGGCCATGTCTATTTTCCGCCGGCAGCCGGCGGTTCTCTCGAAAAGGCAGTATTCATGAGTGGCGTCAACGAGATCCGGTCGGCATTTCTCGACTATTTTCGCAAGGAAGGTCACGAGGTCGTCGCGTCGAGCCCACTGGTGCCGCGCAATGACCCGACGCTGATGTTCACCAATGCCGGCATGGTGCAGTTCAAGAACGTTTTCACCGGTCTGGAGAAGCGGCCCTATTCGCGCGCCACGACTGCCCAGAAGAGTGTTCGCGCCGGCGGCAAGCACAACGACCTCGACAATGTCGGCTACACTGCGCGCCACCTGACCTTCTTCGAGATGCTCGGCAACTTCTCCTTCGGCGACTATTTCAAGGAGCGGGCCATAGAGCTTGCCTGGAACCTGATCACCAGGGAGTTCGGCCTGAAGAAGGACAAACTGCTGGTCACAGTCTACCACACCGACGACGAGGCGGCCTCGTATTGGAAGAAGATCGCCGGCTTTTCCGACGATCGCATCATCCGCATCGCGACTTCGGACAATTTCTGGGCAATGGGCGACACCGGACCTTGCGGGCCGTGTTCGGAGATATTCATCGACCGTGGCGAGCATATCTGGGGCGGCCCTCCCGGCAGCCCCGAGGAGGATGGCGACCGTTTCCTCGAATTCTGGAACCTGGTGTTCATGCAGTATGAACAGGTGACGAAGGACGAGCGCGTCGACCTGCCGCGTCCGTCGATCGACACAGGCATGGGCCTCGAGCGCATGGCCTCCATCTTGCAAGGGGTTGAAAGCGTCTTCGAAACCGACCTGTTCCGCCACCTGATCGACGCTGCGTCGTCGGCGCTTGGCAAAGGTCCGGATGCGGACACCGTCGCATCGTTCCGCGTCATCGCCGACCATTTGCGTTCGTCCTGCTTCCTGGTGGCCGACGGCGTGCTGCCATCCAACGAAGGCCGCGGCTACGTGCTTCGTCGCATCATGCGCCGCGCCATGCGCCATGCGCAGTTGCTCGGCGCCCGCGATCCGCTGATGTGGCGCGTGGTGCCGGCGCTGGTCCGCGAGATGGGCCAAGCCTACCCGGAACTGGTGCGCGGCGAACAGATGATCACCGAGACGCTGAAGCTTGAGGAAACCCGTTTCCGCAAGACGCTGGTGCGCGGCTTGGGCTTGCTTTCGGAGGCGACGGAAAGGCTGGCCTCCGGCGACATGCTGGATGGCGAGACAGCGTTCAAGCTCTACGACACCTACGGCTTTCCGCTCGATCTGACGCAGGACGCGCTGCGCCAGCGCAACATCTCGGTCAACCTTGCCGGCTTCACCGAGGCAATGGAGCGGCAGAAGGCGGAGGCGCGCAAAAGCTGGGCTGGTTCCGGTGAAGCCGCAACCGAGACGGTGTGGTTCGCGGTGCGCGACAAGACCGGCGCCACCGAATTCCTGGGTTATGAGACCGAGCAGGCGGAAGGCCTCATCCAGGCGCTGGTCAGGGACGGCAAGACCGTCGACAGCGCCGGCAAAGGTGACGCCGTTGCCGTGGTTGTCAACCAGACGCCGTTCTATGGCGAATCCGGTGGCCAGATGGGCGATACCGGCGTCATTTCAGGCGACGGGTTCTCGATCGAGATATCCGATACCCAAAAGAAGGCCGATGGGCTTTTCGTCCATCTCGGCAAGGTGGCCAACGGCACCGTCAAGACGGGCGCGACCGTCGAGCTGAAGGTAGACCACGCGCGCCGCTCCGGGCTGCGCGCGAACCATTCCGCCACGCATCTGATCCATGAGGCGCTGCGCGAGGTGCTGGGTACCCATGTCGCGCAGAAGGGCTCGCTGGTCGCGCCCGAGCGTCTGCGCTTCGACATCTCCCACAACAAACCGATCTCGCCGGACGAGCTCGAAGAGGTCGAGCGCATGGCAAACGAGATCGTCGTTCAGAACGGCCCAGTGACCACGCGGCTGATGTCCGTCGACGACGCCATCGCCGAAGGCGCCATGGCGCTGTTTGGCGAGAAATATGGCGATGAAGTGCGCGTCGTTTCGATGGGCACGGGCTTGCATGGCGCCAAGGCCAACCGGCCTTATTCGGTCGAACTATGCGGCGGCACCCATGTCAGGGCGACCGGCGATATCGGTCTGGTGCGCATCGTGTCCGACAGTGCGGTCGCTGCCGGCGTGCGCCGCATCGAGGCGTTGACCGGCGAAGCCGCCAGAAAGCATCTCGACGAACAGGACAAGCGGCTGAAGGCAGCCGCTGCCGCGCTGAAGATTTCGCCGGCCGATGTGCCGGCCCGCGTCGAGGCGCTGCTCGACGAGCGCAAGAAGCTCGAAAAGGAGCTGACCGAGGCGCGCAAGAAGCTGGCGCTCGGCGATCGCTCGCCTGCCGGTGTGCCTGCGGAAAACGAAACCATTGCCGGTGTCGGCTTTCTCGGCAAGGCGGTATCGGGCATCTCGCCAAAGGATTTGAAGCCGCTGGCCGATGCCGGCAAGAAGTCGCTCGGCTCCGGCGTCGTCGTCTTTGTCGGCGCCGGCGAGGACAACAAGGCGAGCGTCGTCGTCGCCGTCACCGATGATCTGACCGGCCGCTTCAGCGCCATCGATCTGGTGCGCGTCGCGTCCGCGGCATTGGGCGGGCAGGGCGGCGGCGGGCGACCCGATATGGCTCAGGCCGGCGGCCCGGACGGCTCGAAGGCCGAAGACGCGATCGCTGCGGTGAAAGCGGCTCTCGAAGCGGCGTGAACCTGCACCGGGGGCGGCACGGCCTAAATGGCGCGCCGCCCAGCGGATATCTTTGAGGGCCGATATGCCGACGCTGACGATGTATCAGGTCGATGCCTTTGCCGAACGGGCCTTCCAGGGCAACCCTGCCGCCGTTCTCCTTCTGGAGGAGTGGCTGTCGGAGGAGGTAATGCAGGCCATTGCCAACGAAAACAATCTTGCTGAAACGGCGTTCGTGCGGCCGAATGGCAAAGGTTGGGATTTGCGCTGGTTCACGCCGGTCCATGAAGTCGACTTTTGCGGCCATGCCACTCTTGCGGCCGCCCATGTGCTGACTACGGAATACAATGGTCAGGGCGAAATGGCCTTCGCCACCCGGGTGGGCGAACTGCGGGTTTCCCGGCGGGAAGAGACCTATCAGCTCGATCTGCCGTGTTTTCCGCCGCAGCCCATCGAGGAAGAGCTGAACTCGGCGTTGCAAGCGATATTGCCTCAGCGGCCGGTTGCGAGCTTCCGCAATTTCGAGAACCTGTTTGTCGAGCTTGCCGACGAGACAACCGTGCGATCTTTTGTTCCCGATCTGCTCAGGATCGGAACCTTTCATCCTCTCGGCCTGGTCATTACCGCGGCTGGGCGAGCCCACGATTTCGTCTCGCGTTATTTCGTGCCCTGGGCGGGCATTCCCGAGGATCCGGTAACCGGCTCCATTCATGCGACGCTGGTGCCTTATTGGTCTGAAAAACTCGCCAAGACGCGTCTGTCGGCATTCCAATGCTCGCAGCGCGGCGGGCATTTGCAATGCGAACTGGCCGGAGATCGCGTGCTGATCACAGGCCGTGCGAAGACCTTCATGAAGGCGGAGATTTACCTTCCCGAATGAGCGGTATTTCGCAGTGGGTCGCCTTCGGCGAAGCTGTCGATCTCCCCCCTTGCGGGGGAGATGCCCGGCAGGGCAGAGGGGGGTGCTGTCCCTCCGACTTGCCAGCCCAATCGGAGCCATGTTCTCAGGCCGTTCCCAGTTGGAAAGGATCAGTCGAAGGTTGGCGATCCTTCACACCCCCCTCTGTCCTGCCGGACGTCTCCCCGCAAGGGGGGAGATTGGATGTCACTTCGGCTTTCGCTAATCACCAGAGGGCCTGTTGCCGAACGCTTGTCTCCTCATTCTGCCTTTTCGGTCTTCGCAAAACTCTCGCGTCCGGCGATGCGCGCATACCAATCCCGAATATCGGCAAACTCGGCCAGCAGTTTTCGCCCCTCGGCCACCTTGACGAAATAGCCGATGATTGGCGCGGCGTGCAGGTCGGCCAGCGTCAGGTCCGTCCCCAACAGCCAAAGCCCTTCGGCTTTCAGCGAAGACAGCGCCTGCAATGCCGTTCTCGCCTGCCTCAACCCGTTGGCGATCACGGCTTCGTCGGGCGGCGTTTTTTCCAGCCGCTCGACGGCGACATCCCAGACCATGGCCTTGTAGGCGTAGGCGTCGAGCATGCCGGTGATCTGGTTCATGCGTGCTCGAGGCCGGGCTTCGACCGGCTGCAGCGCCGGGCCGTCAAAGGCTTCGTCGACATAACGGGCAATCGCGCCGGTCTCGTAGAGGCGAAAGCCATCATGCTCGAAGGCCGGGATGCGGCCGAACGGCTGGTGCTCGAAGTACCAGCCGGGAATGCCGTCCGCGGCAAAGATGTCGACGGGCACCAGCTCGTAGCCGACGCCCTTTTCCTCGAGCACCAGCCGCACGATGCGCACATAGACGCTGTAGTCCGCACCGTAGACGACGGGCTTGCCCATGTCGCAGGCTCAGGCCATCGCCTTCTGCAAATTCTCGTCGATCTTGTCGAGGAAGCCGGTGGTCGAAAGCCAGGGCTGGTCGGGGCCGATCAGCAGCGACAGGTCCTTGGTCATGAAGCCGGACTCGACCGTCTGGATGCAGACCTTTTCCAGGGTCTCGGCAAAGCGCTTCAGTTCGGCATTGTCGTCGAGCTTGGCGCGGTGCGCGAGGCCGCGCGTCCAGGCGAAGATCGAGGCGATCGAATTGGTCGAGGTCTCCTCGCCCTTCTGGTGCTGGCGATAGTGGCGGGTGACGGTGCCGTGCGCGGCTTCCGCCTCGACGGTCTTGCCGTCCGGCGTCATAAGCACCGAGGTCATCAGGCCGAGCGAGCCGAAGCCTTGCGCCACCGTGTCGGACTGCACGTCGCCGTCATAATTCTTGCAAGCCCAGACATATCCACCCGACCATTTCAGGCTGGAGGCCACCATGTCGTCGATCAGCCGGTGCTCGTACCAGAGCTTCTTCGCTTTGAATTCTGCTTCGAACTCCGCCTCGTAGACCTCCTGGAAGATGTCCTTGAAGCGGCCGTCATAGGCCTTGAGGATCGTGTTCTTGGTCGAGAGGTAGACGGGGTAATTACGCAGCAGGCCGTAGTTCAGCGAGGCGCGGGCGAATTCGCGGATCGACTCGTCGAGATTGTACATGGCCATGGCGACGCCGGCGCCGGGTGCGTCGAACACATCGTGCTCGATCACCTGGCCATCCTCGCCGACGAATTTGATCGTCAGCTTGCCCTTGCCGGGAAAGCGGAAGTCGGTGGCGCGGTACTGGTCGCCGAAGGCGTGGCGGCCGACGATGATCGGCTTGGTCCAGCCGGGCACCAGCCGCGGCACGTTCTTCATGATGATCGGCTCGCGAAAGATGGTGCCGCCGAGGATGTTGCGGATGGTGCCGTTCGGCGACTTCCACATCTTCTTCAGCTTGAATTCCTCGACGCGCTGCTCGTCGGGCGTGATCGTCGCGCATTTCACGCCGACGCCGTATTTCTTGATGGCGTTGGCCGAATCGATGGTCACCTGGTCGTTGGTGGCGTCGCGGTGCTCGATGCCGAGGTCGTAATATTCGAGCTTGAGGTCGAGATAAGGGTGGATCAGCTTGTCCTTGATGAACTGCCAGATGATGCGGGTCATCTCGTCGCCGTCGAGTTCGACGACCGGGTTCGCCACCTTGATCTTCGCCATGGAAAGAATGCCTCGCTTTTGGGGAACGGAACGGCCTTGCCCGCACGGCTGCCGGCCCTGGGATGCGGCCCGTATATCAAAGG
Source organism: Mesorhizobium sp. M0991 (assembly GCF_040318915.1). Classification (NCBI taxonomy): domain Bacteria; kingdom Pseudomonadati; phylum Pseudomonadota; class Alphaproteobacteria; order Hyphomicrobiales; family Phyllobacteriaceae; genus Mesorhizobium; species Mesorhizobium sp. M0991. The sequence continues at coordinate 118,450 of NZ_JAMYNE010000013.1, forward strand.
CTTTTTGGCCGCGCAAACGGCGAACCGCTCCGCAGGGACTGCATTCCTTGCGAAAGCTTCATTTTCGCCGCCGAATGTGGCAGGGGACTGCGAAATGCCGCAAACAGCAGTTCGTTGACAATCATGACCGCCACCCAGGATCCCGACAACCCTCTTGCCTCCGGAACTCCTGCGTCCGGACCGGCGATCATCCTGGTCGAGCCGCAGCTCGGCGAGAATATCGGCATGGTTGCACGCGCCATGGCCAATTTCGGCCTTGCCGAGCTGCGGCTCGTCAATCCGCGCGACGGCTGGCCGAGCGAGAAGGCGCGTGCCGCCGCAAGCCGCGCCGACCACGTCATCGATGCCGTCGTGGTGTTCGATGACCTCGCCTCGGCAGTCGGCGATTTGAACTTCGTCTTCGCCACCACGGCGCGCGCGCGCGACAATTTCAAGCCGGTGCGCGGTCCGGTCGAGGCGGGCAGGACGCTGCGGGCGCGGCAGCGGGCCGGCCAGCGCACCGGCATCCTGTTCGGCCGCGAGCGCTTCGGCCTCTATAATGACGAGGTCGGCCTCGCCGACGAGATCGTCACCTTCCCAGTCGATCCAGCCTTCTCCTCGCTCAACATCGCCCAGGCGGCCCTGCTGATGTCCTATGAATGGATGAAGTCCGGCCTGGAAGACGAGACCAGGACCAACTTCTCCGGCCCCGAAATGCTGCCGGCTGCCAAGGAAGAATTGCACGGCCTGTTTGCGTATCTGGAAGGTGCACTGGAGGCGCGCGGCTATTTCCGCCCGGCAGCGAAGAAGCCGAAGATGGTCGACAATTTGCGCGCCGTGCTGACCCGCCCCGGCTTTGCCGAGCCGGAGCTCAAGGTGCTGCGCGGAATAATATCATCGCTGGACAGGTTCTCGCCGGCCATGCCGCGCGGCGACGGATCGCCCGGCGACGATCCAAGGCGGCTTCCGGCAGCGGCGGCACGCGCCGGCAAGGCGAAAGACAAAGACTAGGCTTGCGAATGCAGCTGTCTTACCAGTAACCGAATTTTATTTGGTTTGATCCATGGTTTTCAAAACGATGGATCCTCGGATGTTTAGCTCGGATATCGGTCGTCTTCGCTTTTTCTTCTATTCCGTGGCTCTGCTGGTTGCGGAAATCGTGACCTTTGTGCTGTGCGTCGTGCTGACCATCGGCATCGAGGGTTTGGCCAATTCGAAGCCGGGACCTTCCAGGGAAGGGCTGGCCGCGGCCGTTCTCGTTACCTCGCTGGTGATCGTTCTGTTCCGCGCGAATTTCGCCTGGCGTCGAAGCCGCGACGCGCAAGGGTCGGGTTGGATCCTTTGGTCGTATATCGTGTTCTCGACCCTGTTTGCGATTCTGCAGGCCGGCACTGTTCTTGTCGTAAAATTCGACGGCGAAGATTCGCATTCCAGCCTTAACCTGCTGGGACTCGCTCTCGTCGGGCTGTGGGCCGTCATCTTGGCGGCCAAGCCGGCGGGCGGTGGCTCTTCGGATATGGCGTCATCCCTGAGTTTCGACGATTTCGACCCGCCCGGGCCGCTGCGCGGTACCGCGGCGCCCCATTCAGGGTCAGCCGCCGGCGTGACGGCCCTGGCTCCGCCCTACGCCATGCGCGCCGCACCGGTGCCGTCGAACCGCCCTGCATCTCAACCTGCATCTCCGGCAACCGGCCGGCCGCGGGCCGGCGGCTTCGGCAAGCGGGGCCTTGTGTAACCGGCTCGCCGCATCAAGGCCACGATGGTTCCACATAGAAGCGGCCGGGATAATGCATCATTGGCCGAAGCAAAATGCATGGGCCGGCCTTCTCTCGTGATCTCGTTTGTGATTCCCAGTCCTTAGTGATTCCCAGCCCCTAGTGACTCAATGACAATGACCAATCCATCGAGCGCCCGTCCGATCCTGATGTTCGATTCCGGCATTGGCGGCCTCACCGTGCTGCGTGAGGCGCGCGTCCTGATGCCTGACCGCCGCTTCATCTATGTCGCCGACGACGCGGCGTTCCCCTTCGGCGCCTGGGAGGAGCCGGCGCTGAGAACACATATCCTGGAGTTGTTCGCCAGGCTGCTCGACCGGTTTTCGCCGGCCATTTCGGTCATCGCCTGTAACACCGCCTCGACACTGGTCATCGATGCCTTGCGCGAGAGGTTTCCCGGCCACCCTTTCGTCGGCACCGTGCCGGCCATCAAGCCGGCGGCGGAACGCACGCGCTCAGGCCTGGTTTCGGTGCTGGCGACGCCCGGCACCGTCAAGCGCCAGTACACGCGCGATCTGATCAGCAAATGGGCGCAGAAATGCCATGTCCGCCTGGTCGGCAGCGACAGGCTGGCTGGATTGGCCGAAGCCTATATGCGCGATGGTTTTGTCGACGAGGAGGCCGTGCGCGCCGAGATCGCGCCGTGCTTCGTCGAGCATGACGGGCTACGCACCGACATCGTCGTGCTTGCCTGCACTCATTATCCTTTTTTGGCCAACCGCATGCGCAAGACAGCACCTTGGCCGGTCGACTGGCTCGACCCGGCCGAGGCGATCGCACGCCGGGCGCTGTCGCTGCTTGCCGATACCGAGGCTGGCTATCGCAGAGAGGCACTGCCGGAAGGCGCCGACCTTGCATTCTTCACCTCGAACAGCGCCGATTTTCCGACGCGCCGGCTGATGCAGGGATTTGGCCTGGCCATATCCTGACCGCAGGCAATTGTCGCTTTGGGAACATCGCACCAGACAATGCGTTTTCCTCTCATCGGAAACGGGAGAAACCATCATGCCAGCCACCTCAAAAGCCCAGCAGAAAGCGGCCGGCGCGGCATTGTCAGCCAAGCGCGGCGAGACCAAGAAGGGCGCGCTCAAAGGCGCGTCGAAGGGAATGTATAAATCCATGAGCGAAAAACAGCTCGAGGAATTCGCCGAGACCAAGCGCAAGGGCCTGCCGGAAAAGAAGTCGAAACACTGATCGACTGACCATTCTGGCGGCGGATGCCGGTCATAAAAGGCCCGCGGCTGAGCCGCGGGCCATGAAGTCTCAACGGGCGAGGGCGAAAAATTACCAGTTCCAGCCCCAGCCGCAGCGCCGCACTTTGTAACGGATGACCTTGCGATAACCGTGGCGCCACACCACCTTCTTCTTGACAACGATGCGGCAGACCTGGTGATGTCTGTGCCCATGCCAATGCCGGGCCTGCGCCGGCTCGGGCGCGACCGCCATCGTGCCGGCCATCACCGCGGCTCCTACCAACGTAAGGAAGAACTTCTTCATGCGAATTCCAGCTCCTCTGACTTCAGTCCCTTCCTGATGCCGCTGGCGCAACCTGCCGCCACATCCGGCACGTTCTACAACCATAACACTATCCGGTTCGGCGATTCGCGCCAGCCGGAAGCTTGACAGCGGTTAAATCTCCGTTTAACCAGCCCACCAACACCGGGCCGCAATGCCCGGTGGTTTTCTTTATGTGTGCAAGACGTTTGGGAAGCCGGTTTTACTTTCCTTGTGTCTTGTTTGAAATGACGTGTCCCGTGGGTTTTCCGTCGCGTTGCGTGGAAAACCCTGTCAGGTCTCGAAAACGGAGGCCAGAGGAGGGCGCGTTTCCTTCACCCGGACCATGAGGTTCCGGGTGTGTTGTTTTGAAAGGGAATGCGATGAGCAAGCGCGAATCCGCGAAGTACAAGATCGACCGCCGTCTTGGCGAAAACATCTGGGGCCGCCCGAAGTCCCCGGTCAACAAGCGTGAATACGGCCCCGGCCAGCATGGCCAGCGCCGCAAGGGCAAGCTTTCCGATTTCGGCCTACAGCTGCGCGCCAAGCAGAAGCTGAAGGGCCACTATGGCGACGTTTCGGAGAAGCAGTTCCGCAAGGTCTATGAAGAGGCGGACCGCCGCAAGGGCGACACCTCGGAGAACCTGATCGGCCTGCTCGAATCGCGTCTCGACGCGGTCGTCTATCGCGCCAAGTTCGTGCCGACGATCTTTGCGGCGCGCCAGTTCGTCAATCACGGCCACGTCAACGTCAACGGCAAGCGCGTCAACATCGGCTCGTACCGCTGCAAGCCGGGCGACGTCATCGAAGTGCGCGAGAAATCGAAGCAGCTGGTCATCGTGCTGGAATCGGTGGGCCTGGCCGAGCGCGATGTGCCCGATTACATCGAGGCCGACCACAACAAGATGACCGCGGCCTTCACGCGCATCCCCGGCCTGGCGGACGTTCCGTTTGCCGTGCAGATGGAACCTAACCTGGTCGTCGAATTCTATTCGCGCTGATCGGCGCGTTTCGTCGCGATACAACCGAAGGCCGCCCGTCCAGGCGGCCTTTTCTTTTTTCGTTCCTTTTCGGCGGCGTGATTCCGAAATCGATTTCGATTTTCGGTCCGATGCGCTACTGCGGGCGGCAACAGGACTTTAGGGCCGACGCGCCGTGAACATGCAGCCAGACGCCGAAACGCTTGAACCGGTCGCCGATGCCAAAGGCGGCTTTCATCCGCTGTTTGCCGATGTGCCGTCCTCCGTCGAGTTCAACAAGCTGCGCAAACGGCTGTTGCGGCTTGCACGCCAGGCGATCGACGATTTCTCCATGGTGAGGCCCGGCGACCGTTGGCTGGTCGCTCTGTCGGGCGGCAAGGATTCCTACGGCTTGCTTGCCGTGCTGCTTGATCTCAAATGGCGCGGGCTGCTGCCGGTCGAGCTGTTGGCCTGCAATCTCGACCAGGGCCAGCCGAACTTTCCCAAGCACATATTGCCCGACTATCTCGACAGCCATGCCATTCCGCATCGCATCGAATATCAGGACACCTATTCGGTGGTCACCGACAAGCTGCCCGAAGGCAGCACCTATTGCTCGCTGTGCTCGCGGCTGCGGCGCGGCCATCTCTATCGCATTGCCCGCGAGGAGGGCTGCTCGGCGCTGGTGCTCGGCCACCACCGCGAGGACATACTGGAAACCTTCTTCATGAACCTATTCCATGGCGGGCGCCTCGCCGCCATGCCGCCGAAGCTGCTCAACGACGAAGGCGATGTCATGGTGCTGCGGCCGCTCGCCTATTGCGCGGAAGCCGATCTCGAGAAATTCGCCGGCGCCATGAAGTTCCCGATCATTCCGTGCGATCTGTGCGGTAGCCAGGAAGGCCTGCAGCGCAACGTCATGAAGGCGATGCTGGACGACATCGAGAAACGCATGCCCGGCCGCAAGGATACGATGATCCGCGCCATGAGCAATGTGCGGCGCTCGCATCTGCTCGACAGGACGCTGTTCGATTTCGCCGCCCTCAACGAAACCCTCACCACCAGGCGTCCCGATGACATTTGACGATAGCGCGATCGACTGGCTTGCCGACCTTCTGTCGGACGCCGCCGTCGCCGAGATCATGCCGCGCTTTCGCCGGTTGAGTGAGGGCGACGTCCGTCGCAAGACCTCGGCCGCCGATCTTGTGACCGAGGCCGACGTGAATGCCGAACGGCTCATCACCGCCAGGCTGCGCCAGCGTTATCCCCACGCAATGATTGTCGGCGAGGAGGCCTGCTCCGACGACCCGACGCTGCTCGACGGTCTTGGCGATGCTGAACTCGCCTTCGTCATCGACCCGGTCGACGGCACCTTCAACTTCGCCTCCGGCGTGCCGCTGTTCGGCGTCATGCTTGGCGTCGTGGTCAAGGGCGAGACGGTCGCCGGCATCATCCACGATCCGGTCGGCAAGGACTGGCTGATCGGCGTTCGCGGCGCCGGCAGCCATATCCGCCATGCCCATGGCAATCTGGAAAAGGTTCATGTCGCCAAACCCGCGCCGATGTCGGAAATGACCGGTGCAGTCTCTTGGCACTATGTGCCCGAGCCGGACCGCTCACGTTTGGCGCGCAACCAGACCAAGTCGCTATCGCAGTTCAACTATCGCTGCGCCGCCCACGAATACCGCCTGCTGGCCAGCGGCCACGGCCATTTCGTCGTCTACAACAAGCTGATGCCCTGGGACCACCTGGCCGGCGTGCTGATCCATGCGGAGGCCGGCGGCCATGCCGCGCGCTTCGATGGCAGCGCCTATCTGCCATCGCATGTCGGAGGTGGCCTGCTGGTCGCGCCGGACCGGGAAAGCTGGCGAGAGCTGCGCCGCGAGCTCTGGGCGGAATAACTATTCACTGCCAAAGTTGTCCAATCTTGTGCGAAACCGGAGACCTCGAATGAAACCTCGGTCCGCAATTGTTGCAACGGCCTTTGCCCTTGCCTTGGTTGCCGGTGTCAATGAAGCAAGATCTGGGGAACGCGCATGTCGCAGTCCCGACCCCGTCGACACCATAGACGAGATGTTCTCCGCGATCGTCGCCTGTTGGAAGCCGCCGCCCGGAACCGCGGGCATGACCCTGACGCTGCAGTTCTCAATTCGCCGAAACGGCACGCTTATTGGCAAGCCGCGCGCCACTTACTCCCATCTAGGGGACGATGGCTCGCTCAACCGGGCCTTCGTGGCTTCCGTCCTCGAGGCGCTCGACAAGGCTCTTCCATTGCCCGTTTCGGACAGCATGGGTGGAGCAATCGCAGGACGTACGCTGTTCCCTCGCTTCACCGCGGTCAGTGAGGGTGCATCCTAGGCGCGCCCGGCAATGTGCATTAAACCGGCGGGTTATGCGGCTGGAATAGTCTGCCGCGCTCGGCCAGGAGGATCATCAGCAGCGCCGCCACCGACACGCTGCAGAACCCGGCGGCCAGCGGCGTCACCGTGCCGTTGAAGGCTTGGCCGATCAGCGTGCCGAGGATGCCGCCAAGAAATGTCTGCATGAACCCGAGGATCGACGATGCAGTGCCGGCCAGGTGACCCAGCGGCTCCATGGCGAGCGCGTTGAAGTTCGCGCCGAGCGCGCCGAACGGGACCATGGCGCAGGCAAAGAAGGTAATGAAGAGCCAGAGCGGCATCTTCATTTCGATGGAAACGACCAGCCAGGCAAAGCTGATGGCCAGAAACAGCAGCAGCGCGCTTTGCGACAGACGGCGCATGCCGATGCGGCCGACGAGACGCGCGTTGAGGTAGTTCGAAAAAGCAAGCACGCCGGCAACCCCCGCGAAGATGACCGGGAACATCTCGCCGACATCGAACACGCTGACATAGATCTGCTGGGCCGAGGCGATGAAGCCGAACATGGCGCCGAAGATGAAGGTGCTGGCGAAGGCGTAGCAGAGCGCGATGCGGTTGGTGAGAACGATGCGGAAGCCGCCGATGATGGAGGACAGCGTCAGCGGCCGGCGATATTCGGGGTGTAGCGTCTCGGGCAGGCGCAGCAGCGACCAGGCGGACACGATCAGTGCGCCGGCTGCCATGGTGACGAAGATCACGTGCCAGGTCGCAAACAGCATGATGAACTGGCCGATACCGGGCGCCACCACCGGGATGGCCATGAACACCATGAAGATCAAGGACATGACTTCGGCCATACGCCTTCCGTCGAACGTATCGCGCACGATCGAGACGGCAATGACGCGCGTCGCCGCCGCGCCGATGCCTTGCACCGCCCGGCATAGCAGAAGCGTGGCGAATGACGGGGCGATTGCCGCACCGCCGGCCGCCACGACGTAGATCACCAGCCCTGCGACAAGAGGCGCGCGGCGCCCGAAGCGGTCCGAGATCGGCCCGAAGAACAGCTGTCCGCCGCCAAAGCCAAGGATATAGGCGGTGACCACATATTGCCGGTGGTTTTCATTTGCGACGCCAAGCGAGGCGCCGATCTGCTGCAGTGCCGGCAGCATGATATCGATGGCCAGCGAATTGAGCGCCATCAGCGCCGCGCACAGCGCAATGAATTCCCAGCGCGGAATAGGCAAGGTGCTTGCCTTTTGCTGCGCTTGTGCTTGCTGATCCACGGCCAGTCCGATCCTCAAACGAAAATGCGCCGGCTGACCGACGCATCCATTCGTTGATTGCCCCGACATCGGGCAGAACTTTTTGCCAAGGTGGGGCTGCCCCGGCGCTTAGCGCATGACCCCCGAAAATCGCAGTCGGAAGCTCATACGCAGAAACAGAAGTCAGGCGGCGCCTTTGACGCTGACGCCCTTTTCGACGAGGAAGGTCTGCAATTCGCCCGCCTGGAACATCTCGCGGATGATGTCGCAGCCGCCGACGAATTCGCCCTTGACGTAGAGCTGCGGGATGGTCGGCCAGTTGGAATAGTCCTTGATACCTTGCCGCAGTTCGGCCGACGTCAGCACGTCGACCCCCTTATAGTCGGCGCCGATGTAGTCGAGGATCTGCACGACCTGGCCGGAAAATCCGCATTGCGGAAAGCCGGGCGTGCCCTTCATGAAGAGAACGACGTCGTTGCCCTTCACTTCATTGTCAATGTAGTCGTTGATGCCGCTCATGGAATACCCTTTCATGCCTGTGGGAGTCAGGCTCGAACATTACCCTTCAAATAAACCCATGGGTTGCGCGAAACAAGATGTTTGCCGCCTTGCCATGCAAATGGCGCAAAGGAACGTCTGATCTTGGGCCAAGCCGTTGGCCACCATCTTTCCCGAGGCGTGATGAAAAGACGATATCTCGCCGGGTTCCTCCTCGCCGTTCTGCTCGCCGCACTGGCCTTGATTTGGTGGGCCAGGTCGCCGAGACAGCCACCGCTTGTCGTCGGCGGTGAATTGCCGGCGCCGTGCCGCGACGCGAGCTTCGAGGCGGTCGCCTATGTCGTCTGCGAAATCGATCTGCGCCGCTATGACGTCGGTGTGTTCCACACAGGCCTCGACGGCAAGGCTTTCGGCTCGCTGGACAAATTCGACAAGGCGATGGCGGATCAGGGCCGCCCGGTGCTGCTCGCCATGAACGCCGGCATGTATCACCAAGACCTGACCCCAGTCGGCCTTCTCGTCGAAGACGGCCGGGAGAAGGCGCCGATCAACGTCGCCGGCAGCGAAGGCAATTTCTTCCTGAAACCGAATGGCGTGTTCCTGGTCCGCAAGGACGGCAAGGCGGCTGTCATGGAGACAAGCGCCTATGCCGCCGCCAGGCCGGACGTGATGTTCGCCACGCAATCCGGCCCGATGCTGGTGATCGACGACCGGCTTCATCCTCGCTTCGAGCAGAACGGCACATCGCGCTATATCCGCAATGCCGTCGGTATGCGTGACGAAAACACCGTCGTGCTGGCGATCTCGCGCTCTGAAGTCAGCCTCGGCAGCTTCGCACGGCTGTTTCGCGATGGGCTCGACTGCCCCAACGCGCTTTTCCTCGACGGGGTCGTTTCGGCGCTGTCGAACGGCGAGAGGATGATTGTTGGTGGAAACTATCCTGCCGGGCCGATCATTGCCGTGACCGGTAAGAAGATCGCGAGTCGGTAACTGCAAGAGAGCTCACTCAGGCACGCTGGTCTGCAGGGCAAGCGCGTGCAGCACGCCGCCCATATTGCCCTTCAGCGCGTCATAGACCATCTGGTGCTGCTGGACGCGGCTTTTGCCGCGAAAGCTTTCGGCCACCACCTCGGCCGCATAATGGTCGCCGTCGCCGGCCAGGTCGCGAATCGTCACCTTGGCGTCCGGAATGCCTTCCTTGATCAGCCGTTCGATATCATGGGCGTCCATTGCCATGTGAGGATTCCTTGTTCAGGTCGTGATCTCATAGATATGGTCGAAATGGCGGATGAACCACAGCGAAAGGGCCCCGCTCGATCACATCACGGGTCCACGACCTCATTTGCCATGAAGCGAGGGAACCAGGATTCGTGGGCGGCGGTCAATTCGCCGACCGGTATCGCACGTGCCTCGCCCAGCTTCAATTCGCTGCCGCCTGTCGAGCCGATCCACGGTGCAAAAATGCCGAGCTTGCTTTGCTGTTCGCGAATGGCGTCCCAAGCCTCGCTCTGCGGGTCGATCGACAGCGTCAGCAGATAGCGGCCCTGATCCTCGCCGAACCAGACCGGGACCGGATCTGTACCGATCAGGCCGGGGATGGTCGCGCCGATGCCGGAGGCCATCGCCATCTCGGCCAGCGCCACCGCGATGCCGCCATCGGAAACGTCATGCGCCGCGGTAACGACACCGGAGCCGATCAGCGCCCGCACATGGTCGCCGACCCGCTTCTCGTGGTCGAGATCGACCGGCGGCGGCGGGCCGTCGGCGCGGCCATGGATGTCGCGCATATAGACCGATTGGCCAAGATGCGTGCCCCACATCGTCGGCGCGCCGACCAGCACGATCATCTGGCCTTCGGCGGCAAAGCCGATGCGCACCATTTTCGACCAGTCGGCAATCAGCCCGACGCCGCCGATGGTTGGCGTCGGCAGGATGCCTTGTCCGTTGGTCTCATTGTAGAGCGAGACGTTGCCGGAGACGATCGGGAAGCCGAGCGCCCTGCAGGCATCGCCAATACCTTTCACCGCGCCGACCAACTGACCCATGATCTCCGGCCGTTCCGGATTGCCGAAATTTAGGTTGTCGGTGGCCGCGAGCGGCAGTGCGCCAGTGGCTGTCAGATTGCGCCAGCATTCCGCAACCGCCTGCTTGCCGCCCTCGTAGGGGTCGGCTTCGCAATAGCGCGGCGTCACGTCGGAGGAGAAGGCGAGCGCCTTGGTCGGGTGGCCGTCGACGCGCACGACACCGGCGTCGCCGCCGGGAAGCTGCAGCGAATTGCCCTGGATCAGCGTATCGTACTGCTCCCACACCCAGCGGCGCGAGGAAAGGTCCGGTCCGCCCAGCAGCTTGAGCAGTGCGTCGGCCACATCGGCTTGCGGTGTATCGCCAGCCAATGGCGCCGGCTTGTTCGGCTCGACCCAGGGACGGTCATATTCCGGCGCCTGGTCGCCGAGATCCTTGATCGGCAGGTTGGCGACCTCGTCGCCCTGGTGCAGCACGCGGAAGCGCAGATCGTCGGTGGTCTTGCCGACGATGGCAAAGTCGAGGCCCCATTTGTGGAAAATCGCCTCGGCCTGCTTTTCCTTTTCGGGGCGCAGCACCATCAGCATGCGCTCCTGGCTCTCCGAAAGCATCATCTCATAGGCGCTCATGCGCTCTTCACGCACCGGCACCTTGTCGAGATCGAGCTCGATGCCGAGGTCGCCTTTGGCGCCCATTTCGACTGCCGAACAGGTGAGGCCGGCGGCACCCATGTCCTGGATGGCGATAACTGCGCCGGACGCCATCAGTTCGAGGCAGGCTTCGAGCAGGCATTTTTCGGTGAACGGATCGCCAACCTGCACGGTGGGCCGCTTCTCGTCGATTTTGTCGTCGAACTCAGCCGAGGCCATGGTGGCGCCGCCGACACCATCGCGCCCCGTCTTGGCGCCGAGATAGACGACCGGAAGGCCGACGCCCTTGGCCTCGGACAGAAAGATTGCGTCCGTCTTCGCGAGGCCCGCGGCAAACGCATTGACCAGGATATTGCCATTGTAGCGGCCGTCGAAATTGACCTCGCCGCCGACCGTCGGCACGCCGAAGGAATTGCCATAGCCACCGACGCCGGAAACGACGCCGGCAACGAGGTGCCTGGTTTTGGGATGGTCCGGCGCACCGAAGCGCAGCGCGTTCATCGCCGCGATCGGCCGCGCGCCCATGGTGAAGACATCGCGCAGGATGCCGCCGACGCCGGTCGCCGCTCCCTGATAAGGCTCGATGTAGGAGGGATGGTTATGGCTCTCCATCTTGAAGACGACGCAGTCGCCATCGCCGATGTCGACCACGCCGGCATTCTCGCCCGGGCCCTGGATGACTTGCGGCCCGGTGGTCGGCAGCGTGCGCAGCCATTTCTTCGAGGATTTATAGGAACAATGCTCGTTCCACATGGCGGAAAAAATACCGAGTTCGGTAAAGCTCGGCTCGCGCCCGACCAGGTCGAGGATGCGCTGGTACTCGTCGGGCTTCAGCCCGTGCGCTGCAATGAGTTCCGGAGTGATCGGCACGGAATTGGAAATGGTCATGATCGGCAATTTGTGTCCTTGGGATCGAGTCCCGTCTTATCGCAAGCTTTGCAGCCGATACACCCCGTCGGATGACTAAAACGACGGAAAGCAACAGCTTGCCGCAAGTAGCGGAAGATCGCCACTCGACCCGCCGGTTTCAAGCCGGTTCAGGAAAAGCTGTCGTAGCCGGCGCGGCCTTCGTCCAGAAGCCGCCGGATCACCGCGACGCCGTGCGCAATATCGTCCCGCTGTCGCGGCTGCGAGATGCCAAACCGCACGCCGTGAAAGGCCTGTTCGGAACGCCCGGCCTTGAACTCGTCCTCGTCGTCGATGAGCACGCCATGTTCGAGGCAAGCCTGTTTGAAAGTGCCGGAAAGCCATGGGTCGGGCAAAGTGAGCCAGACGAACGGCACATTGTCCAGCGCCTTGAAGTCGAAGCCGTCGAGTGTCTCGCGCACGATCGCGATGCGCGCACCGATCTCGGCAATGCTGCGCTTGCGCATCTCGGCGGCCTGACCGGACAGCACCAGCCGGCAGCCCACCTCCGCCAGCAGAAAGGGCAAGCCGCCCGTCATCATCTTGTGGGCAACCCGGATGCGGTGACGATAGGCCGGCGGGCAAGCGAGCCAACCGCCGCGAACACCCGCCGCAACCGATTTCGACAGGCCGCCGGCAACGATGGTCCGTTCGGGAGCATATTCGGCCATTAAAGGCGTTGGGTCGTCGGTCAGTCCGCCATAGAGGTCGTCCTCGATCAGGACGACGTTATATTGACGGGCGACACGCGCGATTGCCTCGCGGCGCGATGCCGACAGCGTTATCAGCGTTGGGTTCTTGGCCGTCGGCATCAAAAACATCATCTTCGGATGCTTTTGTGCGCAGACGCGCTCGAAATCCTGGGGATCGATGCCCCCGTCGTCAGCCGCCACCAATGCGGTCCGGCGACCGATCAGGCCGGCGCTGCGGGAAATCTGTGAATAGGTGAGGTGCTCGAAGACGACATAGTCGCCGGGGGCGGTGAGCCCCGCAATGGTTGCCATCACCGCGGCGTGGGTGCCGAGCGTGGGAACGATTGCATCTGCGGCCGGGCGAAAGGAATTGCGCGACAGCCAGCGCCTGCCGGCTTCGAACCAGCGGTCCGGGAAATCACGAGTATAGCTTGAAATCTCATGCGGATGGTCTTGCGCCGTGCGTGTCAACACGTCGGCGACGATGGCACCCTGGCCGACATCCGGTGCGGCCGTGCTATCGAAGCGCAGCTTGTCGCCGGGCGCATCCATATAGCGCGTGCCTTGTTCGACCGGCCCCAGGAACTCCGGCTTTGCGCTCTCCGACTGTTGAGCGAGAACATAGGTTCCGCGGCCGACCTCGCCGCTCACCAATCCCCGCTCGCGCAGCAATTGATAGGCCCTGCCGACGGTGCCGACGGTCGTGCCGATGTCGTATGCCAGATCACGCTGCGGCGGCAGCTTTGCCCCTGCACCGATCAGGCCGCGGTCGATGTCCGTCTCGATGGAATCGGCAAGCCGCTGATAGAGCGGGCCAGTACCGACGGTAAGATCTGGAAGCCAAGTTGTCATGGTGACAATTTTTTACATTGCACCGACATGGGAGTCAATACATATCAGATCGGCGGCGAGACGGGTACAATCCGAAGTTTTGGCAGAAAGAAAATGGCTACAATTGAGACAATCCGCTCCGTTACGGCTGAATTGCAGATGCAGGTGGCACCTCCGTTAGGCCGGCCAACCTATGTTAGTCGGCTGGTGCGTACGCTCGGATCCTTCGCGAGGTGGCTCGGCAGGCTAATGGATCGTCGGCGCAGCCGGCTGGTCCTGCTCGAGATGACCGACGACCAGCTCAAGGACATCGGCATTACGCGTTGCGATGCCCATCGTGAAGGCCTCAGGCCGTTCTGGGACTGAAAGTCCTTGGACGAGGTCGTCATTCGGCGTTGAGAGCTACGGTTCATCACGGCTGAGATGCGATCGTCCTCTCGCCTTCAGGTCTCGCTAGACGCTATCCGATGAAATAGGGATATTGCTGAAAACAGCTGTTTCATCTATTTTCGGGGTGTGAAGGAGATGACTATGGCGAGTTTCACGCTCACAGATCTCGGCAATAAATCCGGCGAGGTCGTCGAGGCTGCGTTCCGTGGTCCCGTCGACATCACCAAGCGCGGCAAACGAAAGTTCGTGCTCCTGACGGCGGAGCAGTTCGACCGCATCACCGGCCGCAGCGCTCAGCGGGCACACCGCGTTGAGGATCTGTCGGCCGAGGAACGCGACGAGCTTCTAGCCGGCCTCGACGCAATCGCGCGAGATGATGTCCGGGATGACTGAGCTTGGTCACGGACAGATCATTCTCTACTCCTATCTTTGGGCAAGGAAATATGACCGCGGCGAGGAGAGCGGACGCAAGGCGCGGCCGACTTGCGTGATGCTGATCGTTGCCGGTAAGAATGGCCGCAAGCAGGCCCTGCTCATTCCGATCACAAGTCAGCCCGCCACGCCCTGACGCATACTATGTCGAGATTCCTGAGACGGAGGCCCGTCGCGCCACGCTCTATACGCCAGCCTGGGTTATCGTCGATGAATTCAACACCGATGATCTCGCGACGAGCTGGGCGCTCGAGGATGCCAAGCCGCTTGGCCAATTCACGCGCAAGTTCATGTCACGGATCGCCGGTGAAGCTGCTGCGGCGATCCGTGCAGGGCGCCGCGCGAACCGTGCCAAGACGCTAAAGGCGACCAGGGCGGGAGAGCGTCATCGCGGACGGACGCGTTCCGCCCTGATCCGCGTGACACCGTGGTCCACAAGCACCGCCACAATGCACAGCATCAGAAAAAGCCCGGTGATGGCCAGAGCTGAGACCGCGACGCTGGCCGCACTGTGTTTGGAGACGTCGAGGAACGGGTAGGGCACTTCGCCGGCGATCGGCGCCCGCAGCAATGCGTAGGCCAGATAGGCGATCGGATAGATCATCCACCAGGAGATGTCGCGCCATCGCGTCGAGCCGTCGGCGCCCGCCACAAGCCACCACAGCACGAACAACAGCGGCGTCACATAGTGCAGGAGAACGTCGCAGAGCAGGAACAATCCTTGCGGCTGCCAAAGCTGCGCCAGGACCGTTGCATAAACGATGAGGACCAGGGTTATGGCGACGGCTACGCCCGCCCGCATCCGTGGCGCGGCAAAGGCCGGAAACCAGGCATAACCCGTCGACGACAGCAACGAGGCATGGACGAGCACCGCGCCGATGTTGGTCAGGATGGTGAAGAAGCTGAAATAGAAGACCAGCGAGCCGACAAAACCGCGGCCGGCTTCCATTGACGCCGGGACGGTGATGCAGAGCTGCAGGACGAGCCCGGCCAGGCCGACGACCAGACCAGTGATCTGCAGCAACCGACCCATTGGGCTAGGCAGCAGCGCCGCAGGCCGGATTGCCCGCCTGCCAGCGGGCAATGTCCGAGCCGATGCGCGTGCCGAGCGGTTCCGCCATCAATGGGCCGAACACGTCGACGCGGCTCGAACTGCCTTGCGCCTGCACGACCAGCAGCGGCTTTCCGCCATAATGTTTGGCCGGCACCAGCAGGAAGCGCGGCGTGCCGCTGAACGAATTCAGTTCGTTGGCCATCTGATAAGATTTGAAGGCAGGGTCCTTGCTGGCGATCCAGCATTTGTGGGCTGCGATCGCCACCTGTTCCATGGCAAGCAGTGACGCGCTCTTGCCCGCCGGCGCCGGCGTACTCTTCGGGCCAGACTGGCAGGAGGCGAGTACAAGACCGGCGGCAGCGGCGAGGGCGAGGCGCGTGGTCGTCGGTCTCATGTTCACGCGGCGCCCATCTCGAGTTCGGACAGAAAGATCTTCAGACCGTCTGTCATCTCACCCCAGACGCGCGACAGCGCCGGATGCTGCAAGGCGATTTGCTCGTAGGCATCGAATTTCGGATAGGCCTCAAGCAAATCGGGGCGGCCGATCGTCGCCCTGAAATTGTTGAAGACGAAGCGGGTCGGCGTCAGCCAGGCATCGGCAAAGGAGATATCGTCGCCGAGCGCGAACGGGCCATGCGCCATGCGGGCCTCGATTGCCGCAAGCCCGTGATGCAATCGGGCGAACTGTGCCTTGATCTCCGCCTCGTTGCGCTGCGGCACGAAATAGAGCTCGAACAGCTTCATCATCGGCGCGAGCACGTCGAGGTCGGTGATGCGGGCGAACATGCGCACCAGCGCCCGGTCCTTCGAATCGTTGGGCAGCAGTGCGGGCTCGGGAAAGCGCTCCTCCAGATATTCGGCAATGACCACCGATTCGACGATCGTTTCGCCCGAGCCGGTGATCAGCACCGGAATCCTGTTGAGCGGCGAGATGGCGCGAAATGCCTCGGGGATGGGAAACCCCGGCGGCGGTGCAATGAGCTTGAGCGGCACGTTCTTGATGTAGGCCAGGGCCCGCACGATCGACGAATAGGGCGACAGCGGTCGCGAATAGAGTTTCATGGCCGTCGCTCCAGGAGGAAAATTGAATGCATCAAGCGGCGATGCCCAGCGCGCTTTCGAACAGCGCCCGGCCGTCGCTGCCGCCATGCGCCGCTTCGATCAGGTTCTCGGGATGCGGCATCAGGCCGAGCACATTGCCACGGCCGTTGAGGATGCCGGCAATGTCGTTGATCGAGCCGTTGGGATTGGTGCCTTCCGCGTAGCGGAACACCACCTGGCCTTCGCCTTCGAGGCGGGCCAGCGTTTTGGCATCGGCAAAATAATTGCCGTCATGATGCGCCACCGGCGCGCGGATGACCTGGCCCGGCTGATACCGGCTGGTGAACATCGTGTTGGCATTGGCGATCTGCAGCTTGACTTGCCGGCAGACGAATTTCAGCGAGGTGTTGCGCATCAGTGCGCCCGGCAGCAGGCCGGCCTCGACCAGGATCTGGAAGCCGTTGCAGACGCCGATGACCGTGACGCCCTTGGCCGCTTTTTCGGCGACAGCCCGCATCACCGGCATGCGCGCGGCAATAGCGCCGCAGCGCAGATAATCGCCAAAGGAAAAGCCGCCGGGAATGGCGATCAGGTCGACATCGGGGATTTCAGTGTCGGTCTGCCAGACGGTGACCGGCGGCGTGCCGGAAATCTTGGTCAGCGCCGCGATCATGTCACGGTCGCGATTAAGGCCGGGGAGCAGGACGACGGCTGATTTCATTTTGGTTCGTAGGGCCTCTGGGCTTCGGCGAGTTCGCGCAATTCTAGGCGGCGTTCGATATGTTCGAGGCGATCGTCCTGCCGCGCCAGCACGCCGTAAATGTTCTTCACATCGCCCTCGGTGGCGACGAGATGACCACGGATCGAACCCAACTCGGACTTTACCTCGCCAAGTGTCAAATCCATCGTGTCCAGCCGCAACTGAATGGATTTGAGGACTTCAAAAATCAGGCTTCCATTGATCTCGGTCATCTACCCTCGGGCACAACCTCAGGTAATGGCCACACTATAATTCTCAATCACCGTATTCGCCAGAAGCTTGTCGCACATGGCTTTCAGATCCGCCTCGGCCTTGGCCCTGTCGCCCTCGGCAAGCTCGATATCGAAAACCTTGCCTTGCCGCACCTGGCCGACGCCGCCGAAACCCATTCCGGAAAGCGCATGCTCGATTGCCTTGCCTTGTGGGTCGAGCACGCCGTTCTTGAGGGTTACGGTAATGCGGGCCTTGATCACGCTGGACATGCTCCTGTTCACCTGTTGAGCGGGTAAGCCGTCAGTGCGGCTTGCCTTTGACACCGTCGGTCGAAGCGACGAGCACCGGTCCGGCAGGGCGCGGCGGCTCGTTCTCGTTCATGATGCCGAGGCGGCGGGCAACTTCCTGATAGGCTTCAACGAGCCCGCCCATGTCGCGGCGGAAGCGGTCCTTGTCGAGCTTGTCCTGGGTCGCCACGTCCCACAGCCGGCAGGAATCCGGCGAGATCTCGTCGGCGACGACGATGCGCATCATGTCGCCTTCGAACAGGCGGCCGCATTCGATCTTGAAGTCGACGAGCTGGATGCCGACACCCATGAACAGACCGGAAAGGAAGTCGTTGACGCGGATGGCCAGCGCCATGACGTCGTCGATCTCCTGCGGGCTCGCCCAGCCGAAGGCGGTGATGTGCTCTTCCGAGACCATCGGATCGTCGAGCGCATCGGCCTTGTAATAGAATTCGATGATCGAGCGCGGCAGCACGGTGCCTTCCTCGATGCCGAGACGTTTGGCCAGCGAGCCGGCGGCGACGTTGCGCACCACCACTTCGAGTGGGATGATCTCGACTTCCTTGATCAGCTGCTCGCGCATGTTGAGCCGGCGGATGAAGTGGGTCGGAATGCCCATCCGGTTGAGGTGGTTGAAAATGTGCTCGGAAATACGGTTGTTGAGGACGCCTTTACCATCAACGATTTCATGCTTCTTCTTGTTGAAAGCGGTGGCGTCGTCCTTGAAGAACTGGATCAGCGTGCCAGGCTCCGGTCCCTCATAAAGGATCTTGGCCTTGCCTTCATAAATGCGGCGGCGATTTTTCATCTGATTTTTCTCTGGATTTGCGGGCAGGCGGCAAGCGACCAGTTCCTGTCCGTCTGCCTAAAATAAGATGGCGACGGTGGGGTTCAATGCCGGTGTCTATCCCAATCGCACTGTTTGCTCAATCGGCAAATCCTTTCAATCAACCGCTTTCGGGGACCGAAATGCCGCAGCGCAGCAAGCAATGTAGCATATTGACCGGCCGGCGCCCTTTTGGTTTGTGCTCCGGCAACACATATTGGCACAACGAATCGGATTTCACGGAGGGATGCCATGAGCAGCATGAAAGACCGCGAAGAGGGCTTTGAGCGCAAATTCGCATTCGACGAGGAACTTCGGTTCAAGGCTGCGGCACGCCGCAACAGAGCGCTCGGCCTGTGGGCTGCCGAAAAGCTCGGCAAGTCAGGCGCCGATGCCGACGCCTATGCCAGGGAAGTGGTCGTCAGCGACATCGAGGAAGCAGGCGATCACGACGTTTTCCGCAAGATACGCAAGGATTTCGATGCAGCCGGCATCGACCAGTCGGACCATCAGATCCGCCGCACCATGGATGAATTGATGGCGCAGGCGATCGAGCAGATCAAGAACACCTGATCCTTCCGCTCGTTCCGATCGCATTCTGGACCAATCGACCGCCCGGCCTAGCCGGGCGGTTTTTCTTTGCCTTTGCGGTCATTTCCGGCTGAATTGCTGCAACCAAAGAGGAAATCGCCAATGTCCCTGAAGTCACGCCTTGCGGCCGACGAGACGCTGTTCACTGCATGGTCCGGCGTGCCGGATGCCTTGACGGTCGAGATACTGGCCAGACAAGGGTTCGACGCGGTTACGCTCGACATGCAGCATGGTGGCCATCACGAGGACAGCGTGCTGCGCGGGCTTGTGCCGGTGCTGGCCGCCAACAAGCCGGCTTTGGTGCGCATTCCGGTCGGCCGCTTCGACATGGCCAGCCGTGCGCTTGACTTCGGCGCCGAGGCGGTGATCGCCCCGATGGTGAATTCGGTGGCGGACGCAAAGCTGTTTGCCGCCGCCATGAAATACCCGCCGCTAGGCGAGCGCTCCTGGGGCCCCACCTATGCCTTTCCGCGCCATGGCAAGGGCGATTATGCCGACTGGCTGCGCGACAGCAACCAGCGCACCATGGCGTTCGCCATGGTCGAAACGCGCGCCGCGCTTGATGCACTCGATGGCATCCTCGACACGCCGGGCATCGACGGTATCTTCCTGGGCCCTTCGGATTTCTCGATCGCCTGGTCGAAGGGCACCACCGTCAGTTCGACGCTGGAGAGCATGATGGAGACCGTCGCCTCGATCGCCGAGCGCACCCGCAAAGCCGGCAAGCATGCGGCGATCTATGTGATGGAACCGGCCATCGCCGGTCGCGTGGTGTCGATGGGTTACCGGCTGCTGGCGATGGGTTCCGAGCATTCGCTGATTTCGCTTGGGGCAAAGACCCTGCTGAACAGCGTCAGGGATTCGATCGCTTCCTAAAGATCCGTCAGGAATTTCGCGAACGTCATCGAGCCTTCGGGCCAAGGGCCAAAGCCGGAATCTGCGTTGAGATGGCCGGCATCGCCGGCGTCGATGAACAGCGACCCCCAAGCCGCGGCAATGTCCTCGGCGACGCCGAAGGCGCAGAACGGGTCGTTGCGGCTGGCGATCACCACCGACGGAAACGGCAGCGGGTCGCGCGGATAGGGGCCGAAGGTCATCAGGTGCCTGGGCTTTATCTTTGGATTGGCGACATCGGGCGGCGCCACGAAAAAAGCGCCGGCGACCGGCCGCTCAAACCGAGGCAAGGCCTGGATGACCGCTGCGACGCCAAGCGAATGAGCGACGATGACGACCGGCCGCTCGGCCTCGTTAACCGCCTTGGCGACACCGGCCGTCCAATCCTCGCGCACCGGCTTCGACCATTCCGTCTGTTCGACGCGGCGCGCTGTCGACAGTTTCGACTGCCAGCGGCTCTGCCAATGATCGGGGCCGGAATTGGTGTAGCCCGGCACGATGAGAATATCTGCTTCCCTGACTTTCATGGCGCGCATGTAGCGAGAGGCGCTGTCGGGTGCAACCGGGTATGAACTCAACAGCGACACGCAAACGGCCTCTCACGAACCCGGTTCTGATCGCTATTGTGAACACCATGTTCGCTTCTTGCGCTCTTGTGTGAACGATCGCGATCGACGATCTGTCGCCGGGAAAGAATGGCTGTTCCGAGATTTTGGCACGGACACGGCGTAGAATGATTGATGGCGCCGGGTTCCTCTGTTGGAAGCTTGTCGAGCGCCGCCTGAACGGAGCACTTTGATGAGCGAACTGCCTTTTGCCGCGACGACCCCGGTCAGCGTTGCCCGCGTCGGCTTGCGGGCGCGCGATGCAGAAAATCTCGCTGCCTACTATCGCAAAGTCGTCGGTTTGCAGGAACTGAGCCGCGCCGGCGGCACGATTACGCTCGGCGCAGTCAATCGCCCTTTGCTCGACATCGAAGCGGATCCGGCCGCGAAACCCGATGACCCGCGCAGCGCCGGTCTTTTCCACACCGCCTTCCTGCTACCCAGCCGTGCCGATCTCGGCCGCTGGATCAACCACGCCATCGCCGGCAAGATCGGCATCGAGGGTGCATCCGATCATCTGGTCAGCGAGGCGCTTTATCTTACCGACCCGGAAGGCAACGGCATCGAGATCTATGCCGACCGCCGCCCGCAGGATTGGAAATGGAACGGCGACAAGATAGCGATGGCGACGGAGCGGCTGAACATTCCGTCGGTCGTTGCCGAGGTGCCGGCCGGCGACACCGGCTGGCAGGGCGCGCCGGAAAACAGCATTATCGGCCACGTCCATTTGCGGGTTGGCAGGCCGGAAGAAGCCGAAGCATGGTGGCATCAGGAGTTCGGTTTCGACACGGTGGCAAAGTACGGTGGCGCGGCGGTATTCCTGTCGTCCGGCGGCTATCATCACCACATTGGCGCAAATGCGTGGCAGAGCGCGGGCGCCGGTCGCCGCGATCCCGCCCGCTCCGGCCTGGCCTGGGTCGAGATGCGTTCGGACAATGCCGCAAGCGAGACCACCCGCGAGGATCCGTGGGGCACGGTGATAAGGACGGTTCCCGGTAAGGCGTAGGTTAGAGGTTTGCTTTTTCGAGCAAGCGGCCAAGCATGAGCAGGCCCGCTGGCCATAAGCCGAGGCCGGCCTCGTTCCCCATATGGCCAAGATCGCCGGCATCGGCGATATCCGCGCCCCAGGCGGCGGCAAAAACGGTCGCCTTGTCGAAGGTGACGCGTGGGTCGCTGCGGCTCGCCACCACCAATGTCGGGAAGGGCAGGCGCTTCAGCGGCATCGGCGCGAACGGGCGCACCGCGTCGAATGAGGGATCGGCATCCTCGACATTGGTCGCGGCAACCAGGAATGCCGCCGCGACCTTGTCGAGTTGGCTTTGACTGGCGCTAGCAGCCCACTTCACCGCCGTCGCCACCGCTAGCGAATGCGCAAGCAGCACGATGCGGCGCGGTGCGGCGGCCACCGCGGCATCTACCTGGCCGATCCAGTCTTCAGGCTTCGGCCGGTCCCACTCAGCCTGCAGCACGCGGCTCGAATTGGGGAACACCCGGCACCAATGCGACATCCAATGATCTGGCCCGGAATTGCCGCGCCCGGGCAGGGCAAGGAAATCGAAATCTCCGGCCGCCGAAATCATCAGGCTTCTCCAAACACTCGGCTGAAGATCGTATCGACGTGCTTGGTATGATAGCCCAAGTCGAATTTCTCGCGGATCTCGGCCTCGGGCAAGGCTGCGACAACGTCCTTGTCGGCCAGAAGTTCCTCAAGAAAATCAGCGCCTTGCTCCCATACCTTCATCGCATTGCGCTGCACCAGCCGGTAGGCGTCCTCGCGCGAAACGCCGGCTTGCGTCAGCGCTAGCAGCACGCGCTGCGAATGCACAAGGCCGCGGAATTTGTTCATGTTCTTCAGCATGTTGTCGGGGTAGACGAGCAGTTTATCGACAACGCTGGTCAGCCGTGAGAGCGCGAAATCGAGCGTCACCGTCGCGTCGGGCCCGATCATGCGCTCGACCGAGGAATGCGAGATGTCGCGCTCGTGCCAGAGCGCCACATTCTCCATTGCCGGCAATGCGAAGGAGCGCACCATGCGGGCAAGGCCGGTGAGGTTCTCGGTCAGCACCGGGTTGCGCTTGTGCGGCATCGCCGACGAACCCTTCTGTCCGGGTGAAAAGTACTCTTCTGCCTCGAGCACCTCGGTGCGCTGCAGATGGCGCACCTCGATCGCCAGCCGCTCGATCGACGAGGCGATGACGCCGAGAGTGGCGAAGAACATCGCATGGCGGTCGCGCGGGATCACCTGCGTCGACACCGGCTCCGGTTTCAGTCCGAGTTTCTTGGCCACATATTCTTCGACATAGGGGTCGATATTGGCGAAGGTGCCGACCGCACCGGAGATGGCACAGGTGGCGATGTCCTCGCGTGCGTGCACCAGCCTCTCGCGGCAACGCGAGAATTCGGCATAGGCCTGCGCCAGCTTGACGCCGAAGGTGGTCGGCTCGGCATGGATGCCATGGCTGCGGCCGATTGTGATCGTGTCCTTGTGCTCGAAGGCGCGGCGCTTGAGCGCCGCAAGCAGCCCGTCAATGTCGGCCAGCAGGATGTCGCTGGCGCGGGTGAGCTGCACGGCAAAACAGGTGTCGAGAACGTCGGAGGATGTCATGCCCTGGTGGATGAAGCGGGCATCCGGCCCGACGAATTCGGCAAGATGGGTGAGAAAGGCGATGACATCGTGCTTGGTGACGCGCTCGATCTCGTCGATCGCCTCGACATCGAACTTCGCCGCCCCGCCTTTCTGCCAGATGGTCTTGGCGGCCTCCTTCGGGATGACGCCGAGCTCCGCCAATGCGTCGCACGCGTAGGCCTCGATCTCGAACCAGATGCGGAACCGGGTTTCGGGCGACCAGATGGCCACCATTTCCGGCCGGGAGTAGCGAGGGATCATCAGTCGGTCCTGACTTGCGAGAGCATTTGCCCGCGTCCTAACAGAGGCAGGCAAAATGCTCAACGTTGCTGGCGTGCAAACCAGACACTGGCGACAGCGAGCGCAATGAAACCGAGCGGAAAATACAGCCGGATGCCGAGGACGACGAACTGATAGAGTGCCGTCAACATCGTGAACACGAACTGGAAAACCCAGGTGATGGTGAACACGGGCGCATGCCATTGGACATAGTAGGAGCGGTATTGCAGCCCAAAGAGGCCGCCGGTGCAGGCGATCGTCGCTGCGAGAAGGCAGACGAAGGCGGCGGCGAGGGCGATCTCCCAGTGGCGTCCGAGCGAGACGAGCCGCGCCAGGAACAGCCCAATCGGGAAAGCGAGCGCACCGCCGGCAGCATAAAGCAGCGAGACGAAGCGGATCTTTGCCGGGGTCTCCCAATCGTACTGCAGCAGATTGAGCAGCGCGCTGGCGCCCATCGCTGTGGCCCACAGCAAGGCACCGGCAAATGCGGCGCGCAGCGACGGCAGAGCGCGGCGGAGACGGCGCAGAGCGCTATAGCGCATGGCGGGGAACGTCAAAGGCGACCGGTTACCGCGATCCAGCGATAGTCCGGCCCTTCGAAGCCGTATTGGCGCACCGCGATCAGCACGGCATAGGCGCTGAGGCTATCCAGCGAAAATGTCTGAACCGCGCCGATCTGGTAGCCATTCGGACAGCCTCTGCTTTGCGGGATCGATTTGTCCTCGTGGATAATCCTCGTCTGGCCGCCGTCCTTCGCCTCGATGCGCAGCAGGCGAAAGCCATTGATCTCGCCCTGGCTCTGGCAGCGTTCGGTGTCATTCATGCCGATCTGGTCGAGCCGGAACTCAAGCGGATCGTCGACCGGCGAAAAGATCGGGCGCGGATTGACCACCATCCGGAAGGGATCGGCAGAAAGCTCGGTCACCGGGTTGAGGCCGGCGGTGATGCCGCGATTTGCCGTCAGTTCCGCCTGACTGACGATCGCTTCGCCCTTTTGCCGGGCCTGCAGCCGCGCTGCGTCCACCGCGGCATTCTCGTCGTCGAGCCGGACATGGATCGGCGAACCCTTCAGGAAACTGTCGTCGGCCGTGTCGATATAATAGCGGTTCGCATAGGGAAATCCCGATCCGTCCTGGACGCCGTATTCCTCGAAGGCAAAGACCCCGCCATCACGGCTGAAGCCGAGGATCTCAAGCTCGGCGACATCGCCTGCGTGGGCGGCGGCCAAGGTTGCAAGCGGGGCAAGCAGGCAGACGGCAAACAGGGCAAGATTTCGCATGGGGCTTTCCATTCAGGCGGTCGACGCCGTTAAATTCCTATCACGATGCCGTCAAAAGATCGTGCTGACTGAAACACAAAGTCGATGCATCCAATCCGGCCGTCGTTTGTTATTGTCGGCAGCTTCACCGCATCGTGCCTTCCGAAAATCAGGATCTATTTTCGTAAGGCACGGTGCATTGATTAAAAATGTTTAGAGCGTCCTTTGCGCGTTCAAAAGGACGCGCGGCGCTCTAAGGGAGACCCCCATGACAGATGCAGCCAAGATTCGCGAACGTATGGAAGTGATCGGCGCCGACGGCGTCCATGTCGGTACCGTCGACAAGGTTGACGGAGATCGTATCAAGCTGACCAAGCGCGACAGCGGCGAGGGCGCTCACAGGGGCCATCACCACTTCATTCCTCTCAGCCTTGTCGCCGAGGTCGAGGGCCAGAAGGTGCGGCTCTCAGCAAACTCGGATGTTGCGGTCACGTTCGAAGAAGAAAAATCCGAACCCACCTGATCATAAGTCCAGTCTGATTACGGCTCACCCGAATGAGCGTGGCGCGGTCAGCGCGACGACCAGACCGGGAACAGATCGCCCTCGGCCGGCGTCGCGGCAAAGACGCCGCGGCTGATGGCCCGCGCCATCGTGGCGCCGGCCGCGGCGTAGAGATCGATGGCATCGTTGGGTGCGAGCTCGATGCCGCTCTTGCCCGTTGCCAGCGCGAAGACCAGATCGCCGTCTGCGGGCGTGTGCGTCGGCCAGATGGCACGGACAAAGCCGTCATGCGCTGATATCGCCAGGCGTTTGGCGGCGGCCTTGGTGAGTACCGCATCGGTGGCGATCACGGCAATGGTCGTGTTGGCGCCGGTTTCCGCCTGCTCTCCGGCATGCCTGTCACGGAACTTCAGCAGGATCTTTCTGGCATCGTCAGGCATCGGGTGGGGATAGCCTAAGCCGCCGAACTCGTCGCCGATCTCGAACGGCGCCGCCCAGAAATGGCGGGTCCCGGCGACCGTCACCGAGCCGGTTGGGTTGACGGCGGCGAGCGCGCCGATGGTGACGCCGCTGTCCAGCACTGTCGAGGCCGAGCCGAGCCCGCCCTTCAGGCCGGAGCTCAAAGCCCCGCTACCTGCGCCGGCAGTGCCGAGCGCAAAGTCGATCGCGGCGGCTTGCCCGGCTTCGTAGCCAAGGTCACGGTAAGGCGGATACCGGTCCCAATCCTTGTCGCCGCCATTGCGCAGGTCGAACAGGATCGCCGCCGGCACGATCGGCACCCGAAAGCCGCCGACCTCGACGCCGATGCCTCTTTCGCGCAATGACGCCTGCACCCCCGACGCGGCGTCAAGGCCAAAAGCCGAGCCGCCCGAAAGCACCACGGCATGGATGGCGTGGATCGAATTGTGCGGCTCGAGCAGGTCGGTTTCGCGGGTGCCCGGCGCACCGCCCAGGATTTGCACGCCGGCGACGGCCGGTTCGTCGCAGACAACGGTGGTCACACCGGATTTCAGCTTGGCATTAGCCGCATTGCCGACACGCAGGCCGGCGACGTCGGTGATGAGATTGCGCGGACCCGTATGGAACATCCCTGTGCTGGACATCATTGGCTCTCCACCGGCACGAAACGGCCGCCGTCGAAACGGTAGGCGCGATAAGGATTTTGCGTCAGGTCACCTTTTTCGTCAAAGCGGATCGGTCCGATCGCCGTGGTGAAGTCGTGCGCGGTCAACACGTTGGCCAGCCTCTCGCCGGAGCTTTGCGTCAATGCTGAGGCCGCCTTGGCGATCTCGACCGCGGCATAGGCGGGCAGCGTGTAACCTTCCGGCACGATGTTTTGTCCGGCAAAGCTTTGCAGCACCTTGGGGTCGGCGACATCGGCCCATTCGGGCGGCGCGATCATCAGCGTGCCGGCGGCATAAGGCGCGTCGCCGAGCGGCGCCCGCAACGCTTCGCCGCCGGCAAACACCATGCCGGTGTCGAGCTGGCCGGCATCGCGGCCCATAATGGCGACATCATCGCCGTCGCCGCCGGCAAAGACATGCGTTGCGCCGGCTTTCTTCAGCCGGCCGATCAGGCCGATCTGGTTGTCGAGCTGCGGCCGGAACGTGTCGACGAACACCGGCTTCAGAGCCGCCTGCTCGGCGGCTGCCCGAAACGTCTCGGCCATTTCGCGGCCGTAGATGGTGCCATCGTCGACGACGGCGAACAGCTCGTTCTGCCATAGGCGGGTGAGGATGGCTGCGACGGCATTGCGCTCGTCGTCGCCGCGCGGCCCGAGACGATAGATCGGCCATCCCGTCTTGGCGCGCCGGTCGGTCAGGCTTTCCGTGCGGACGCCGACGGTGATCACCGGGATGCCAGCGTCCTTCAGGATCGGCAGCGCCGCCTCGATTGCGTCGGTGCAGAGAAAACCGACGGCGACATTGACTTTCGCCGCGGCGAATTCCCTCGCTGCGGCGGCGCCACCATCGGCCGTGCAGGCGTCATCGATCGTCCTGATCTCGGTACCGTCAGCTTCAGCCGCCATTTTCGCGCCTGCCTCGATCTGTTTGCCGAGCATAGCCGACGGCCCCGACAAAGGTGCCGCGACGCCGACCAGCAGCGTCTCGGCATTTGCACTGCAGGCGACCGAGAGCCAGGCCAGCACCGCTATCGTGGTTGTCCAAGGTCGCATGCGAGCGAAGAATTCCTCCGCGCCGATCGCGTGTTTTGCCGGCGCCAATGCCGTCAAGACCTAAAGGCTGGCCAGCTTTGGCGCAACACGGGAATTCGGGATATAGCTCAAGCACTTCGCTTGTGGCATGCAATATCCCGCCATATATAACGGTTGGTTCTGACTAGTGGAAATCATCGGTGCTGAAGAAGAATGACATCGGGCCGCAGGCCTACCGCGACGCGATGGCCCATTTTGCCGGCCATGTACATGTAGTCACCACCGATGGCCCCGCCGGCAGGCGCGGCGCGACGGTGATCGCGGCCTGCTCGGTGTCGGACACGCCGCCGACCATCCTGGTTTGCCTCAATCGTGAAAATTCCAAGAACGAGCCGTTCGTGGAAAACGGCAAATTTGCCCTGAACACGCTGGCTTCGGATCAGGAGCCGCTGTCGATCGGCTTTTCCGGCATTACCGGCCTACCGGTCGAGGAGCGTTTCGCGCTGGCCGAATGGGATGTGATCTCGACCGGTTCACCGACGTTGAAGGGCGCCCTTGCCGTCTTCGACTGCGAGTTGGTCGACACCAAGGATCTGGCCACGCACCGTGTGCTTTTTGGCAACGTGACAGGTTTGCGCATCGGCGATAATTTGCGGCCACTGATCTATCACAACCGCGGCTATCACGCTCTGTAGAGGCTTTAGATGGCCGCGCCCACGGAGACAGAATGACCGAGTTGAAACAGTGTCCGGCGCCGCGGACGATCGACGAGACGCCTGTCGGAGAAATGGAACGGCTGCATAAATCCTGCCGGCGGCCGATCTGGTTGAACCCGCTGCTGCGCTTCGACGGCTTCGAGGCGCGTGCCCGCGGCGTCAAGGCGATGCTGCCGCATGTCGACGAATTCCGTTCGGTGCACAATCTCGATGCGCTCGCCGATCTCTGTGCGTCGCTGGATAAAAAATTCGGTCCGTTCGGTCGACCCGCGCAGATGGATCGAGGCTGGTGCGAAGCGCGTGGCATAACCACATGTCTCCCTGGGAGAAAATCATGGAACACAGCATCTATCTCGATGAGGCCCGCGACCCGCTGATCATCGCGGAGAGCTGGATGAAGGACGGCAAGGATGTCGCCATCGCCACCGTGGTCGAAACCTGGGGTTCGGCACCGCGTCCCGTCGGCAGCCACCTGGTCATCGACGCCGAAGGCAATTTCCATGGCTCCGTCTCGGGCGGCTGCGTCGAAGGCGCCGTGGTGACCGAGGCGGTCGATGTTATCGATAGCGGCAAGGCGAAGATGCTGGAGTTCGGGGTCGCCGACGAAACCGCCTGGCAGGTCGGCCTGTCCTGCGGCGGCCGCATCAAGGTCTATGTCGAAAGGCTGGGCTGATTCTCGATGGATCCTTACGCGCTGAAGACACTCAACGCCGAACGCCGCGCACGCCGCGCGGCGATCCTGGTCACCGACCTCGGCGACGGCCGCGACCGTGTCGTGCGCGAGGGCGACCGGGTAGCCGGCGAACTCGGGGCGGCCATCGCCAAGGCATTTCGCACGGGCAATTCCGGTTCGGTCGAAGCTGAGGGGCGGACGTTCTTCCTCAACGCACATCTGCCGCAGCCGCGCCTGGTGGTGATCGGCGCCGTCCACATCAGCCAGGCGCTGGCACCGATGGCCAGGATCGCCGGCTATCCTGTCGAGATCATCGATCCGCGCACGGCCTTTGCCACGTCCGACCGCTTTCCCGACATCGCGCTGCATGCCGAATGGCCGGAGGATGTGCTGAAGCGTCAGCCGCTCGATAGCTATACGGCGCTGGCTGCTCTCACCCACGATCCGAAGATCGACGATTTCGCGCTGAAGGCGGCGCTCGACGCCGGCTGCTTCTATGTCGGCGCGCTCGGCAGCCGCAAGACCCACACCAAACGTGTGGAACGCCTGCTGGCTTCGGGGGCGACCGCCGACCAGATCGCTCGCATTCATGCCCCGATCGGCCTCGACATCGGCGCCGCCAGCCCGGCCGAGATCGCCGTCGCGGTCTTGGCGCAAGCGATCCACGCCTTTCGCTCCCGCGGCCTCGAATCCAAAGGCGCGGTCGCGTGAAATTTGGTCCCGTTGCGATCGATGCGGCCGAAGGGGCAGTGCTTGCGCACGCCACCACAGCCGGAGAGCGCCGCTTCCGCAAGGCGCACAGGCTAAGCGCCGAGGATTTGTCCCTGTTGAAGGCCGCTGGCATTTCCGAGGTCGTCGCGGCGGTGTTGGCGCCCGATGATCTTAGCGAGGATGCGGCCGCCGAAAAGATCGCCGCATGTATGGTCCACCGCAACATCGAGGCGAAGCCCGCCGCGACCGGCAGGGTCAACCTCCACGCGCACGCTGCCGGCATGTTCACCGTCGACGCGGCGATGATCGACGCTATCAACGCTGTTGATCCGACGATCACCATCGCCACGCTCGCGCAGCATGCGCCGGTCGAAAAAGGTCAGATGGTAGCAACGGTGAAGATCATTCCGTTTGCGGTCGCCTCCGCTTTGGTCGATGCGGTGGCAAGGATCTGCGCCGGCGGCGAGATCTTTGCCGTCAACGCCTATCAGCCGGTGCGCGTCGGCGTCATCCAGACGGTGCTGCCCGGCATCAAACCCAGCGTACTCGATAAGACGCTGCGCGTCACCGAAGCACGCCTGGCGCGTTCGGGCGGCAGGCTGACGGCGGAGCGTCGAACGCCGCATGAAATTATTCCCGTCGCCGAGGCTGCGGCCTCGCTGATCCGTGACAACGATATGGTGGTTATCTTCGGCGCCTCGGCGATGGCCGATTTTGGCGACGTCGTTCCCGCTGCCATCGAAAAGGCAGGCGGCACTGTCATCCGCGCCGGTATGCCGGTCGATCCCGGCAATCTGCTGGTGCTAGGCACTCTAGGCGGCAAGCGCATCATCGGTGCGCCAGGCTGCGCCCGCAGCCCCAAGGAGAACGGCTTCGACTGGGTGCTCGACCGGCTGATCGCCGGTCTCGACGTGACCGCCAGGGATATTGCCGGCATGGGTGTCGGCGGGCTGTTGATGGAAATTCCGACGCGGCCGCAGCCGCGCGAGCCATTGCCGGCCAAAGCCGAACCAAAGGTCGAGATCGTGCTTCTGGCCGCCGGTCGCTCCAGCCGCATGGGCGGGCCGAACAAGCTCTTGGCGCTCTTCGACGGCAAGCCGCTGGTCCGTCGCACTGCCGAACGCGCGATCGCTTCGAAAGCCGCGGCCACCATCGTCGTCACCGGCCACCAGCGCGAGCGCGTGCGCGATGCACTGTCGGGCATGGATGTGACCTTCGCGGACAATCCGGATTTCGCCGAGGGCCTGTCTTCGTCGCTGAAGGCAGGCATCGCAAAGATTTCCGGAGACGCCACCGGCGCCATGATCGTCCTCGGCGATATGCCCGGCGTCGCCTCGGCCGACCTCGACAGGCTGATCGAGGCGTTCCGCAAGTCCGAATGGCGATCGGTGGTGCGCGCCTCCCATGATGGCCGGCGCGGCAACCCGGTGGTGCTGCCGCGCTCGCTGTTCGCCGCGATCGCTCACCTCGGAGGCGATACCGGTGCCCGCCATCTGGTCGAGGCCGAAGGGCTCGACGTCATCGATGTCGAGATCGGCGAAGGGGCAGCCGTCGATGTCGACACGCCCGAGGCGCTGGAAAGCGCCGGCGGCGTGCTGCAGGATTGACAAACCAAAGCCGAAAAACGCATGGCTGCGGGATGGCCTTTCGTTCCTGCTTCCGGTTCCGCTTGCCTCCCTCTGGCCTCCCAGCCCTGCTGATGGCGATTCTTTTGCCGCTCTCTTGCGCCGCCTACGCCAACGCTCTCGAACTCAAACCCTTCAAGGATGATCTCTTCGCCTATCCGGCGACGCTCTCATCCGAAAACAACGGCGCCTATTCGGTTATCGATTATCGTGAGATGCGCGACATCAACGCCCGCGACGAAGTGCCTGAACGTCGTGTGCATGCGCAATACACCGACACCGGCGTGCGTAAGGTGCAGCAGGATCTGTTGCTGCCGACCGATGCAGGCAATGTCCGCCACATCGCCGTCGGCAAGGTCGGGGGCGCCAGCATCATCGTACTTTATCTGCACGGACAGGGTGGCAGCCGTAAGCAGGGCACCGACGACTTCACCTTCGGCGGTAATTTCAACCGCATCAAGAACTTGATGGCCGGCAATGGCGGCCTCTATCTGTCGCCGGATTTTTCCGACTTCGGCGACGCCGGTGCCGCCCAGATCGCCGCATTGATCGGCCACTATGCCGAACAATCGCCGCGCGCAAAAATCTTCGTCGCCTGCGGCTCTATGGGAGGCGCGTTGTGCTGGAAGCTGGCCTCCCGCAAGGATACCGGCGGGCGCATCGACGGGCTGCTGCTGCTCGGCTCGCTGTGGGATGAGAGTTTCTTCTCAAGCCCGGCCTTCAAGCGCCGTGTTCCGGTCTTCTTCGGCCAGGGCAGCAAGGATCCGGTGTTTCCGGTCGAGAAACAGGAAGGCTTCTTCCGCTCCATCCTGGCCAAATCGAAGAGCTATCCCACGCGCTTCGTCCGCTTCGAGACCGGCACGCATGGCACACCGATCCGCATGACCGACTGGCGCGGCACACTCAACTGGATGTTGTCGAAGGCCCCTTAGGGCGCGGTGTTGTAGTCGACGACCGTCTGCGGATTTTCCTCGCCGTCGTAAGACGCGTCGACATCGTACTGGACCAGGGAAAAATCGCCGTTGCGGAACAGATAGGTTCCTGATGAAGAGGCATCGCCGATGCCACGCCATTTGTTGAAGGTGGTGATCGTCTTGGTCTCTTCGTCGTAGTCGGAATTAGTTGCCCAGTCGGAGGTCTGGAAGCCAACTATGGTCATGCCCAGCAATTTGCCGTCGCTGTCATTGTTCTCGTAGCGGATGTCCATTTCAGGTTCGGCGAACTGCAATTGTCTCACGCCAAGCACGTCGTCGCTCATGTAATAGATCGAGTTTTCGTTGTAGGCCGCGGCCGAGCAGGCGAAATGGAAAAGCCGCGTTTCGCTTTCGGGATCGCTGGCAGCCGCATCCTTGTCCTTATAGTGGATCGAGAAAATGTCCGGCTCCTGCGCCAAAAGATCCTTGTCGCACTGGTCGCCATAAGTCGCGGCAAACGCCTTGTTGGCCTGCTCAAGCGCTGCGTCCTTCTTAGGCGGCGGCGGTCCTTCGCCGCAGCTTGCCGGCACGGCATCCTCGAAATCGGCCTTTGACGGTTTCAGCGCACCCTTGTCGATGAAGATCGCGCGAAATGGCGGTTCCTGGATCGAGGCGTTGATCTGGCGCAGCGTATAGCAGCCGGCAAAGACATTCTCGCTGCCGTCCTTGGCCGTCGCCCGGATGGCGACCGGAACGCTGTAGTAGATGCTGCCGGCAGCCCCATCTTCGGATACGCCACCGGTTTTGACTTCGACCGTGTCGGTGCTGTCATAGCCTTTGACGAAGGAATTGAAATCCTTGGCCGGCTTGGTGTCGCCGAAATAGTCCCAGGCGCGCGCGAATTCGTGCCGGCTGATGGCACTATAAAGCGACCGGATGACCGCTTCGGCATTCGACCTGTCGTCGATATAAGGCGCGTCTGCGGCGAGCGCCGATTGGCCAGCAACGGCAAGCGAGATAAAAGCGGTCGCTGCAAAAAGGGCGCGTCTCATCGGGAACCTCCACTCGATGAAAAATCCTATCATATCGATTGCGGCGACGTGGTGACGCTTGAACAATCGCCTGCGAAAGCGCTACCTCTCGCCGTCGGCAGTCGGGCCGCGTGGAGATTTCTTGTGACCATATCAATGTATGAAGCATCCGTGCCGGTATTTTCGGCGAGGCTGAAGGCACTAGCCAATGTGCTGGACATTGCCGAGCAAAATGCGGCTGATCGCAAGATCGATCCGCAGGTGTATCTGACGGCGAGGCTGGCGCCGGACATGTTTGCGCTGACCAGGCAGGTACAGATTGCCACCGATCACGCCAAGGGCGCGCCGTCGCGGCTTGCCGGGCGTGAGGTGCCAAAATACGAGGACAATGAGGCGAGCTTCGCCGATCTGCAGGCGCGCATAGCCAAGACGCTCGATCTACTCGCCACGTTCTCGGCAGCCGAATTCGATGGTTCAGATGACAGAATGGTCGAACTGCGGCTTGCGGGACGCGAGGTTTCGATGCCGGGAATGCAGTATCTGCTGCATGCCGCCATGCCTAATTTCTATTTCCACCTGACCACCGCCTACGACATCCTGCGCCACAACGGCGTGCCATTGGGCAAGTCGATCTTCCTCGGATTGCGTTGAGGTCCGCTCGTGAGATTTCCCGCTGCGGCGGGATATCTCACGGTGCGCTGTTTAGCGCAGGGACATTTCTCGGGCGATGCGCGGGAAATCGGCCGGCTTGACGCCGATATCGGCGCGATCGGCATTGCTCATCGAATGGAGCAGCGCCAGTGCCGCACGATAGCGCAGCTGTTCCCGCGGACGCGGACGGGCGAACATCAGTGAAGAATCCCATGATTCAAGCCCCTTATTGAACCTCCACGGCCGTCAATATAGGCAGATCATGACAATTGTGCAGTGCAGCATTCGCATGGCAGCCATGCTGCCCTGATCTTTTTTGACATAATTCGGCTGTTCCGGCGAAACTTCTGCGGTGCTTCGACCGTAGGCCTCAGTGCCGGCCCTTGGCCGGTTTTTCCTCGCCATTCCTGGCGAACTTCCGGACTGCATTCACATGCAGTCCGGCTTTTTATTGGCCGCTGGGATGAACCCCGTCCGCCGGCGTCCTGGGAAAGTCGCCTGACCTGCCGTCGGTGGGCTTGGAAGCGGGCGGCGCTTTCCTGTATGCTATTGCTTCCTCCTCGCGCAGCCGCGCAAAATTCCCGCCGGAGAAACTCCATGCACAAACGCCGTCTCGGCCAGACCGATCTTTTCGTGTCGAAGATCTGCCTCGGATCGATGACCTGGGGCCAGCAGAACACCGAGGCGGACGGTCACGCCCAGCTGGATCTGGCGTTTGCGCGCGGCGTCAATTTCATCGACACCGCGGAACTCTATCCGATCCCGCCCAAGGCGGAGACACAAGGCCGTACCGAGACAATCATCGGCAATTGGATGAAGGAGAAGCGCAATCGCGGCCAGGTGATCATCGCCTCGAAGGTGGTTGGTCGCACCGCCAACACCTGGTTTCGCGGCGACCGCCCGTCTAAGCTGGTGCGCGCCGATATCGTCGACGCTATTGAAAAGTCACTCGCCAGGCTCAACACCGATTACATCGACCTCTATCAGATCCATTGGCCGGAACGCGACGTGCCGTGGGGCGCCAATCCGAACCGCATCGGGGCCGTACCGCGACGATCCGATGCCGCCGGCGTGCCGGAAGGCGAGACGCCGATCGCCGAGACGCTTGCCGTATTCGATGAACTGGTGAAGGCCGGCAAGATCCGCCATTTCGGCCTGTCGAACGAGAATTCCTGGGGCGTCATGCGTTTCATTGCCGAAGCCGACAAGGGCCTCGGCCCGCGCGTCGCCTCGCTGCAGAACGCTTATAATTTCGTCAATCGCACCTTCGAGGTGAACCTTGCCGAAGTCTGCGAGCGCGAGCAGGTGTCGCTGCTTGCCTATTCGCCGCTGGCGCAAGGCTATTTGACCGGCAAATACGATCATGGCGCGCGGCCGCAGGGCTCGCGCTCGCAATTGTTCAACCGCGGCCAGCGCTACGAGACGCCGAATACTGCCGAGGTGCAGCTCGAATATAACCGGTTGGCGCGCACCTTCGGCATGGAGCCGGCGCTGTTTGCCAATGCCTATGTCTCGAACCGGCCCTTGGTCACCTCGAACATCATCGGCGCCACGACCATTTCGCAACTCGAAATGGCGCTCTCTTCCGCCGACGTGGTCTGGACCGACGAGATGCAGAAAGCCGTCGCCGCGATCCACCAGCGCGTCGGCAATCCGTGCCCTTGATGCGTCGGGACGTAGTTGTCCGATAGTCATAAGGGGAGGGAACAGCCATGGACTTCCGGATCGACGCGGTGCGCGCGAAATTTCCGGCCTTGTCGTTGACCGACAAGGGCCGCAGGCGCATTTATCTCGACAATCCTGCCGGCACGCAGGTGCCGCAGGCGGTGGCGGACGCAGTATCGCGTTGCTTACTGACCACCAATGCCAATCTCGGCGGCTTCTTCGAGACCACCATTGCGGCACAGGACATTGTCGACGAGGCCCATCTGGCGATGGCGGATTTCCTTGGCGCGGCAAGTCCGCAGGAAGTCATTATCGGCGCCAACATGACGACGTTGACCTACCAGATGTCGCGAACGCTTGGCCGTACGATGAAACCCGGCGACGAGATCATCCTCACCCGCATGGACCATGAGGGCAACATCTCGCCCTGGCTGCAACTGGCTGAAGACCTTGGCCTTGTCGTGCGCTGGCTGCCTTTCGACCAGCAGAGCTGGCAGGTCGAGGAGGCAGCACTCGCCGCGCTGCTTTCCGAGAGGACGCGGCTCGTCGCGCTCAACTATGCCAGCAATCTCACCGGGTCGATCAACCGGGTGAAGGCGTTGACCGGCATCGCGAGGCAGGCTGGTGCGCTGGTCTACGTCGATGCCGTCCAGTTCGCGCCGCATGGCCTGATCGACGTCCAAAACCTCGGCTGCGATTTTCTGATCTGCTCGGCCTACAAGTTCTTCGGCCCGCATATGGGAATTTTGTGGGCCAGGCTGGACGTCGTCGATGCACTGCAGCCGTACAAATGCCGCTGCTCGTCCAATGCCCTGCCGGAGCGCTTCGAGCTCGGCACGCCGCAAATTGAATTGATGGCCGGCCTGTCGGCGGCTGTCGATTATTTTGCCGACCTGGGCGCGGCAGCCGGCGCGCAAGCGTCGCGTCGGCAGAAAATCGCCAAGGCCTTCGAAGTTTCAATCGCTTACGAGAACCCGCTGGCGCAACAGCTGATCGATGGTCTGTCGGATATTACCGGCCTGACCATCCACGGCATCACCGATCCGAAGCGGATCAATGAGCGTGTGCCGACGGTGTCGTTCACTGTCGAAGGCATCGTGCCGGAGACGATCGTGCGGCAGACGAATGCCGAAAACATCTTCCTGTGGTCCGGCCACAACTACGCCTGGGAGATCGTGCACCAGCTCGGCATTCCGGCCGAGCAGGGCGTGGTGCGCATCGGCATCGCTCATTACAACACTGCAGCCGAGATCGAAGAGACGCTGGAGAGCGTGCACCGCGTTGTCGCCATGCTGAGGCAGGAGCGATCCTGAGCGGGCCACGCGGGCGGATCATCGCTTGTGGGCGCCGCCAAAACCGGTGAGGAAGGCGGTGAGATTGTCGCCGAGTTCGTCGCAGAGATAACCGCCTTCCTGGACGATGACCGTCGGCAGGCCGAGCCCGGCGATCGCCTCGCCAATGCGCGAAAAACCAGACGTGCTCACCGACAGTCCGCCGAACGGATCGCCTTCGAAGGCGTCTAGCCCCAGCGCCACCACAAGCGCATCGGGCGAGAAGGCGTTGATGCGCTGGAACGCTGCCGCGAGCGCTTCGAGGAAAGCCGCATCGCCGGATTTGCGCGGCAGCGGCAGGTTGAGATTGTAGCCGAGGCCGGCGCCTTCGCCGCGCTCGTCGGCATAGCCCCAGAAAAACGGATAGAACCGCACCGGATCGGCATGCAGCGACACGGTGAGCACGTCCGGCCGGGCATAGAAGATGCCTTGCGTGCCGTTGCCGTGGTGCAGGTCGACATCGAGGATCGCCACCCGCGCCGCCTGCTTGCGCAGAACCTGTGCGGCGACCGCCGAATTGTTGATGAAGCAGAAGCCGCCGGCGACATCGGCAAAGGCGTGATGGCCGGGCGGCCGGCACAGCGCATAGGCGGCCGGCGCTCCCGACATCACCGCCTCGGCGGTTTCAACCGCGCTCCAGGCGCTCCAAAGCGCGCTCTGCCACGTCTCCCCGGAGATCGGGCAGGCGGTGTCGGCCATGTGGTAGCCGGCTTGGCCGACCGCCGAGGCCGGATAGGAGCCGTTCCGCGCGATCGGGTGGATGTTGGGGATGACCTCGGCCGAGGCGCCCTCGATGCGCTGCCAGCGCGCGAAGATATGCTGGAGGAAATCGAGATATTCCGGCGTATGCACCGCCGCAATCGGGCCGAGCCCGTGATCCCGCGGCCGTTCGATCGTGCAGCCGGCAGCCTTTGCGCCGGCTAACAATCGCTCGACCCGTACCGGCTTTTCCGGATTGGGCTGCGGCGCGCCGCTTGAGAGGAACGCCTTCGGGTCGTGGCGCTTCTGTTCTTCGGCATAGAAGGCTTTCATGTTGGCTCCTCCGGTGCGTCGGCAAAGGCGAAAAAGGCCTCGCCGACGATCTTTTGCACCTGCTCGTAGCTCGACCAGGCAATGCCCAACCGTTCGTAAAAAGCCTTGGCGGTCTCGTTGTCGGTGTCGACGGACAGCCTGAGGTAAACGCCGCCGTCTTTGCGGCATTGCGCCGCGACCCGGCGCAGCAGGCGCTCGCCGATCCTGCGGCCGCGAAACCGGTCCTCGATATAGAGGTCCTGCACATAGACGCCGGGCCGGCCCATCCATGTCGAGAAGATCGGAAAATAGAGGCACAGCCCGGCAAATTCGCCGCCGACTTCGGCGATCAAGGTCGAGAAGGCAGGCTTTTCGCCAAATCCATAGGTGCGGAGATCCTGAGCTGTCGAGGCGATCTCCTGATGGGCGCCGACATGCGCGCCCAGCCGTAGGAGCGCGGCGTGGATGGTTTCGACGTCTTCGCTGGTGCCGGGGCGGATAAGTACGTTTGTCGATGGCGTACTCACGGCAGGCAGAGTGCCCAGGCACCCCCCTCTGTCCTGCCGGACATCTCCCCCTCATGGGGGGAGATTGGTAGCTTCGATCTTGTCGCCCATCCTGCAACATCGGCAATTGGCGAAGGCCGCAGTGATGTCCAATCTCCCCCCTTGAGGGGGAGATGTCCGGCAGGACAGAGGGGGGTGTGACGGATCACAATCATCTCAGGCCACAACCATCAGAACGCCACACGGTCGCCGCCCTTGAGCGCCAGCATCTGCCGCGCCTCGGCCGGCGTTGCAACGTCCAGCGACAATCCGTCGAGCACGCTGCGGATGCGGCGCACCTGGTCGGCATTGGACTTGGCGAGCTGGCGCCCGTCGTAGAGGCTGTCCTCCAGCCCGACGCGGACGTTGCCGCCCATCGCCGCCGCAATCGAGATCATCGGCATCTGGTGGCGTCCGGCGGCCAGCACCGAAAACTGGTAGCTGTCGCCGAACAGTTTGTCGGCGATGTGCTTCATGTGGACCAGGTTTTCGGGATCGGCGCCGATGCCACCGAGGATTCCGAACACGAACTGGATGAACAGCGGTCCCGACACCAGCCCGCGGTCGCGGAAATGCGCCAGCGAGTAGAGATGGCCGACATCGTAGCATTCGAATTCGAAGCGCGTGCCGCATCCGCGCGCAAGCTTTTCGAGCACCGTCTCCATGTCGGCAAAGGTGTTCTTGAAGATCGTGTCGCGGGTCGCTTCGAGCAGCTTCGGCTCCCATTCGTGCTGCCACTCCCGCGGCCGGTCGAGCATGGGGAACAGCGCGAAATTCATCGAGCCCATATTGAGCGAGCACATTTCCGGCGCGGCCCTGAGCGGGGCGGCCAACCGCTGGTCGAGCGTCATCAGCGAGGAGCCGCCGGTGGTGATGTTGATCACCGCATCGGTCGCCTGCTTGATGCGCGGCAGGAACTGCATGAACACCTCGGGGTCGGCGGTCGGCCGCCCGTCCTTAGGGTCGCGGGCGTGAAGATGCAGGATCGAGGCACCGGCTTCGGCGGCGGCGATCGCGTCGGCGGCGATCTGGTCCGGCGTCACCGGCAGATGCGGCGACATCGACGGCGTATGCACCGACCCGGTGACGGCGCAGGTGATAATGACTTTTCGCGGTGCCATGGTCGCCTCAACCTTCGACCGGCAGGTCGAGCTCGCCGGCCAGCACCTCGAGCGAGTCGCCGATGATGGATACGATCTCGCCGATCTGCGCGGCGGTGACGATCATCGGCGGCGCGACCATGAAATTGTCGCCGTCGACACCGCCCTTGACCTTGCGTCCGTAGATGATCAGGCCGCGCTCATAGGCGAGGTCGAGCAGGCGCTGGGTGGCCATTTTCGCGGGCTCGATCGGCCTCAGAGTGTCGGGATCGGCGACCATTTCGGCACCGGTGAGCAGGCCCTTGCCGCGGACATCGGCGATGAATGGAAACCGTTTGGCCAATCCCTTCAGTTCGTCCATCAAAAGGTCGCCCATGACAGCCGCGTTGGCGATTAGGCCGAGGCGGTCCATTTCGCCGAGTACGGCGAGCCCGGCGGCGCAGGCGAGCGGATTGCCGGCATAAGTATGGCCGTGCTGGAAGCCGCCCGATGCGAGCAATGGCTGCACCAGCCGCATCGGTGCCGCCAGCGCGCCGAGCGGCGCGTAGCCCGAGCCCAGCCCCTTCGATAGCGCAACGATGTCGGGCTTGCAGTTCCAGTGGTCGCCGCCGAGGAATTTTCCGGTGCGACCCGCACCGCTCATCACTTCGTCATGGATGAGCAGGATGCCGTAGCGATCGCAGATCTCGCGGATGCGCGGATAATAGCTGTCCGGCGCCACAAGTGCTGCCGTGGCAGCGCCGCCGACCGGCTCCATGATGAAGGCGAGCACGCTTTCCGGCCCCTCGGCGAGGATCTTTTCTTCCAGCATATCGGCGTAGCGGATGCCGCGCTGTTCCATCGATAGATTGTCGCGGTCGCGCCAGGCGATGGGCGCCGGCACGGTCGGCATGACCTGCATCATCGGCGTAAAATTTTCGGCCAGCGCATCGTCGCCGGTGACGGCGAGCGCACCCAGTGTGCCGCCGTGATAGGAGGGAAAGCGCGTGATCACCTTCCAGCGGCTGGGCTGGCCCGTGGCGACCGCCCATTGCCGCGCCAGCTTAATGCAGGATTCCGTAGCTTCCGAGCCGCCGGAGACAAAGAAGATGCGGTCCAGGCCCTCGGGGAGTTTGGCCGCCAGTTGCCGCGCGAGCTCCTCGGCCGGTTCGTTCTCGAAATGCAGGCGGTAAGCGAAGGTGGCGCGGTCCATCTGCCGTTTCATCGCGTCGAGCACGTTGCGGTTGGAATGGCCGATATTGGCGACCATCGGCCCGCTCGATCCGTCGATGAAGCAGCGGCCGTCCTGCGTCCACATGTAGATGCCTTCGGCGCGGTCGATCAACGGCCGGCGCAGGCTGGACAGATAAAACAGATGCGAGGCTTCGCGGGCTTCCGGGGCAGGGGACTTCAGCATGTCATGACTTTCCAAGATAGCGGTCGAGGACATTTCTGGTGACACGCTCGACCATCGCATCCTGCCTTAGCAGGCCGGCAACCCATTCGCAGCTTCCGGCGTGAAACACCTCGCCCTTGCCGCGCCGGAAATTGACGATCATGCCGTTGCCGCGTTTGACCTTGTCGAGATTGGCATCGCTTGCCTCGCCGAACAGCGTTTCGGCGGTGAAGCGCCCGTCCTCGTCGCCGAGAAACTGGTCCTTGAGCGGAATGTCGGCGCTTTCCTCGACCTGGCTCGCCATGCCGACGGCCAGCACTTGCAGGCCGTCCGGTGCGCCGCTGTCGGGCTCGGGGTAGGGCAGGCCGCCGCGGATCTCGAAGTCGAGCCCGTCGACCTCGTAACCATAGACATGGCTGTCGGCGCCGAGCAGGTCGCCATAGTAGATGCCGGTACCGGCAAAGGCCCAATGCTCCGGCCGGTAGACCGGAAAGCCGCGCACGCCGCGCGGCGCGCAGCCGCCCCAGCCGGCATAGACGCCTCTTGTCGCGTTGAGGCCGAAGGTCGCCGCACCCGGCCGGCCGATTTCCGGCGCCTCCCAGGAGTTAGTGGCGCGCCTTATGTCGCCGCCGCGATAGGCCGGGTCCTCGGCGCGGGCGCGGTATTTGTAGCAGACCTGCCGACGCCCTTCGTCCTCCAGCCTGGTCTGCCACATGAAATTGCCGGCAAAGCGCGCTGCATGGCCGCCGCGCTCGACATAGGTGTCGACCGCATCGCGCATTTCCCAGGTCCAATATTCGTCGTGGCCGACGAAGACGACGCAGTCATAGCCGTCGAGGATGTCGGGCGAAAAATGCAGATCGTGCTGGCTGGCGAGATCGACGGCGTAGCCGGCACGCTCGGCGAAGCGGAAGAAATGGCTGTCGTAGCTTGCCCAGCCCGACGAGGCGTATTTCTTGGAATGGCCGGTAGCAAAGGCCCATTCCATATGCGGATAGCGCGGCACGGTTTTCGGCTGCACGGCGACTTCGAGCGGCACGCGCGGCGCGTCCTTGGGCAGCACGACGAAGCCGCGGCACCACGGCCGCTGCGTCGATACCATTCGTGCATACTGGTCGCGGCCTGGCCCGGTGATGCCTTCGTAATGGTTGGAACCGCCCCATGTGTTGTAGGCGAGCCAGGTGCCGGTGGCCGCGACCTGCAGCACGCGGCCGGGTTTCTTGCCGGGTTGCGGCGCAAGGACGAAAAGATGGTGGCAGCGGATCACCTCGCCGTCCCGGCCATCTGCCGTCAGTGTGACGCGATAGGCGCCGGACGGCCAATCGTCGCCGATGCGAAACTCGAACGACACTTGCCAGCCGCAGCCTTCGACCGAACATTGATCCGGCGTATCCTGCCAGCGCGCCGCGATACCGGCCTCCTCGAACATTGTCGCTTCCGCGCCGCCGTCGCGGATGATCGCGATGCCGAAACTGGCGGCTGTCGAACTGACATGCAGCGCCATCATGTCGCCAGGACGGTAGGAAAAACGGTCGCTGTAGCACCAGATTTCGCCACGCCCGCCATCCATCCCCGGCCATTCCCAGTAATGGCTGCGCACCGCCTGGCGTCGCTGCTCCGGCGTCAGTCCGAAATCGGGAAACTCTGTCGGCAGATGGTTCATGGACACCGCTAAGGTCGAAGGCCGCCATTTCGGCCATCGGCCGGCCAAGCGTCAATTGGAAACGATCGGGCCAGCCATTGCCGGGCCGCTCCCTTGG
The DNA here is from genome assembly GCF_040318915.1 of Mesorhizobium sp. M0991. Lineage (NCBI taxonomy): Bacteria > Pseudomonadati > Pseudomonadota > Alphaproteobacteria > Hyphomicrobiales > Phyllobacteriaceae > Mesorhizobium > Mesorhizobium sp. M0991. The sequence goes on from NZ_JAMYNE010000013.1 coordinate 160,878, forward strand.
CCTTGCCGGCCAAACAGACTATCTCACAAGGGCGGCCTTGTCCGCATGGGAGCCGATATGCTGAGAGTGCAAAAGGTCAGGGTCGACGACATCTACGTGCCGACCGCGCGCAAGAAGACGCTGCATCCCGAAACCGTCCGCCATCTGGCCGAGGACATTCTGGAAAACGGCATGAAGATGCCGATCCAGGTGCGCCATGACGGCAAGCGCCACATCCTCGTCGAAGGGTTGCATCGGCTGGAAGCGGCCAAGTGGCTCGGCGAGACCGAGATCGACGCCTATCTGGTGCAAGCCAAGCGTCACTGAAGCCACTCATTTCCGTCGTTCGAATCTCCGGTCCCGCGGATTTTTTCTCGCGAACCGTGTCGGCTTGCGTCTTGTCGGTTCGTCCTAGACACGAAAGCCAAAACCGACATGTGAGGAAACACCATGACCACCAAGCTCGACATCGCCCCCAACTCCGACCGCGAGTTGGTTCTCGCCCGCATCATCGATGCGCCGCGCGAGAACGTCTATCGCTGCTGGACCGAGCCGAAGCTCTTGACGCAATGGTTCGCGCCGAAGCCGTGGACGACGCCGCGCGCGGAGATGGATGTTCGGCCCGGCGGTACCAGCCTCGTCGTCATGGCCGGTCCTGACGGCAACGAGTTTGCGAACCCCGGCGTCTTCCTCGAAGTCGTGCCGGGCAGGAAGCTCGTCTTCACCGATGCCTATACCAAGGCGTGGGAGCCTTCCGCCAAACCGTTCATGACCGGGATTGTGACACTCGAGGACGAGGGCACGGGCAAGACCCGCTACATCGCCCGGGTTGCGCATTGGTCGGTCGCCGACCGCGAACAGCACGAGAAAATGGGTTTTCACGAGGGCTGGGGCCAGTGCGCCGAACAGCTCGAGGAGGTCGCAAAGCGACTTTGATGCAAACGGGAGAGGGAGACTGATATGTCCAGATCTATATTTTTTGCCATTTTCGCCTCGGCCGCCGCGCTCTTTGCGGCGCCGGGCACCATCAACGCAGAGGAGGCCAAGCCCGCCATGACGACCGCAACCGCAACACTGCCGACGCCGGAAAAATCCGGCCTGCTGCCGATCAACGGCCTGAACTATTATTACGCCGTCTATGGCAAGGGCGAGCCGCTGCTCCTGCTGCATGGCGGTCTCGGCACGACCGACATGTTCGCGCCGATCCTGCCGAAGCTTACCGAAAACCGCACCGTCATCGGGGTCGACCTGCAGGGCCATGGCCGCACCGCGCTCGGCGATCGGCCGCTCAGCCTGGAGGCGATGGGCGACGACATGGCGGCGATCGTCAAGGCGCTCGGCTACGACAAGGTCGACGTCATGGGTTATTCGCTGGGTGGCGGCGTCGCCTTCCGCATGGCCGTGCAGCATCCCGACGTGGTGCGACGGCTCGTCCTGGTCTCGACCGGCTACGCCGCGGACGGCTTCTATGCCGAGATGCGTGGCCAGCAGGCACAAGTCGGCGCGGCGATGGCCGACATGATGAAGGACACGCCGATGTACAAATCCTACGTCGCGGTCGCGCTGCATCCGGAGGATTTTCCGAAACTCCTTGACCAGCTCGGCGCCTACATGCGCAAGGACTACGACTATTCGGCCGACGTGCCGAAGCTGAAAATGCCGGTGATGCTGGTGTTCGGCGACAGCGACATGTACCGGCCCGAGCACGAGATCAAATTCTATCAGATGCTTGGCGGCGGGCTGAAGGACGCCGGCTGGATGCGCGAGAACCTGTCGCAGAACCGTCTGGCGATCGTGCCGAACCGCACCCATTACGACGTGTTCTTCGCGCCGGAACTGACAGCTGCCGCGCTGCCGTTCCTCAATGGCGAGACCAAGGTCAAGACCTGGGATGAGGTCGTCAACGAAACTAACTGACGCCCGGTCAATTGTCTGCCGGCCGTCTCTCGCGAGATGGCCGGTTTTCGCGGCATGAGGCCTTGGGCCCGGCGCGTCGGGCATCGTGTATCGGCCGGATCACAGGAACCGATGGCGCCCTATCAAAGCTTTTCAATTGACGCTGCCATGCCCGTCGCTACGGTTCGCCGATCTTCTCCAAATGACGGATCGGAGCAATGGCAAGATATCAGGGTGGATGTTTATGCGGGGCGGTGCGCTACCGCGCCGAGGCGGCACCGATCAATGAGCGCGTCTGCCATTGCCGGATCTGCCAGAAGGCGCTGGGTGCCGCCTTCAACGCGCGCGTGCTGTTCCGCATCGACGATGTGACGGTCGAAGGACCGCTGGCGATGGTGAATTCCTCCCCCGATCTCAAGCGCGGCTTTTGTCCGCGCTGCGGCACGACGATGTTTTCCCGACGCGATTCCGCCGGCATCGTGGGCGTCACCACTGGCTCGCTCGACGATCCCTCAGTGTTCAGGCCTGAGATGCACATCTGGACCGCCTCGAAGCAGCCCTGGGTTCAGATCGACGACGGCCTGCCGCAATATGAAGGCGCGCCACCGCCGGTTTGAGGTGAAATCTGGACAAAATTTAATCCGAAGCGACACGAGATAGCCGGCAAAGCGTCATTGGTGGGCCATCATTGCTGCCTATCTATTGTGTGCGGGCAGGCAGTCGAGGAGGCGACGGATGAACGACAGCATCAACACCCTGGACGAACTCTTGAGCGATCCGATGATCAAGCTGGTGATGGAGCGCGACCGCGTGCAGCCGGCGGAACTTCGCACTCTGCTCGAGGAAAAGGTCCGCCGGGCGGACGATGATGTGGCGGTCAACGATCGTTTTGTACCGCCGGCCCACTTGATGGCCACGACCTGCCACAAGCTGTGGCTGTGCGGCTAGGGTCTTGAAGCGGTCAGCCGGAATTTGCCGGCAAATAGCTGTAATGGCTGCGGAAATAAGCGAGCCTGAAGCCGAGGCGCGCATAGTTGCGATACGCCGGCCCGTCGCGTTCGGCGTGCGGCGCCTCGATGTCGGCCACGAACAGTTTTGCACCGGCCGCAAGTCCGTCGCGCACCATCGGTTCGCCGAGCATTGCATCGAGGTCGAAGCTCGGCGCCATGATGCCGGGCACCGGTGCGTCGATGCCGCTCCAGGCCATGCCGTCGGCACCGATGAACATCGAGCGCACCGCCGCCACCGTGCCCTCCCGCCGCAGCATGTAATGATGCCAGCCGCGCCGGCCGGCCAGCACCAGCAACCACGGTGAGGTCGGCAACCGATATTGGCTGTCGATGAACCCAGCCCATTCTCTTGCCGTTGCCGGCGTCACCCGCTCGACCGAGACATCCTTCGTCGGGAAAAGCGGCTCCGTTGGCAATGGCGTGGCGTCGCGAAAGATGCGTTCCCAGCCGCCCTGACGCTGCAGGCCGCGTGCCTCGAGCCAGCAGCTGAGCGTCGCGGGCTCGGTATGCGGATTGGTGTAGAACCAGGGCCGCAGAATACCGGCCTCGCGATAATGCGTCAGAAGCGCATCGAGCCGGCTCTCGGTGGCCGCGCTATCGACACCGAAATTCTTGACGCAGTTGAAATGGATGAACGGGATCGTCGTGCAGGTGGTCCAGACGAGATCGCCATCTTCGGCGATGGCCAAGCCTTGCCTTGCGGCAAAGTCTGCCGGAGCGGCGCGATAGAGATCGAGCCAGGCATTGACCTCGGCGCGTTCGATAACGCGGCTGAGGTCGCGGGATATCTCGTCAATCCTGATGGCAGGCGAGTGCGGCTCCGGCGGGACGACGGGCTGCAATTCTGACAAGGCGGCAGGCTGCATGACGTCCTCCCAAGTATGGCCTTACACTGTAAGATTAGGGGAGACTAATCTCATGCAGTGAGTTGTCAAGCGGGATTGCGAGGCAGCGACGTGGCCGAACGTCGGAGGGATAGCGCCCCTCTGTCCGGCCGATTTCCCGATACAAAGCCCTAACAAGTCGATTCAAACTTTGTTGGTAGTTTCTTGTTAGGAATCCAGCTTGGTTTGTCCGGCGGCGTTGTCCTGCCTTCGGTCTGTTGTGTTTTGCGTACAGGTCCAGATGCGGATATCAGGCGTCGTCATCTTTTCGATCGCAGCGCTGTGCCTTGCCGGCTGCACGTCGACCTCCGGCGTCGATGCGCTGCAAATGCCGTCCAGCGAGACCACCAGCTCGGTTGTACGGCCACCCGCGCCGGTGGCATCCGTGGCGAAAACTGATGCCGCGCCCGCTTTTGCCGAACAGGAGCAGGACGAACAGCCGGTCGCGATGGACGTACCCGATCAGGGCGTCGAACCGCCGGCCGAGGTGATCGCGCTGATGTCGCCGCCGAAGCGGCTGGCACGCGCAGCACCGGCGATGCTTGCCGAGCCGGTCACGCGCTATGGCTTTCGCGACGCCAAGCCGATCAATTTCGGCAAGTCCTCCTCGCCAAGGCGCCTTGCCGTTCACGGCGTCGACGTTTCGCGCTGGCAGGGCAATGTGAACTGGCAAAAGCTGCGCGCCCAGGGCGCCAACTTCGCCTACATCAAGGCCACCGACGGCGGCGATCATATCGACCCGATGTTTACCAGGAACTGGCGCAATGCCGACGCCGCCGGCCTCAAGCGCGGCGCCTATCACTTCTTCTACTGGTGCCGCACCGCCGGCGAGCAGGCCGACTGGTTCATCCGCAACGTGCCGAGGGTCGAGGGCGCGCTGCCGCCGGTGATCGACGTCGAGTGGAACGGCGAATCGAGCTGCAAGCGCCGCCCGTCGCGGCAAAAGGTGCTGGAAAAGATGCAGGTGTTCATGGACAAGCTCGAGCGCCACTACGGCCAGCGCCCGATCATCTACACCGCGCCCGACTTCTACCGCGACAATCTCAGGGGCGCCTTTCCCGATTACCCATTCTGGCTGCGCGCCGTGGCGGCGCACCCATCAAAGGTCTATCCCGACCGCAAATGGCTGTTCTGGCAATATTCCGGCTCTGGCCTGTCGCACGGGGTGAGGGGCCGCATCGACCTCAACGTCTTCCACGGCGATGAGAAGGCTTGGCGAGACTGGACTGGCGGCCGGCAGATGGTGGCCGAGGCGGAGTAGCGCGGCGGGTCGGGTGCTTGGCTTCCACCGTCGGTATCCCGCCGCGGTCACGGCGTGGATCCTAGGGTCTCCGCAACGTCGCTTCGCTCCTGCTCCGCCCTAGGATGACGAAGGAAGGGATGTTCCCGCTAGTTACCGGCCTTGGCGATTGGCCTTCGGCCTCCGTGTCTTCGTCATCCTAGGGCGGAGCGAACGCGAAGCGGAGCGCAGACCCTAGGATCCATGCCGTGCCGTCGAAGAGAAACGCGCGGTGATAGCTACCAGCCCTTGGTTCGGCTGGCGGCTCTACGCCTCTATATATTCGCCAAGCTGACCCCTTTGGGCACATCCAGTCCATCGGCTCGCAAGCCTCCGATGTGAAAGCGTATTGCGTCGCGAATTTCGGTTTCCACCTCGAGCACCGATCGCAATGCAGCCGGGTAGGTCCGGCAGCTAAGCGGAAAAATTGTTTCCGGCTTTTTCGATGACCGCCGCGTAACGCATTGCGCAACCTCTTCGGTTGGAAATGTCATTATGGCCAGCGGCCGATCATCTACACTGACGTAGTTGAATAGCAGCTCCTCCTGACATCCTTCCTGCTCGAAAGAGCACATCGTCGCGGATATCGAGGACGGCTTCGAGTCAACGCTGAGCGCAGGGCGCCGTTCGGTGGGCGAGGGCGTCTACTCCCTCATGCCAGCCTCTTCACCACCAAATCCTCGCTGCGGTCCACTGAGAGCACAGGCTGACCCATCCTCAGGTGTAGCTCGATAGCCGACACGCTTCCCCATAGGGTCCCCGACGTGGCTTGTGACCGACACGTCTCGATCACGCAAAACAGGAGCGCATCATGTCGCAGGCAGAAACAAAAACCCGCACGACTGGTCAGCAGGAGACAAACATGAGCTTGGACAACATTTCACACCCCTCGATCCAGCACTGCGCCGACAGCCTGAACGCCAAGCACAGCAACGGTAGACCGGAGCCCGAATTGGTTCCGTCGCGCTACGCGCTGCAGGTCGGCGACATCGACGTGCTGGTGGTCAGCGATGGAGTGCTGCCGATACCAGCGCCGGTTATGGCATACAACGTCGACCCGGCCCTCCGGGAGGCTTGGCTGGACGACATGTTCCTGCCGCCGGACGTGCTCGAGTGGCCGCTGAACGTGGTCGTCGTACGCAGCGGCGACCGGACCATACTGGTGGACGCCGGGCTGGGGATGGACCCGGACTTGCACTTGCCGAGGGCCGGGCGGTTGGTCTCGCGACTGGAGGCCGCCGGCATCGATCTCGCATCAGTCACCGACGTGGTGCTTACCCATATGCACATGGACCATATCGGCGGGCTGCTCATCGACGGGGTGAAGGACCGGCTGCGTCCGGATCTGCGGATTCACGTGGCGGCCGCCGAGCTCAAGTTCTGGGAGTCGCCCGATTTCTCCCGCGTCTCCATGCCAACGGGGTTCCCGGATGCGCTGCGGCGGGCGGCCAAGCGGTTCGTGAACGACTACCACAGCCAGTTGCGGCCGTTTGAGACGGAGCACGAGGTGGCGCCGGGGGTGGCCGTCACGCTCACCGGTGGCCACACCCCCGGGCACAGCGTGGTCCGCCTAGCGTCCGGCGGCGATCGACTGACCTTCGCCGGCGACGCCGTGTTCCAGGTCGGGTTCGACCAACCCGACTGGCACAACGGCTTCGAACACGACCCCGAGGAGGCGGCCCGCGTCCGCATCAATCTTTTGCGGGAGCTGGCGGCGACCCGCGAGCCGCTGGTGGCCACTCACCTGCCGTTCCCGTCTATCTGCCATGTGGCGGTGGACGGCGATGTCTTTCGTTGCGTGCCGGCTGTCTGGGACTACTGACCCGCTTATTGGGTTAGGGCCGAGCACAGCGTTTGAACGACCGCACGAGCAACGTCGCGAGCTTTGAGTAGCTAGGCATCGGGCGTGCCTGATCGGCTTGTTTTGACCGTTAGAGGTGGGTTGCCGTCAACCCACCTCTAAGCGATCAACTTGCCTATCAGCTATCTCAGCTGCACCCGCTCGTAGCCCCACAAGTATCGCACTTTTCACACGTCCCGTTCCGCACCATCGTGAAATTGTGGCACTCCGAGCATTCGTTGCCGGTGTAGCCCTGCATCAGCGATTGCTGGCGCCGGTTGGCGGCGAGCGCTTTGGCTTCGGCTGCTTCTTTCGCCGCCTCGTCGGTGAACAGCTCCGTCGGGTCGGACGCTTCCGCGTAGACGATGTCCTCGACCAGTTCCCTGGCGCGCTCCTCGTAGTCGCGCTTGTAGGCGATGGCTTCGTCGCTTGCCGGCTTCAGCGTCAGCACGTTGGAGCCGGAGAAGGCGGTCGGGGCGGTACGGGCCGGAGTTCCGGAGCCCGAACCGGCAAAGCCCTTGGGCTCGGCACCCATGCCCGACACCAGCTTGACCGGCGAGGCACCGCGGGTGAGACCCTTGGAGAAGGGCGTCGCCTTGCCTTCGTTGATGCCGCGCCCGAGTGCGGTCTTGTCGAAGTCCGACTGATCGACATGGGCGAGGTCGTTGCGGCCGAGATAGGAGACGGCAAGTTCGCGGAAGACATAGTCGAGGATCGACGTGGCGTTCTTGATGGCGTCGTTGCCCTGCACCATGCCCGCCGGCTCGAATTTAGTGAAAGTGAAGGCCTCGACGAATTCCTCGAGCGGCACGCCATATTGCAGGCCGAGCGAAATGGCGATGGCGAAGTTGTTCATCATCGCGCGGAAGGCGGCACCTTCCTTGTGCATGTCGATGAAGATCTCGCCGATACGGCCGTCGTCGAACTCGCCGGTCCTGAGATAGACTTTGTGGCCGCCGACGACCGCCTTCTGGGTGTAGCCCTTGCGGCGGTTCGGCAGTTTCTCGCGGTCGCGGTAGAGACGCTCGACGACGCGCTCGACGATCTTCTCGGTCACCTGAACGGCGCGCTGTGCGGCCGGTGCCGCGATCAGCTGCTCGACGGCTTCGTCCTCGTCCTCTTCACCATCGGCGAGCAGCGAGGCGTTGAGCGGCTGCGACAGCTTCGAGCCGTCGCGATAGAGCGCGTTGGCCTTCAGCGCCAGCTTCCACGACAGCATGTAGGCGCCCTTGGCATCTTCCACCGTCGCGTCGTTCGGCATGTTGATGGTCTTGGAAATGGCGCCGGAGATAAAGGGCTGTGCCGCCGCCATCATCATGATGTGGCTGTTGATCGACAGCGAACGCTTGCCGATCTTGCCGCACGGGCTGGCGCAGTCGAACACCGGCAGGTGTTCGGCCTTCAGGAACGGCGCGCCTTCCAGCGTCATCGCTCCGCAGACATGGATGTTGGCGGCCTCGATGTCTTTCTTGGAAAAGCCCAGCGCCGGCAGCATCTCGAACGAGAAATCGTTGAGCTGCTCATCGGTGAAGCCGAACGTCTCTTTCACCCAGTCGGCGCCCAACGTCCACTGGTTGAAGACGAACTTGATGTCGAAAGCCGACTTCAACGCGGCATTGAGCGCAGCGATCTTGTCGTCGGTAAAGCCTTTGGCCTTGAGCGAGCCGGGATTGATGCCCGGCGCCTGGTTGAGATTGCCGTGGCCGACGGCATAGGCCTCGATCTCGGCGATCTGGGCCTCGGAATAGCCGAGCGTGCGCAGCGCTTCGGGCACCGCGCGGTTGATGATCTTGAAATAGCCGCCGCCGGCGAGCTTCTTGAATTTTACCAGCGCGAAGTCGGGCTCGATGCCGGTGGTATCGCAATCCATCACCAGGCCGATCGTGCCGGTCGGGGCGATCACCGTTGCCTGCGCATTGCGGTAGCCATGCTCCTCGCCGAGCTCGATGGCGCGGTCCCAGGCGGCCTTGGCATGGTAGGCAAGCTCCTGCTGCTTGAGGTCTGAGGCGACCAGCGGCACTGGGTTGACGGCAAGCTTCTCGTAGCCGTCCCTTTCGCCATAGGCCGCGCGGCGGTGGTTGCGCATGACACGCAGCATGTTCTGCGCGTTGCGGTCATAGTCGGGGAAGGCGCCGAGCTCGGCGGCCATTTCGGCCGAAGTCGCATAGGCCGTGCCGGTCATGATCGCGGTGAGGGCGGCGCAGATGGCGCGGCCCTCGTCGGAATCATAGGGAATGCCCGAGGTCATCAGCAGGCCGCCGATATTGGCGTAGCCGAGGCCGAGCGTGCGGTATTCGTACGAGAGCTTGGCGATCTCCTTCGACGGGAATTGCGCCATCATGACGGAGATTTCCAGCACCATGGTCCACAGCCGCACCGTGTGCTCGTAGGCGGCGATGTCGATAGTGCCGTCGGCGTTGCGGTAGGGCAGAAGGTTGATCGAGGCCAGATTGCAGGCGGTGTCGTCGAGGAACATGTATTCCGAGCACGGATTGGATGCCCGGATCGCACCGGCCGAGGCGCAGGTGTGCCAGTCGTTCATCGTCGTGTTGAAATGCAGGCCCGGATCGGCCGACGCCCAGGCGGCATAGCCGATCTTTTCCCAGAGATCGCGCGCCTTCAGCGTCTTCAGCACCTTGCCGTCCTTGCGGGCGGTGAGATGCCAGTCGCCGTCCTGCTCGACGGCGCGCAGGAAATCGTCCTTCAGCGACACCGAATTGTTGGAGTTCTGGCCGGAAACGGTGAGATAGGCGTCGGAATCCCAGTCGGTGTCGTAGGTCTTGAACGACATCGAGGTATAGCCCTGCTTGGCGAACTGGATGACGCGGTAGATGTAGTTCTCCGGCACCGCGTCCTTCTTGGCCGCCTTGATCTCGCGCTTCAGCGCTGTGTTGACCGCCGGGTCGAAGCAATCGTCGCCGTTGCCTTCGCAGTTGATGCAGGCTTTCATGATCGCTTCGAGGTGCTTCTTGACGATCTTCGAGCCGGTGACCAGCGAGGCGACCTTCTGCTCCTCATTGACCTTCCAGTCGATGAATTCCTCGATATCGGGATGGTCGGCGTCGACGATGACCATTTTCGCGGCGCGACGCGTCGTGCCGCCCGATTTGATGGCGCCCGCAGCACGGTCGCCGATCTTGAGGAAGCTCATCAGCCCCGACGAGCGGCCGCCGCCCGACAGCTTTTCGCCTTCGCCGCGCAGGAATGAGAAATTGGAGCCGGTGCCGGAGCCGTATTTGAACAGGCGCGCCTCACGCACCCACAGGTCCATGATGCCGCCTTCATTGACGAGGTCGTCCTGCACGCCCTGGATGAAGCAGGCATGCGGCTGCGGATGCTCGTAGGAAGACTTCGACTTGGTCAGCTTGCCGGTGAACGGGTCGACATAGAAATGGCCCTGGCTGGGACCGTCGATGCCATAGGCCCAATGCAGGCCGGTGTTGAACCATTGCGGCGAATTCGGCGCGACGCGCTGGGTGGCCAGCATATAGGCGAGCTCGTCGCGGAAGGCGCGCGCGTCTTCCTCCGACTTGAAGTAGCCGCCCTTCCAGCCCCAATAGGTCCAAGTACCGGCAAGCCGGTCGAAGACCTGGCGGGCATCGGTCTCGGAACCGTAGCGCTCGGCTTCCGGCAGCTTTGCCAGTTCAGCTTCGTCGGCGACGGAGCGCCACAGGAATGAGGGGACTTGCGTCTCTTCGACCTTCTTCAGCCGTGCCGGGACGCCCGCCTTGCGGAAATATTTCTGCGCCAGGATATCGGCGGCAACCTGGGAGAACTGCGCCGGCACGTCGATATTGTCCAAGCGGAACACCACCGAGCCATCCGGATTCTTGATCTCCGAAAGCGCCTTGCGGAATTCGATCTCCGCGTAAGCTGATTGCCCTGGCTTGGTGAAACGACGCTCGATGCGCATTGGTCCGGTCCCTTTTGTCTACATATAGCGCTTTTCCCAGAGGATTTCTGCCCTCTTGACGAAACGCGCATGGCCGCCGTCTGCCGGCGTTCGAAAACCCCGGCTCTCATCGTCACAGTCTCCGCCGCCCTGCCGGTCGAACCTCTTGCGAGGCCGCTGTCCAACGCGCTCACGGACCCTGTGGGTCCCTCAAAACTGAAAACTTTTTGTAACGCCCTCGATCGAGGGAAATTCACATTATCTAGCGTCGAACCTACCTGCAAACACTAAATATAGTGTTAACAGACAATTTATTCAAGTCCGACAATCCTCCCCTTTCGCCACCCAAGGCTTCAAAATCCCACGCCTTCGCCGGCCTCGTAAACAGGCGGGAATGCGGATCAAAACGCACATATTCCGGGAAAAAGACCGGCCTCGAAACTTTTCCGGTCGCACTCTCAACAGGAGCGCATGGCCTATAAAAGGCGACTCGTTTTGCGGCGTCAAGGATTCGTTTGCGTAGCTTTTATGACCCCAACATCTTGTGTGTCACATATGTGGATAACGGGGATAGAAGCGCGCGCTGATTCAGTTTTTTATGGCTTGTAGCCACAAGCCTGGTGCCGACGCTCGAAGGCCCTTCGCCGCAGCGAAGACCATGCCGACTCGGAAGCCATGTGCCGACTCAGTTGAAGCGATGCGGGTCAGCACCGAAATGAGCGATGATCTGGCAAAGGTCGGGCTCGTTGACCATGCGTACCGCCTCGGCGGCGCTGACCCATTTGCGGATGCGCGCCCGCTTTTCCTTCCACCGGTCGGCGACCTTGTCGACGTGCAGCGGGAATACCAGCACCTCGCACGGCACTTCCTCGCCGGACGCCAGCACCTTGGCATAGAAATAGCGGCCGGCCTCGTGATGCGAGATCGTGCCGCGCAGCCCGGCTTCCTCGCCGGCTTCGCGCGCCGCCGCCTCGCAAAGCGGCTCCTTTGCTTCCGGCCAGCCCTTGGGAAGCACCCAGCGGCCGGTGTCGCGGCTGGTGATCAGCATGATCTCGACGCCGTGCCCGCTATCGCGCCAGGGCAGCGCTGCAACCTGCAGGCGACACGGCGCCGTACCGAAGAGTCGCCGGACCCTTTCGGCCAGATGGTTATGCGTCGTTGGCCTCGTCAACATCGGAGAAGCTTGCCCCAGCTCCCAGAATCATTTGCCGTCTCGTGAATCTTACGGCTAATCATAAGCAATGAAAGTAAAAAACTTCATATCGACTTGTTAACTACGCCAAGAGGCGTAGATTCAGGAAATATCGTGCGCGACGGCACTTTTTCAAGGAGTGTGCGCCAGTGCGTTCCGAAGGGAACACCTTGCGCGAATCAGCCGGCGTGGTCGTCGGCGATTGGCTTCTGGTAGGTGAAGCCCATGTCCCAGGGAAAATAGATCCAGGTGTCCTGGCTGACCTCGGTGACGAAGGTGTCGACCATCGGCCTGCCTTTCGGCTTGGCATAGACGGTGGCGAAATGCGCCTTGGGCATCATCGCGCGCACGATGCCCGCCGTCTTGCCGGTGTCGGTGAGGTCGTCGATGATCAGCACGCCGGCGCCATCATCGGCGAGCAGCGCCGGCGTGACCTCCTTCAGCACCTGCAACTGCCCCTGGCTGGTATAATCGTGGTAGGAGGCGACGCAGACCGTCTCGATGATGCGGATGCCGAGCTCGCGCGATATGATGGCGGCCGGAACCAGGCCGCCGCGCGTGATGCAGACGATCGCTTTCCATTGCCCCTTGTTGGCGCCGGCAAGCCGCCAGGCGAGCGCGCGCGCATCGCGGTGGAACTGGTCCCAGGAGACCGGGAAGGCTTTTTCGGGCAGGGACATCTTTCGCGCACTCCGCAAAGCGCGCATCGCGCGCAGACACTATGGAATGCGCGCGGAATTAACTGGAAAGGCTTGGCCTTGGCAAGGGGAGTGGCAAAGCGATTGTCCTGCCAGCGGTCCCTACGAACTTACCGCGACAGGAAAGCCGCCACCGGTGCGGTGCGCAGCACCGTTCGCGTCACTCCGCCGAACAGCAGCTGGCGCAGCCAGGAATGGCTGTAGGCGCCGAGCACGAGCAGGTCCGCACCCGATTCGGCGACCCTGGTCTGGATGATGTCGTCGACCGAGGCGCCGCCGGACCTCAGCACCGAGACGCTCACGGTCGCGCCGTGCCTGGACAGCGAGGCGGCGATCTCGGCGCCGGCCGTTTCCGGCGCCTCGTCGAGCGTGTCCGGCGGGTCGATGACGATGATGTCCGTCTTCTCGGCCTCGATGATGAAGGGCAGGGCATCGAAGGCCGCGCGCGCGGCCTCCTTGCTGCCGTTCCAGGCGAGCAGCACATGCTTGAAGCTGGTGACGAGGGGGCCCAAATGCGGTACCACCAGCACCGGCCGGCCGGCATCGTAGACCAGCGTGTCGACGTCGGCGCTCGGGTCGCTGCCCGATTCGCGCTGGGCGGCGATGATCAGGTCCGCGGTGCGAACGGTCGAGATGCCGGTCAGCGCACTGTCGCCGGAAAAACTCTCGAGACTGCGCCACTCGAACGACAGGCCGGAATTCTCGATGCGCTTGTGAAAGGCGGCCTGCAACTTCTCGGCGCGCTCCCGGTTCATGTCGGCGGAAACCTGCAGGAACTCGGTGTCCGGAAAGCCGGTGGCCGAGGTGTAGGGCACGGGCAGCGCCTCGGCATGGATGCCGATCAGATGGCTCTGGAATCGGCTGGCCAGCGGGATCGCGCAGTCGAGGACGCGTTCGGCGTCCTGTTCATTCTGCAATATGGCGACGATGGTCTTGAAGCGCATGGCAATCCCTCAGTTTTACGGCGATCCCACTCGTGACAAACGTCACTGCGCGATGCTGGTTCCGTCAGGCCGGCCGATCAGCCCACTCTGCTTGCCCTGGTCAAGCTCGCCACCATAGCCTCTACGTCGGCGCGTGCCGAGTCCAGCGCCTGCTGGCTGCGGGCGCGCACCACCAGTTCGGTCCAGAATTTGCCGTCGCCATATTTCGGGTAGGAGCCGATGATCGTGTCCGGATGCTCCTTCTGGATGTCGCCCAGCGGGCCGCCGATCAGGCCTTCGCCGAGCGGACATTCCACGGTTGCCGACAGCATTTTGGTGCCGGCCCGCAACGTCGGCACGACATTGTCGAGCATCGCCTGGAAAATCGCCGGCACGCCGGCCATGACATGGACGTTGCCAATGCGAAAGCCCGGCGCAACCGACACCGGATTGTCGATGTGGTCTGCCCCGCGCGGCATCCGGGCCATGCGCTTGCGCGCCTCGGTGTATTCGATGCCGCGGGCAGCATAGCTTGCTTCCAGCAGGGCGTAGGCCTTGGCGTCGTATTCGCATGGCACGCCAAAGGCCTTGGCGATGGAATCGGCGGTGATGTCGTCATGCGTCGGGCCGATGCCGCCGGTGGTGAAGACATAGGTGTAGCGGGCGCGCAGCGCATTCACCGCAGCGACGATCTCGTCTTCCTCGTCCGCAACGATACGCACTTCCTTCAGGTCGATGCCGATCGCCGTCATGATGTCGGCGAGGTGGCCGATGTTCTTGTCCTTGGTGCGGCCGGACAGAATCTCGTCGCCGATGACGAGCATGGCGGCGGTGACGATTTCGGTCATGGCAGGCTCCGGCAACGGGTCGCCTGAGATAGCGCGGGGAACGGCCGGCGGCAATGCCGCCAAACCACGGATCCACCTGTACCACCTCCCTTGCAGTGGACCCTTCGGCGGGTGATGCTGCGTGCCGGTTTGGGGCCTTGAGCAAGAACATGCCGTTATCGATTCTTCTATGGCTGCTTGGCGTGCTGTTTTTGCTGGCGCTCGTCATGGCAGCCTATCCGTTTCTGGCGACGCGGCGGATTGCGGCGAAAGCCGAAAAGCTGGTGCCGGCCAGCGGTAAATTCATCGAGATCGACGGCAACCGCATCCATTATGTCGAGACGGGCGAGGGGCGGCCGATCGTCTTCCTGCACGGCCTTGGCGCGCAGCTTCATCATTTCCGCCACAGGCTGTTCGGACGCTTCGGCCCGAACTATCGGCTGATCGCGCTCGATCGTCCGGGTTCCGGCTATTCGGTGCGGGCCGGGGGCGCCAGCGGACGGCTGCCCGAGCAGGCCGAGATCGTGCGGCGCTTTATTGAGGCGCTTGGGCTGGAAAAGCCTCTGGTCGTCGGCCATTCGCTGGGTGGCGCCATCGCGCTGACGCTGGCTGTCGAGCATCCAGAGGCGATTTCCGGCATCGCCTTGCTGGCACCGCTGACCCATCTGGAGCTGGACGCGCGCGAGAAGTTCGGCCCGCTATACGTCAAGTCGCCGCTGCGGCGCCGGATCATGGCTCATACGATGGCGATCCCGGCGGCTTTCAAATACGCAGAGCGCACGCTGGCCTTCATCTTCGCGCCGCAGGCGACGCCGGCCGACTATATGGTCGAGGGCGGCGGCTGGTGCGGGCTAAGGCCAAGCCATTTCTACGCAACGTCGACCGATGTCGTGGCCATCGAGCAGGATCTTGGCCGCATCGAGCAACGCTATGGTGAGATCACCATGCCGGCCGGCATTCTGTTTGGTGCTTCCGACATCGTTCTGGGCATCGATATCCATGGCTGGCCGGTGATGGAAAAGATCAGCGGGCTCGATTTCGAGCCGGTCGAGGGGCTTGGCCACATGCCGCAATTCGTCGAGCCGGAACGGGTCGTCGCTTTCATCGAACGCATTGCCGACCGCGCATTTGCGCCGAAGTCCGACACCGGCAGCTGACACCCTCCCGGGACCTCGCGCATTCCTCACCATGTCGGCTATTCCTTCACGGCTCCGGTCATCGAGGAAACATAGTGCTCGACAAAGAACGAATAGAGCACCACCACCGGCAGCGAGCCGATCAGCGCTCCCGCCATCAGCGCCCCCCATTCATAGACGTCCGAGCGCACCAGCTCGGTGAGCACGCCGACCGGCACAGTCTTGTTTTCGGACGACTGGATGAAGGTCAAGGCGTAGATGAACTCGTTCCATGACAGGGTGAATGCGAAGATGCCGGCGGAAATCAGGCCCGGCACCGACAGCGGCAGCACGATCTTGGTGAGGATCTGCCATCGGCTCGCCCCGTCGATCAGCGCGCATTCTTCCAGCTCGAACGGGATCGAGCGGAAATAACCCATCAACAGCCATGTGCAGAACGGGATCAGGAAGGTCGGATAGGTGAGGATGAGCGCAAAGGGCGTGTCGTAAAGTCCAAGGTTGAACACCATCACCGACAGCGGAATGAACAGGATCGAGGGCGGTACGAGATAGGCGAGGAACACCGCGAGGCCGACCTGCCGCGCCCCGGAGAACCGCAAGCGTTCGATCGCATAGGCAGCGAACACCGCAGCCAGCAGCGACAGGAACGTGGCGGCGGTCGAGATGATGATCGTGTTGAGCAGCCAGCCCGGATAAGACGTCTCGAAGAGCAGATAGCGGATATGCTCGAGCGTCGGATGCACCACCCAGAACGGATTGAAATTGGCGTAGTCGGTCATCTCGAGATTGGGCTTAACCGCCGTGATCGTCATCCAGTAGAACGGAAACAACAGCACGATGACGAATATCAGCAGCGGCAGGTAGACCGTCACCACGCGGCGCGGCACACTCTGCAGGTAACCCATGCCGCCTTCGTCGAGTTCAGGGCGTTTGCTCGTTTCGATCGCGGTCATGTCAATCTCCGCCGCCCTGCTGCCATTTGCGGCGTTGCAGGCCAAAGTAGCTGAACAGGATCGCTGCCAGCAGGAACGGGATCATGGCGACTGCGATCGCGGCGCCTTCGCCAAGCTGGCCTCCGGAAATGCCGCGCTGGAACGACAGCGTCGCCATCAGATGCGTCGCGTTCACCGGCCCGCCGCGGGTCAGCACATAGATCAGCTGGAAATCGGTAAAGGTGAACAGCACCGAAAACGTCATGGTGATGGCGATGATCGGCGTCAGCAGCGGCAGCGTCACATAGCGGAACAATTGCCAGCGGCTGGCGCCGTCGAGCGTGGCGGCCTCGTAGAGCGACTGCGGAATCGTCTGCAGGCCGGCAAGCAGCGTGATCGCCACGAAAGGAATGCCGCGCCAGACATTGGCGGCGATGACCGAAGCCCGCGCATTCTCCGGATCGCCGAGGAAGTTGATGCGATGGTCGATCAGGCCCATTTCCATCAGCGCCCAGGACAGGATCGAGAACTGCGAATCGTAGATCCACCAGAAGGCGATCGCCGACAGCACCGTCGGCACCACCCATGGCAGCAGGACGATCGCGCGGAAGAATGACTTGAACGGCAGGTTCTGGTTGAGGATAAGCGCCAGCCACAGGCCGAGCGCAAACTTCAGGATCGAGGCGCTGATCGTGTAGAGCAAGGTGTTGAAGACGGAGAGCCAGAAGACGGCGTCATCCCACAGATATTCGTAGTTCTCGATGCCGATGAAGATGCCGGGGCGGCCGATGCGGGCATCGGTGAAGCCGAGCCAGACGCCGAGCCCGAGCGGATAGGTCAGGAAGACCAGCAGCAGGGCCGCCGCCGGCAGCATGAAGCCGAAGCCGAGCGCGTTATGACTTTCAGACACGAACGTCAGAATGCGCGACAGCGTCGACCGGCGTGGCTGAGCGGCAGCGGAGGTCACGGCCATGGGTCGGCTCCTCTAAGGTCCCATTGATCGGCCAGGCGGCCATGCGCGATTCGAAGCCGGGCAGCCATGGCTGCCCGGCTGAACCCGGCTCAAACGCGATAGTAGCGGTTTGCGCGCTTCTCGGCTTCTTCCATCGCTTCTTGCGGCGTCGCCTGGCCTGTCACCGCCTTGGCGAACATGTCGACCAGCACATAGTCGGCCATGGTCGCAGCCGAGGCATAGCCGAGCGGGCCGGCATAGCCGTTGGGCCGCAGCGTCGCCGAGGCCTTGGCGTAGGCGGCATTGTTCGGATCGGCCGTCCACACCGGGTTGTTGTCGAAGGCTTTGAGCGTCTGGCAGCAATAGCCCGCCGAGGACGTGATCCATTGCGACATTTGCGGATCCTCGAACATGAACTGCAGGTAGGCCTTGGCCGCGTTGGGGTAGGGCGTGTAGTCGAAGATCACGGCCGTGGTCACCTGGAACAGCTCGACGGATTTCCCCACCGGACCGATCGGCAGGTTGGTGGTGCGGATGTCCTTGACCATCTCGGTCAACTTCGGATCCTTATCCTTGTTGATCTTGGCGGTGTTGTAGGCCGAGATGCCGTTGGCGATGACGCTCAATTCGCCGGCCAGGAAGGCGCGGTTGTTGTTGACGTCGAGCCAGCTTTCGGTACCGGGAATGAAGGTCTTGTAGAGCTCCTGCGCGTATTCGATCGCCTTGAGCGTCTCGGGGCTGTTGATCGTCACCTTGCCGCTCTCGTCGACCATCTGGCCGCCATGGCTCCATAGCAGCCAGTGGGCGTAGTTGTTGCCGTCGCCGACGCCGTGGCCATGCGTGAAGCCGGCCGGGTGTCCCTTCGCCTGCAATGCCTTGCAAAGCTCGAGCAGGCCTGCCGTGTCCTTCGGAAATTCGGAGAAGCCGGCCTCCTTCACCCAGCTTTCGCGATAGACGATGGCATTGCCGATGGTCGCCAGCGGCAGGCCGAGGAACTTGCCTTGCCGCGTCGCATATTGATGCGGTCCGTCGTACCAGCCGCCATATTTCGAGCCGAGATATTCGCCCAGCTCCGTCACGTCGTGCAGCTTGTCGGGATATTGGTGCGGGTCGTCGAACCAGACGAACATCAGGTCCGGGCCGGAGCCGACATTGGCGGCGACCGCCGCCTTGGGGCGGATGTCCTCCCAGCTTTCCTTGTCGACGCGGACCTCCACACCGGTCGCTTCGGTGAAGCGCTTGGTGTTGGCCAGCCATTGATCCTCGTCGCCCTGCACGAAGGGCGACCAGCGCAGCAGCCTGAGCTTGGCGCCGTCCTCGGGCTTGTATTTCAATCCCTCCTGGGCAAAGGCGGGAGAGCCGATGAGCCGGCTTCCCAAGGCTCCCGCCGCCACGCCGGCGGTGGTGCGGATCACGTCGCGTCTGGTGAATTTCATGCTTGCTTCCTCCTGCTTATTGTCCTTGCCGTCCTACTGCTCGATGGGTGTTTCGAACCGCTGTCCGGTTTTGCCGTGAAAGAGATGGATGAGGCCAGGTTCGGCCGTAAGCCAGATGGTTTCGCCCGGCGTGAAGGAATGGCGTTCCCGGAAATTGGCGACGATCTCCTCGCCGCCGGCGGTGCGGCCGATGAGCTGCACTTCGGACCCTGTCGGCTCGACCACCACGACGGTGACCGGAATGCCCTGGTGGTCGGACAGCCGTAAATGCTCCGGCCGTATTCCCAGCACGACCGGCTCACCATTGCCGATGGAAAGTGCCGACGCCAACGGGACTGAAATCCCCCCGGCGCCGCGAAACGACGGCGAGCGGTCGCTTACGATCTCGCCCCTCAGCATGTTCATGGCGGGGGAGCCGATGAAGCTGGCGACAAAGAGGTTGTTCGGCCGGTCGTACAGCTCGAGCGGCGGCCCGATCTGCTCGACGATGCCGTCATGCATGACGACGATCTTGTCGGCCATGGTCATCGCCTCGATCTGGTCGTGGGTGACGTAGACCGTCGTCGTCTTCAGGCGCTGGTGCAGTTCCTTGATCTCGGCGCGCATCTGGACACGCAGCTTGGCATCGAGATTGGAGAGCGGCTCGTCGAACAGGAAGACCTGCGGATCGCGCACGATCGCCCGGCCCATGGCAACGCGCTGGCGCTGGCCACCGGAAAGCTGGCGCGGATAGCGGTCGAGCAGCGGCACCAGTCCCAGGATTTCGGCCGCGCGCCGCACGCCGGCATCGCTCTCCGTCTTGGGAACGCCCTTGAGCATCAGCGAGAACGCCATGTTCTCGGCGACCGTCATATGCGGGTAGAGCGCATAGTTCTGGAAGACCATGGCGACGTCGCGCTCCTTTGGCGCAACGTTGTTGACGACACGTTTGCCGATCGCGATCTGGCCGCGCGAGATCTTTTCCAGGCCGGCGATCATTCTGAGAAGGGTCGACTTTCCGCAACCCGAAGGACCGACCAGCGTGACGAACTCGCCGTCATTTATATCGACGCTGACCCCGTGCAGGACCTCGACGGTCCCAAATGATTTGTAGACATCGCCGATTGCGACAGACGCCATCGATCTCCTCCCGATTGATTCCTGCAACGACTTCGAAGGAAACCGCTTTCCTGCCTGGCCCGCGACAGCGCCAGGCTCCTCCCCGGTCACGCGCGATGTGAGACGGTAGCGCTACCAAACCGACCTGTAAAGCACGCCGGCATCACCTGGATATCGACACACCCTAATCCGAAACCTCGGTCTGCGGCCGGTCGCGGCCGTCTGCGAGCTCGTCGTGCCATTTGCCGTCGGCGTCCTCGTACTGGATGCCGTCGGTGTTGCCGGCGACCTGCTGTTCGGCGGAAGCGATCTCGGCGGCGCGCAACGCGTCCTGATGGGTAGGGAACGTTTCGGAGAATGTCGAGCCGACCTTGTAGGCCCAGCCTCCGTCATGCTCGACGATCTTGTAGGTCAGTTTCGCCATGAAACCCTCCGGTTGAAAGCCCGTTGCCTCAATGCAGCCTGTCGTCGGCCAGTCTGTCGTCTGGCAGCCTGTCGTCTGGGACCAGCACGTCCGATTCCCTGGCGGCTTCGATCAGTGCCCGGCGCGCATCCGCCGTCGAACGATAACCTTCCAGCACTTTTAGGCAAGTGTCGAGGGCATCACGATGACGCGGCCCGCGATTGAGTGGCCAGACCGTCATCAGGCACTCCGCCGCCTCCTGGGCGCTGCGGATATGGCGATACTTGCCGACATGGCCGAGTTCGACCACGACCGGCTTTTCAAATGGCTTGCTGTCCATCATCGCCGCCAACGCGGAGCGGCCGATTTGGTTGCAACTGCTATTTTAGCTCAGGCGAAAATAGCTCAATAGCCGCAGTCGTTGCGCAGCCAGCGTGCATTCGCCCAGCCGGTGCGGCCGCCGAAATCGACCTTGTACCAGTTTCCGCGGCGATCGAAGATCTCGGTTTGGTCGCCGTTGAACAATTGCCCGATCATACGCGACGACGAGTTCGGCCGGGCCCGAACGGCGAGAAAGCCGCTTCCCGTTGCCAGATTGTAGTGCCTGGAAAGACCGTGCACCGTACCTTCGCAATATTGCGCCCCGGCCGGCGTCGATGAGGCGAACGACAGCCCGGCCACAACCGCGGCGGCAGCCGCAATGGAAATCCCCCTGAACGACATGTCCCTGCTCCCCCAACCCGCCGCGCCCAGCCGCGGCCCCGGCTACTCTACACCGGCAGAGGATCAAAGCGAAGCTATGGTGCCCTGTCCAGCGAGACGAACCCGCCGTCAGTTCACCGCCTTCATCCAATGCTGCATCGTCGTAACCGAGCGGGCAAGCTGCGGCGCCGGGTGGATTTTTTCACCGAAGGTGGCCGCGGCGCGCCAGCCCCAGCGCGGATCGGCAAGGAAGGCGCGCGCCAGCGCCACCATGTCGGCGCGCCCGTCGGCAACGATCGCCTCGGCCTGTTTCGGATCGTCGATCAGGCCGACGGCCCGCGTCGGGATGCCGACGGCCTTGCGCACCGCTTCGGCCAGATGCACCTGGTAGCCGGGCCCGGACGGCAGCTTCTGCAACGGCGAATTGCCGCCGCTCGAGCAGCAGAGATAGGCGACGCCGGCTTCCTTCAGCGCTTTTGCCACTTCGATCGCATCCTGGACGTCGAAGCCGCCATCGACCCATTCCTTGATCGACAGGCGCGCGCCCAGCATCAGCCTGGGCACCGCCTTCTTCACCGCCTTGGCGATCTCGACGGCGAAACGCATGCGGTTTTCCAGCGAGCCGCCCCAGCGGTCGGTGCGCCGGTTGGAGAGCGGCGACAGGAACTGGAAGATCAGATAGCCATGCGCGGCATGCAGCTCGATGAAGTCGAAGCCGGCGCGCTCGGCCCGCTTTGCCGCTTCGGCGAAGCGTTCGATGATTTGCAGGATCTCGTCGTCCTCCAGCGCCCGCGGCACCTGCCAGCCGGTGTCGTAGGCGATCGCCGACGCCGACACGATCGGCCACGGGTCCTGATCGGCGGTCAGCGGTCCGCCGCCTTCCCAGGGTTTGCGGTTCGACGCCTTGCGGCCGGCATGCGCAAGTTGCGTGCCGAATTTCGTGCCCGGCGCGGCGACCCGCTTGGCTGCATCCAGCGTGCGTCGCGCCGCCGCCTCGTTGTCTTCGGAATAGAGGCCGAGGCAGCCATGCGAGATGCGGCCGCGCCGTTCGACCTCGGTCATCTCGACGGTGACCATGCCGGCACCCGACATCGCCAGGTTCATCCAGTGATAGAGGTGCCAATCGCTGGCCGAGCCGTCCTCGGCCGAATACTGGCACATCGGCGCGACCGCGATGCGGTTGGGGAAGGTGAGGCCATCGAGGGTGATCGGCTGGAAAAGCGATGAGGTCATAAAAAACTCCGCGAAGGGTTGCCGCTATTTATGCAGCCGATTGTGCCAGCGCCAGACACGAGACGGTGAACCGGTGCTCTGGACCAATAGCTGGCCGGATTGCACGAACCGCCATTCGCGGCTACGCCTTGCCGCGGCAGCAGGGAGTCCACCATGGAAGATCGCATTCGCATCCGCTCGGAGGAAGTCCTTTCCGACGAATGGGCGGTTTTGAAAAAGACCGTCTTCGACTACCGCCGGCGCGACGGCAAATGGGAAACGCACACCCGTCAGACCTACGATCGCGGTGACGGCGCGGTGATCCTGCCTTTCGATCCCGACCGCTCGACGGTGCTTCTGGTGCGGCAGTTCCGCTACCCTGCCTACGTCACCGGCCACAAGGAGCCGCTGATCGAGGCCTGCGCCGGTCTGCTCGACGAAGACGATCCCGAAACCTGTATCCGCAAGGAGGCCGAGGAGGAACTCGGCTACCGCCTGAAGGACGTGCAGCGGCTGTTTTCGCCCTATATGAGCCCCGGCAGCGTAACCGAGCGGCTCTGGTTCTTCGTCGCCCGCTATTCGCCCGCCGATCGCATTTCCGACGGTGGCGGCGCCCATGACGAAGGCGAGGACATCGAGGTTTTGGAAATGCCGCTCGACGAGGCGCTGGCCGGCATCCACGACGGTCGGATTATCGACGCCAAGACGATCATCCTGATCCAGCATTTGAAGCTGAACCCGATCGGGAGGTGAGGCGGCCAGAACCGGGTCGAGCGGTCTGGTCTCCAGTTACGAAGGGTATCAAACGAAGACCAATCTGGTGCGGACGACGGGAATCGAACCCGTACGATCAGAGATCGAGGGATTTTAAGTCCCTTGCGTCTACCAATTCCGCCACGTCCGCAGGCCAGCCCTTTTCAGCCGGCAGCCAAAGGCCGTCAAGCCGTCTTCTGCCGTCGACAAATCTGGCACCGGAAGCTAGCGAGGGCCTATTACCTACAGAGATACAAACAAAATCGTTTCACCTGGAAAGTTTTTAGCGGCAGCTTCCGCGGCTACCGCGAATGCGCGTCCCCCGTTCGCAGGATGCGTTGAGGCGCTCCGCCCTGATAGACTCGAATTGGCAAGGGGATCGGCGCGCCGATACTCGACGCCGTCCTCTACGAACCACTGGGAGATTGTCATGCTCAAGCTTGCCACTGCCCTGGCACTGCTGCTTGTTGGGACGGCGCCTCTGTTTGCCGATGACATGCCGATGAACGCCAAAGACATCAAATGGGCTCCTGCGCCTGCTGTCATTCCCGCTGGCGCTGAAATGGCTGTTATCTCTGGAGATCCCTCAAAGGACGGCGCCTATGTGCTGCGGTTGAAGACACCCGCCGGCTACAAAATTGCCGCACATAATCATCCCACCACGGAATACGTAACGGTGCTTTCCGGCAACTTCCATATTGGAATGGGCGATAAGCTCGACGAGGCGAAAGGTGTCGAACTGACTGCTGGCGGCTTCGGCGTCGCGCCGGCCGGAATGAATCACTTCGCCTGGACGACAAGCGACACGATTATCCAGGTTCATGGCGAGGGGCCATTCAAGATCACCTACGTCAACCCGGCGGACGATCCGAGCAAAAAGTGACAGTTCGGGATCGAATTGATTGAACCGGCTGAAGGCTCGAACGATGGGGTGCGTCAAACTCAGCGACCGTCGATTCAGAAGATCCGCTAACGCGGCGAAAGCTGATTGGCCGCAACGGAATCATATTCCGCTTGGGCCATTTTGCCATGAATGGGGCCAAAACAAAAAACCCGCCTCGGGAGGCGGGTCGTTGGAGCCAATTAGCACCATAACCAAATTAGTAGCATAGCTGCCGGCACAAAGCAAGAACAAAGTTGCTCCTTCAG
>NZ_JAMYNE010000014.1:0-179276 GCF_040318915.1 Mesorhizobium sp. M0991
ACTCTATACGACCCACATTGGGTCGGCAGCGTAATGGCTGCTTCTGACAAGCCAGTACCAAAAGCAGACCGTCAACTTCCGGCCCATTTCAGCCGTTCAGTGACAAGCATTCCCATGCCGTTCAGGGCGCTGTGTGCTCGTTTCCACCCGCCGGCTTCGGGATGGATCGGCCGGAAAGACTCTATTCGGTCGATCCGGTGTCCGGCAGTTCCATGTCGGTGACGACGTTCTCGCCATTCGTCACGTCATAGGCGAGGACGATGTCCATGCCCGGCTTCAGCGCATCGAGATCGGTTTCGGCGTTCAGCTTGTAGGACTTGCCGTCGTCCAGCGTCAGCGTCAGCGCATCCTTGTCGACCTTCTTGATCAGGCCTTCGGTCTGGCCGGCGAAGGCGGCGGTGGAAATCAACAGCGTGGCGGCAACAGCGCCAATCAGGATACGCATCATCGTCCTCTTTAATCATTGCCGGTACAGCGGCTCGTCCAACGGAACGGAACTGAGCAGAAACCAATCGAATGTGTCAAAACTAAATCCGCCGGATCACAGTTTGACCACTGTGGAAAACGCCAATAGAAGGCAGGCGACAGCGCCGCGCGTCCTCCTGGACGCGCAAAGGACGCTGTAGCACTTTTGATTTTGTGCATGATCGTTTCCGAAAATCGCTCCGATTTTCGAGGTCATGCGCTAGGCCGGCTCCGCCGCCGGCAGGGCTGGTTCCATGTCGCACAATACGTTCGGCCATCTTTTCCGCGTCACCACCTGGGGCGAAAGCCACGGGCCGGCGCTGGGCTGCGTCGTCGACGGCTGTCCGCCAGGCATCCGCTTCACTCGCGACGAGATCCAGGCCGAGCTGGACAAGCGCCGCCCCGGCCAGTCACGTTTTGTGACGCAGCGTCGCGAACCGGATGAGGTCAAGGTCCTGTCCGGCTTCATTCTCGATGAGGACGGCGAGACGATGATCACCACCGGCACGCCGGTGTCGATGCTGATCGAGAATGTCGACCAGCGCTCCAAGGACTATGGCGACATCGCCCGCCAGTTCCGGCCGGGCCATGCCGATTACACTTACGAGGTCAAATACGGCCTGCGCGATTACCGCGGCGGCGGTCGCTCCTCGGCGCGTGAGACTGCGGCGCGGGTGGCGGCCGGGGCGCTTGCCCGCAAGGTTGTGCCAGGCATGGTGGTGCGCGGCGCGCTGGTGTCGATGGGCGAAAAATCGATCGATCGCGCCAACTGGAACTGGAATTTTGTCGGCGACGCCGAAAACCCGTTCTTCACTCCCGATCCGGCGTCGGTCGCCGTTTTCACCAAATATCTGGACGGCATCCGCAAGGCGGGCTCCTCGGTCGGTGCGGTCATCGAGATCGTCGCCGACGGCGTGCCGGCGGGGCTTGGCGCGCCGATCTATGCCAAGCTCGACCAGGACATCGCCGCCGGCCTGATGTCGATCAACGCCGTCAAGGGCGTCGAGATCGGCAACGGTTTCGAGGCCGCCCGCATCACCGGCGAGGAGAATGCCGATGAGATGCGCATGGGCAATGACGGCAAGCCGGTCTTCCTGTCCAACAATGCCGGCGGCATCCTCGGCGGCATCTCGACCGGCCAGGCGATCGTCGCGCGCTTCGCCGTGAAGCCGACCTCGTCGATCCTGACGCCGCGAAAGTCGATCGACAAGGACGGCAACGATGTCGAGATCATGACCAAGGGCCGGCACGATCCATGCGTCGGCATCCGCGCCGTGCCGATCGGCGAGGCGATGGTTGCCTGCGCCATTGCGGATCATTATCTGCGGCATCGGGGACAGACGGGAAGGGAGTAGGGGAGTAGGGCAGTAGGGCAGTATGTTGGTGCACGCCAAGCAGCCAATTTTTTTCCTTTCCCCTACTGCCGTACTGCCCTATTCCCCTACTCCCCTGCGAGTGAAACGAGCGCTTATGCCTTACGACCAGAAGAAGATCGTTGAAGCCCTGCGCGCCTTCGAGCGCGGCGAGATCGTCGTCGTCATGGACGATGACGGGCGCGAGAACGAGGGTGACCTGATCGTCGCCGCCGTCCATTGCACGCCGGAAAAGATGGCGTTCATCGTGCGCAACACGTCAGGCATCGTCTGCACGCCGATGCCGCGCGAGGAAGCCAAGCGGCTCAACCTGTCGCCGATGGTGGCCGACAATGATTCTGCGCACACCACTGCCTTCACCGTCAGCGTCGACTTCAAGCACGGCACCACGACCGGCATTTCGGCGGACGACCGCACGCTGACGGTGCGCAATCTCGCCAATGGCAATGTCGGCGCGTCCGATTTCGTGCGCCCCGGTCACATCTTTCCGCTGATCGCGCGCGAAGGCGGCGTGCTGATGCGTTCGGGCCATACCGAAGCCGCGGTCGACCTCTGCAAGCTCGCCGGCCTGCCGCCGGTCGGCGTCATTTCCGAGCTGGTCAATGATGACGGCACTGTCATGCGCGGGCCGCAGGTGCAGGCCTTCGCCGAAAAGCACGGGTTGAAGCAGATCTCGGTTGCTGACCTCATCGCCTACCGGCAACGCAAGGAAACGCTGGTCGAACGCGTCGCCTGTTCCGACATCGAGACGCCCGGCGGCAAGGCGCAGGTCTTCACCTACACGCTGCCCTGGGATTCCATGCATCACGTGGCGGTCGTCTTCGGCGATATCCGCGACGGCGTCGAGGTGCCGGTACGCCTTCATTCCGAAGACGTGGTCAGCGACGTCTTCGGCACCAGCCACCGCCTGGACGCCATCATGAAAGCGATGGGCGAGCGCAAGCGCGGCGTCATTGTCTATCTGCGCGAAGGCTCTGTTGGTGTCGCCCATCAGGAGCGCAAGCGGCCGGCTGCCGGCGACCGCGAGGATCATGAAGAGGCGCGCCGGCGCGAGAACGAATGGCGCGAGATCGGCCTCGGCGCGCAAATTCTCAAGGACCTCGGCATTTCCTCGATCAATCTGATCGCCTCGCGCGAGCGCCATTATGTCGGCCTCGAAGGCTTCGGCATCCATATCGCCAAGACCGAGATTCTGTAGGCCGTTCTCACGATGCTGGTATGCGTCCGGCCCTGCTCGGGGCCGGACGCACCGGAAACTATTCCGCAGCGACCGCGGCTGCGTCGCATGCAGCCATGTCGCAGTTCGGCGCGGCAAGGCTGCGCTGGCCGGCGAGCACGATGACCAGCGCGATTGTGCCCGATGCCACCGATACCCAGAACCCGTTCTGCGCGCCGAAAGCGTCCACCATCCAGCCGGCGGCGAACGAGCCGAGCGCCATGCCGATGCCGATGCCGGTCATCACCCAGGTCACGCCTTCGGTCAGCACCGCCTCGGGCACGCGCCGTTCGATCAGGCCGAATGCCGTGATGAAGGTCGGCGAGATCGCCACGCCGCTGACGAAGACGGCCAGTGCCAGCAGCGGCACGGTGTCGGCGACGAGCAGCGGCAGCGTGGTAAGCGCAATGATAGCGATTGCGATGGCAAGCTGAATTTGCAGCGGCATTTTCAGGTTCAGGGCGCCGATGATGATGCCGACGACGAACGATCCGAGCGCGTAGACGCCGATGACGAAGCTGGCGGCGCCCGGCTGGCCAAGCTCCTTGGTGATCGCCACCGTGCTCACCTCGGTGGTGGCGAAGGTCGCGCCGATGAAGATCAGGGCCAAGGTGAGGATCTGGACCGGCCGCAGGCGGATTGCCGAGCCGCCCGAACCGTGTTCCACCGGTCGGGCTCGCGGTTCGGTCGAGCGCTGCAGGATGAAGGCCGTCGAACCGAAGGCGAGGAACAATGTGCTCGCGAGCACTCCCGCCTCCGGGAAAAGCGCGACACTCAGTCCGACCGACAGCGATGCGCCGGCGATGTAGACCAGTTCGTCCGCCGCCGACTCGAAGGCGAACGCCGTGTTCAGTTCGGGGCGGTTGCGAAAAATCTCCGTCCAGCGTGCGCGCACCATTGCCGGGATGCTGGGCATGACGGCGGCGAGCAGCGCCGAGACGAATAGCGTCCATATCGGCCAATGCTGATTGGCCGCCGCAATCAGGATCGCGAAAGCGAGCGTGGAAATCACGGTAGTCGGCACCACAATCCGCGTCTGGCCGAGGCGATCCACCAGCCGCGATACCTGTGGGGCGACGAAAGCGTTGGCCAGCGCATATGTCGCGGAGACGGCGCCGGCCAGCCAGTACTCGCCATCGGTCTGTGACAGCATGGCGACGATCCCGATAGGAGCCATGGCCATCGGCAGCCGGGCAACGAAGCCGGCTGCGGCGAAGCCTTTGGCGCCAGGAGCGCGAAAGATCTGGGAATAGGGATTTTGCATGGTCTGGCTCCTCGACAACGGATAGTCCGACGATTACATACGTAGCGTATGAGTTTAAATAGATCATACGTCTCGTATGTCAATTGGCATACGAGACGTATGTTAATAGGGCCAGACCATGCACAGACCACGCAAGGAGATGATTGCCGAAACCCGCGCCAAGCTGATCGGGGCGGCGCGCCAGGCCTTCGGCACGCTCGGCTATGCCGAAGCGTCGATGGATGATTTCACGGCATCGGCCGGGCTGACGCGCGGTGCGCTCTATCATCACTTCGGCGACAAGAAGGGCCTTCTCCAGGCGGTCATCGCCGAGATCGACGCCGAAATGTCGGCCCGGCTGAAGGTCGTTTCGGCCAAGCCGGACAATCTCTGGCAGGGCTTTGTCGACGAATGCACCGCCTATATCGAGATGGCGCTGGAGCCGGAGATCCAGCGTATCGTGCTTCGCGACGGGCCGGCGGTGCTCGGCGATCCATCGCAATGGCCAAGCCAGAGCGCATGCATCCGTTCGATGACGGAGAGCCTGCAAAGGCTGAGCGACGACGGAACCATTCTCGCCGTCGATTCCGAAGCCGCGGCAAGGCTGGTCAGCGGCGCCTCGCTGCATGCGGCGCAGTGGATCGCAAATTCGAACGATCCCGAAGCGACATCGAAGAAGGCAGTGAAGGCGTTCAAGGTTCTTCTGGAAGGGCTGCTCAATCGCACCGGCAGGCTGCATCAGCCTGATCGACCGTCGGCAATGCAGCCCGAAGTTGCCCGATCACCGGCCTGAGGTCATTCTTTTCGCCAATGTCAGACGGCTCGCGCTGGATCCAGCCGAGGCCGGCCGCGTAAACCCTGTTGAACATCGCGTCACCAGTGCGCGAAAACATGGCCAAAGCGGTGAGGCGCGCCTATATCGGGGCATGGCTACGAGACTTTACACCCATCCGATTTTCCTCGAGCACATAACACCGCCCGGTCACCCGGAGCGGCCGGACCGTCTGCGCGCCATTGAGCGTGTGCTTGACGATGAGGCTTTCGTGACGCTCGATCGCGTCCAGGCGCCGGAAGGCGACGAGGCAACCATCCTCTACGCGCATCCGCCCGAATTCGTCGACCGGGTCCGCGCAGCGATACCGGACACCGGCATCGCCCGTATCGACGCCGATACCACCGCCAGCCCAAAGAGCTGGCAGGCTGCCGTGACTGCGATCGGGGCTGCCAACGCCGCTGTCGACGACGTCTTCACCGGCCGTGCCGACAACGTCTTCGTCGCCGCGCGGCCGCCCGGCCATCATGCCGAAAAGACCACCTCCATGGGTTTTTGCCTGTTCAACACCGCGGCAATCGCGGCACGCTACGCCCAGAAGAACCATGGCGTCGACCGCGTCGCCGTCGTCGACTGGGATGTGCATCACGGCAACGGCACCCAGGACATCTTCTGGGACGATCCGTCGGTGCTCTATTGCTCGACACACCAGATGCCGCTTTACCCCGGAACCGGGGCCGTGAGCGAAACCGGCGCCGGCAACATCGTCAACGCGCCGCTGGCGCCGCAGAGCGGCAGCGATGCGTTCCGCGACGCCTTTCTGTCACGCATCCTGCCGGCGCTCGACAATTTTGCGCCCGACCTCATCATCATCTCCGCCGGTTTCGACGCCCACCACCGCGATCCGCTGGCCGAGATCAACCTGACCGAGGATGATTTCGACTGGGCAACCGGCCAGTTGCTCGAACGCGCCGGACGCCATAGCGGCAACCGGCTCGTCAGTCTGCTCGAGGGCGGCTACGATCTGCAGGGATTGGCATTTTCAGTCGCCGCCCATGTCGGGCGGCTGATGAAGGGATAGATGATGCCTGGTGAGACCAACGAGGACGTCAAGGCGATGAGCTTCGAGCAGGCGCTCGAGGCGCTGGAGAGGATCGTCGACGATCTGGAGCGCGGCGACGTGCCGCTCGACCAGTCGATCCGCATTTATGAGCGCGGCGAGGCGCTGAAGGCGCATTGCGACCGGCTGCTGAAAGCGGCCGAGGACAAGGTCGAGAAAATCAGGCTGT
The DNA here is from genome assembly GCF_040318915.1 of Mesorhizobium sp. M0991. Classification (NCBI taxonomy): domain Bacteria; kingdom Pseudomonadati; phylum Pseudomonadota; class Alphaproteobacteria; order Hyphomicrobiales; family Phyllobacteriaceae; genus Mesorhizobium; species Mesorhizobium sp. M0991. The sequence continues at coordinate 6,359 of NZ_JAMYNE010000014.1, forward strand.
CGCGCGACGGCAAGCCGGTGGGGACAGAGCCGCTGGATGCGGATTGAGGCGCGGCCTCGAACAACAATTGTGCTTTCCGGCTTTGGACATCATGATTGAGGATAAAACTCATCCCGTTTGAAACGGCTCCAGGACGAGAGGAGATTGCGAACGATGTGCAGAAACATCAAAACCCTGTTCAATTTCGATCCGCCGGCAACCAATGACGAGGTTCGCGATGCCGCACTTCAGTTTGTCCGCAAGCTGAGCGGAGCGACGCGGCCGTCGAAACAGAACCAGCATGCGTTCGACCATGCCGTCGAGGCCATTGCCGCATCGGCGCGCGAATTGCTCGATAGCCTTGAGACGACGCAGCATCCGCGCAATCGCGAAGAGGTGGCGGCCAAGGCGAAGGCCAAATCTGCACTTCGCTTCGCCTGAGGGGACCGCGTGAGCTTCTTTCCCGGAAACGACCCGCAGTTGGGCGATGCCTTCGCCAGCGATCAGATCGAGTTGATGGTCATTCCGAACGCCAAGGATATTGGCGGATTTCAGGTTCGCCGCGCCTTGCCGACGGCCAGGCGCCGGCTGGTCGGACCCTTCATCTTCTTCGACCGCATGGGTCCGGCCGTTCTGCGGGCCGGCCAGGCGCTCGACGTGCGCCCGCATCCGCATATCGGCCTGTCGACGGTGACCTACCTGTTCGACGGCAAGATCAGGCACCGCGATTCGCTCGGCACCGAGATGGTGATCCAGCCCGGCGACGTGAATTTGATGACCGCCGGCCGCGGCATCGTCCATTCGGAGCGCACGCCGGAAGAATTGCGCGGCGCGCCAATGTCGGTTTCCGGCCTGCAGACATGGTTGGCGCTGCCGGACGGCAAGGAAGAGGTCGCGCCGGTCTTCGAAAACACCGCGGCCCCGCGCCTGCCCGAGATCGATGCAGAGGGTGTCAGCGGGCGTATCGTCATCGGTGCGTTTTCCGGGCTGCGCTCCCCGGTCGCCACCGCTTCGGACACGCTTTATGTCGATCTCAGGCTGGCGCCGGGTGCCAGCGTGAAAATCCCAGCCGAAGCCGAGGAGCGCGCCATCTATACGCTGGAAGGCGCGGTTTCGATATCCGGTGACAGCTTTCCGGCCGAGCGGCTGCTGGTTTTCCGGCCCGGCGATGAGATCGTTGTCTCATCGGAGGGCGGCGCCCATTTCATGCTGTTTGGCGGCGCTTCGCTCGGTTCGAAACGTTATATCTGGTGGAATTTCGTATCGTCCTCAAAGGAACGCATCGAGCAGGCGAAAGAAGAATGGAAGACGGGCCGCTTCGATATCGTTCCCGGAGACGAGCAAGAGTTCATCCCGCTGCCCGAAAGCTGATGCGCGTTACCGCCACATTTACATTCGCCGGCCAGCGGCATATTTCACGATGAACAGAAAATCTGACCAGGCTCGCAAACAGTGAACGCAAAGCCCGATACGCCGCTTCTCGACAAGGTCCGCGTCCCAGCCGATTTACGCACGCTTGCCGAAGGCGACCTGCCGCAGCTGGCGTCCGAGCTTCGCGCCGAGCTGATCGACGTCGTTTCCCATACCGGCGGGCATCTCGGCGCCGGCCTTGGCGTCGTCGAACTGACCGTCGCGCTGCACTACGTCTTCAACACGCCGGACGACCGGCTGATCTGGGACGTCGGCCACCAGGCCTATCCGCACAAGATCCTGACCGGCCGCCGCGACCGCATCCGCACGCTGCGGCAGGAGGGCGGGCTGTCCGGTTTCACCCGTCGCGTCGAGAGCGAATACGATCCGTTCGGCGCAGCCCACTCCTCGACCTCGATTTCAGCCGGCCTCGGCATGGCGATGGCGCGCGATCTGTCCGATGGCCGCAACAATGTCATTGCCGTCATCGGCGACGGCGCCATGTCGGCCGGCATGGCCTATGAGGCGATGAACAATGCCGGCGCACTCGATGCCCGGCTGATCGTCATCTTGAACGACAACGATATGTCGATCGCTCCGCCGACCGGCGCGATGAGCGCCTATCTGGCCCGTCTGGCGTCGGGCAAGACCTATCTGGGCTTGCGCGATTTCGGCAAGAAGCTGACGTCCTATCTCGGCGAGCGCGCCGATCGCGCCATCAAGCGCGCGGTCGAGCACGCACGCGGCTACGTCACTGGCGGCACGCTGTTCGAGGAAATGGGTTTCTACCACATCGGCCCGATCGACGGTCACAACCTCGAGCACCTGATCCCGGTGCTGAAGAACGTCCGCGACAATGCCGACGGCCCGGTGCTGATCCATGTCGTGACCCAGAAGGGCAAGGGCTATGCCCCGGCCGAGGCGGCCGCCGACAAATATCACGGCGTCAACAAATTCGACGTCATCACCGGCGCCCAGGCCAAGGCGCCCGCCAATGCGCCGAGCTACACCAAGGTGTTTGCCGAAAGCCTGATCCAGGAGGCCCGAGAGGACGACCGCATCGTCGCCATCACCGCCGCCATGCCGAACGGCACCGGGCTTGACCTGTTCGGCGAAGCGTTTCCGGCGAGGACCTTCGATGTCGGCATTGCCGAGCAGCATGCGGTGACCTTCGCCGCCGGCCTTGCCACGGAAGGCTTCAAGCCTTTCGCGGCGATCTACTCGACCTTCCTGCAGCGCGCCTACGACCAGGTCGTTCACGACGTGGCGATCCAGAAATTGCCGGTGCGCTTTCCGATCGATCGCGCCGGCTTCGTCGGCGCCGATGGCGCCACGCATTGCGGCGCCTTCGACACTACCTTCCTGGCGACGCTGCCCGGTTTCGTCGTCATGGCCGCGGCCGATGAGGCCGAACTGCGCCACATGGTACGCACCGCTGCAAGCTACGATGACGGCCCGATCGCCTTCCGCTATCCGCGCGGCAATGGCGTTGGTGTCGAGATGCCGCAACGCGGCTCGGTGTTGGAGATCGGCAAGGGCCGGATCGTCAGGGAGGGCACCAAGGTTGCGCTGCTTTCCTTCGGCACCAGGCTGCAGGATTGCCTGGCCGCGGCCGAGGAGCTTGGCGCGGCCGGGCTTTCGACCACGGTGGCCGATGCCCGTTTTGCCAAGCCGCTCGACGAGGATCTGATCCGGCGGCTGGCCCGTTCGCACGAGATACTGGTGACGGTGGAAGAGGGCGCTGTCGGCGGCTTCGCCAGCCATGTGCTGCAGTTCTTGGCTCACGAAGGGCTGCTGGAGAGCGGCCTGAAGGTGCGCCCGCTGGTGCTGCCCGACGCTTTCGTCGACCATGCCAAGCCGGAAAAGATGTATGCCGATGCCGGGCTGGACAGCGCCGGCATCGTGCGCACCGTGTTCGTGGCACTGGGGCATACCGCGCAGGCCCAGCGCGCCTAGCTTTTAGACGCATTTCCCGCGACGCCAAAGCGATCAACTTGGCTGCAAGATGCTAGTCTGAATCAAATTCTCAACTGCTTGAATCAAATTGCCGGTGAACAGTCGTAACATGCTGTTTACGCTTCCGTTTGGCGATTTGCTTACCGTGTCCTTTGGCCATTTTTCAACGCCGCCCTGCTAGCAGGCAACCAGGCAGGGGAAAGAAGACCAATGAGATCGCTTTTGGGGCGGCATCGCGCTAACGGCCATCTTCGCCGAGTCGACCGCGGCCGAAACGCGCTACGACCGCAATCTCGAAAACGCGGTGATGGGCGTCGTCGCCGGCAAGATCGGCGAAATCCGTGGCGGCTTTACCGACAAACAGGCGCCGCAATTCGTCGTGCGCGATACCTTGCCGAAGGCGCCCATTTCCGTTGACCGGCCGCGCCCGCAGGTGTCCGGCGACAGCAACGAAGGTCTGACGCCGGCCGTCGAACGGCGGGCTTCGCGGACCATCTTCTAAAGGATGATCCCGATAAGGCTCTAGAAACTAGACTAGAACCACATATCCCGCACACAGCGACCATCTCTCGGCAAATCCTCGAATGTATCGAGACCATCGAAATGGTCGATCGGGAGATCGGCGACGGCCTCGGGCGGCGCAAGCCTCACATTGACGGCGATGCGGTAGCGCCCAGCCGCATCGGGATGCAAACCGCGCCAGGCCAGGACGCAAGCGCACGTTGGACAGAAGAGAATCTCAAGCGAAGGATGAGCCTTTCCGGCGCGCCGATAGGCGCTTACGGGCCCGGCAAGGCGGATGCGTTCGTCGACATAGTCGTAAGCCCAGAGCGTGCCGTAGCGACGGCAAAGTGTGCAATTGCAGGCAGTGATCGAACCTGGATCGCCCTCCAGGGTCCAGTGGGCTGCGCCGCAGTGGCAGGTTCCCGTCAGCATGTTCCTCCTCCGCGTTTCGACGGCAAAACGGCATCGCTTTCTTAGCATTGCGTCGGGCCTGGCGCGAGGTTCGACAAACAGCGCAGCGGCTGATGAGTTCACCCGCTTTTCCAACTATGCCTTGTCTCATCGCCAATATCCTTGCCATCATCGTTGGCATTCGCCATGAAGGCCGATGACTTCCCTTCCGCCAGCCAGCATACGCCAGCGGCTCGACGAATTGCTCGTCCAGCGCGGCCTGTTTGCCAGCCGCTCGCGTGCCCGTGACGCGGTCGAGCGCGGCACCGTGACGGTCGATGGCATCGTCGCCCGCAAGCCGGGCCAGGCCGTTCTGCCTGAGTGCAACATCGTCGTTGACGATCCGGCGCAAGGTTACGTCTCGCGCGCCGCACTGAAGCTGAAGGCTGGTCTCGACCATTTCGGCCTCGACCCCACCGGTAGCGAAGCCCTCGATGTCGGTGCCTCGACCGGCGGCTTCACGCAAGTGCTGCTCGAACGCGGCGTGGCGCATGTCACGGCGATCGATGTCGGGCACGGCCAGATGCACTCCGACATTGCCGGCGATCCGCGCGTGACGGTAATTGAAGGCCTGAATGCGCGCGAACTGTCGGCCGCCGATCTCGGCGGCCGTGTGCCGGATTTCATCGTCTCGGATGTCAGCTTCATCTCGCTGAAACTGGCGCTGCCACCGGCGCTTGCTTTGGCCAGGAACGGCGCAAAAGCCGTGTTTCTGGTCAAGCCGCAATTCGAGGCCGGCCGCGAGGCAATCGGCAAGGGCGGCCTGCTGAATGACCCCTATGATGCGGCGCGTATTGCCGGCCTGATGCAGGACTGGCTCGACACCATTCCCGGCTGGCGCTCGCTTGGGCTGCATCTGTCGCCGATAGAGGGCGGCGACGGCAACCGCGAGTTCCTGCTCGGCGGCATCAAGGACGTCGAGACCCAGAAGCGATGAGCACCCGTTTCACGATCGCAAGATTGGGCTCGCAGGGCGACGGCATCGCCGAGACGGAAACCGGCGAGGTTTTCATTCCATTCGCGCTGCCGGGAGAGGTCGTCACCGCCGCGCGGGAGAAAGATCGCGCCACCTTGATGTCGGTGCTTGAGGCTTCGCCGCTGCGGGTCGATCCGCCGTGCCGGCATTTCGGCGCGTGCGGCGGCTGCGCCGTCCAGCATCTCGAGACTGAAGCCTATCACCGGTGGAAGCATGAAAAAGTCGTACACGCACTGAAGAGCAAGGGCATCGCTTGCGATGTCGGCGCGCTGGTGCCGTGCGCGCCGCACACGCGCCGCCGCGTCGTCTTCACCGCCCGGCGGAGCGAGGCGGGAATGCAGTTCGGCTTCGTCCGCGCGCTGTCATCCGAGATCATCTCGATCGAGGAATGCCCGATCTCGCTGCCGCAGATCGTCGCTGCGCTCGACCGTTTGAGGATGCTTGCTGGGCTGATCTGCACCACGACCAAATCGTTCCACATGGCGGTGACGGTGACCGGTTCCGGCCTCGATGTCGCGGTTCACGATTCCGGCAAGCTCGGCGAGAACCAGCGCCGCGTCGCCTCCAACTTCGTCATCGCCGAGGGGCTAGCCAGGCTGTCGGTCGACGGCGAGATCATTATCGAACCAAAGAAACCGGTCATCCTGTTTGGTGGCGTCGCCGTCGCAGTGCCTCCGGGCGCTTTCCTGCAGGCGACCGAGGCTGCCGAACAAGCGATGGCCAACATTGTCGGCCAGCATCTCGCTCGTGCCAAAAAGGTCGCCGATCTCTTCGCCGGCTGCGGCAGCTTCGCGCTGCGCCTGGCCGCAAAATCGGAGGTTCATGCGGTGGAAGGCGATGCGGCAGCACTCTCGGCGCTTGACCGGGCCTTCCGTTTCGCCAGCGGCCTGAAGCGGGTGACCGGCGAACGTCGCGACCTGTTCCGGCGGCCGCTCACATTCAAGGAGTTGAATGCCTTTGACGGCGTTGTCTTCGACCCGCCTCGCGCCGGCGCCGAGGACCAGTCGAAGCAGATCGCGCGCTCCGACGTGCCGCTCGTCGCCGCAGTGTCCTGCAATCCGGTAACGCTGGCGCGGGATCTTCGCATCCTCCTCGATGGCGGCTACGCCCTGAAAGGCGTTACGCCGATCGACCAGTTCCTGTGGTCGCCGCATGTCGAGGCCGTGGCGCTGTTGGAGAAGCCGAGACGAAGGCGATAGCAGCATTTATGGGGCGCGAAAATGCGCACCAACAAAGCGCATTTGAACGTGCGTTGTTCAAAATGTGCTAGGAAATTGCAATGAGCACCAAAGCCTTTGAGATTTCGGCATCGCGCTTCGGCGAGGAGCGGGCGCCGTTTCTCTCGCCAAGGCGGGTCGCTGAACTGCTGGGGATCAATATGACAGAACTGGCGGGGCTACGGGTCTCGCGCGCAACACGCTTGCCGCCAAGTCCTGCGCGCGCAAGGTCGACGCCGCATTGAGTCCCATCGTCCGTATCCTGGTGATGGCCGGCGAGATGGCCGGTGATGAACATCGTGCGGCCATCTGGTTCAAGCATCAGCCGATCCCCGGTTGGGCCGGAAAGACCGCCTAGGATCTCGTTCGCGAAGGCAAGACGGACAAGGTGCTTGCCTATCTGGAGGCAGTCCGCTCCGGCATCTATGCCTGAACCCAGGCTGATCCTATGGTGCGCTTTTGTGCCGCGCTGGGCCCATCTGCCGCTTTCCGGTGAGGGCGCGGCCCGCTTCGGCGGCCGCTGGAATCCGATTGGCACGCCGGCGATCTACGCCGCCCGGGAACTGTCCACGGCTTGGGCTGAGTACAATCAGGGTTTTGTCCAGCACCCGGCGCTGATTGCACAATTGAAACTGTCAGGCGCCCGGCTGGCCGACCTGACAGGCGCCGATACGCTGTCGAAGCTCGGTGTAACGGCGGACATTCACCGATGCGAATGGCGTGACATCGTGGATAGAGGTTTTGTGCCCGAGACGCACCAGCTGAGAAACCGCTTGCTTGCCGACGGGCTGCACGGCGTGATCTACCCGTCCTTCATGTCGCCCGGCGGCACATGCGTCGCGCTGTGGAACGAAAACGATGCTCCGGGTCTCGAAATCATCGATCCCGACCATCGCCTGCCGAAAACACCGGCTTCATGGTTTTAGGGCAGTTCGAGCTGCGGCGAGCACACCCGCCTCCATCTCTTCCAACGTCTTCGGCCTGCCTTTGTGGGGCAGGGATCCAAACACGTCCTCGGGCCGTGTCTCGGCGAAGACCCGCGCTGGTTTCAGCAGCACGCCCTCCGGAGTATCTTCGACCAGCAGACATGTGCCGGTGGCCCATTGCTTCTGCTCTCGGATCGCGCTGGGCAGCACGATGCTTCCGTCTGCCGAGACTGTGGTCGTGAGCCCTTTCATGGTAGGCATCGCGGCGCATCCTTTTAGCGAACGCAAGACATAAACCAGGTGACAGCCGCCATCAAACCCTGGTGCCGCCGACCGTCATCTGGTTCATCCTGAGATGCGGCTGGCCGACACCGACCGGCACACCCTGTCCGGCCTTGCCGCACATGCCGATGCCGGTGTCGAGCTTCATGTCGTTGCCGATCATCGAAACGCGATGCATGGCATCCGGCCCGTTGCCGATCAGCATGGCGCCCTTGATCGGTTGCGTCACTTTGCCGTTCTCGATCATGTAGGCTTCGGTGCAGCCGAACACGAACTTGCCCGAAGTGATGTCGACCTGGCCGCCACCGAACGACACGGCATAGATGCCGTTCTTGACGGAGGCGATGATCTCGTCCGGCTCCATGTCGCCTGCTGTCATGTAGGTGTTGGTCATGCGCGGCATAGGCTCGTGCGCGTAACCTTGGCGTCGCCCGTTGCCGGTGGCTTTCATGCCCATTAGCCGGGCGTTCTGGCGGTCCTGCATGTAGCCGACCAGCTTGCCATCGTTGATCAGAACGTTATGGGCCGAAGGCGTGCCCTCATCGTCGACAGTCAGCGAACCTCGCCGCTCGGGCATGCTGCCGTCATCAACGACGGTGACGCCTTTCGCCGCCACCTGCTGGCCAAGCAGGCCGGCAAAGGCCGACGTCTTCTTGCGGTTGAAATCGCCTTCCAGGCCGTGGCCGACCGCCTCGTGCAACATGACGCCCGGCCAGCCGCTCGACAGCACGATGTCGAAAGTGCCGGCAGGCGCTGGAACCGCTTCGAGATTGACCAGCGCTTGCCGCAATGCCTCCTTGGCAGCGTGCCGCCAGCTGTCCTCGACCAGGAATTCGCCAAAATCCTTGCGGCCTCCCATGCCGTAGGAGCCGCTCTCCTGGCGGTCGCCGTCGCCGACCACCACCGACACGTTGATCCTGACCAGCGGACGGATGTCGCGCACCATCTGGCCGTCGGCGCGCACGATCTCGATATGCTGCCAGGAGGCGGCGAGCGACGCCGTCACCTGCCTGACGCGCGGATCCTCGGACCGCAGCCATGCATCGATTTCCTGGAGCAGCTTGGCCTTGGTCTCGAAGGAAGGCGAGGGGATAGGGTTTCCGTCGCCGTAGAGATGGCGGTTGGTGCGGGCAGGCGCTGCTGCAAGCGTGCCGGAATAGCCGCTTTTCACCGTCGAAACGGCGTCGGCTGCGCGCAGCAGCGAGGCTTCGGAGAGATCGCTGGAATGGGCGTAGCCGCTGGCTTCGCCGGCGACGGCACGCAGGCCGAAACCCTGGTCGGTGTTGAAATTCGCGGTCTTCAGCTTGCCATTGTCGAACATCAGCGATTCGCTCTCGCTGTATTCGAGAAACAGTTCACCGTCGTCGGCGCCGTTAATAGTCTCGGCAACGATCTGCTTGATGCGATCGTCGGAAATGTCGAATTGGCCGATCAGGCTGTTCATGGCAGATCCATTCGCAGGAGGATTGTTTCCCACGATGTAGGCGCGAAGGCCCCCACAGACAATCTGAAATGAGATTTTGCCGTGACCGCGGCCGGTCAACATCACTGGATCGTGCTACAACACCGCGTTCAGGGCAGGGCGGCGAAGCCGTCGGCGAAACCCTTGAGGTCGACGGGAATGCCGATGCCCTCTTCCGGTGTCTGGAAGACGATGAAGGTGGCGGACGTACCGGTCTTCAGCGTGTCGAGCAGCGGCTTTTCCAGGATGACCTCGGCATAGCAGCCGTCCTGGAAGCAGCGCACGAAGTAGGCGCGGCCGATATCCTTGCCGTCGACATTGAGGCCGAGGCCGTTGGGCAACAGCACACCGAGCGGCGCCAGCACACGAAGGATTTCGGCCTTGTTGTCGGCTGTGCGCAGCACGACGACGGAAAGACCCATTTCCGGGCGGTCCTCGGCGACGACGTTCTGCATCATCACGCATTGTTCGGACGTAGCACCGGCCGGCGTATCGCAGATGATCGACCACGCCCCATGCGTCGACTTCACCGTGCCGCTTGGCTGCGCGGCATTGGCCAGGCCGCCGCCGGACAAGGCTATTGCGGCGGCAACAAGGATGACCTTCGCCAAGGTTCTCGAAAGCCAAGGGTTCATGACGGCTCCATTGCGAATCACGGCACTTTAAGCCGCACTAAACCCAAGTAAAGGACGAGACCCCGGCGATCTGCCCCGACATAGGCGACAATGCGCTTTTCAGTGCGAATTTCGCCCTAATTGCGACTGTTCCGCGCGCCGCGCGGCTCATTCTACCCGGACGCCGCTTCGGTGATTCGCGGCGAGCCGTCACCGCAGGATGCCAGCGCCACGCTTGCGCGCAAAAATGCCGCACGGGTTCCGGCGCTCCTTTCTTGCGGAGGCAAATAGAGTATGGTTTGAACCAGCCTTGAATTGTCCGGGATTCCCGTCCCGGCATTGTTCGACATTCTTGCGGTCCGATCGCGAGGAACTGGGAGATGACGAGGGCGATGAGAAAATTCCTGGCAACCGCCAAAATCGTAGCTAGTGCCGCCGCCACGTTGTTTGCCGCTGCATCCGCTCATGCAGCCCAGCCCCAACCTTGGGAAACCAGTTTTCAGCCTCCGGCGACCGACATTATGAGGCAGATCGAGTGGTTCGGGAACTACTCGTTCGCGTTCATCATTGTGATCACCGCCTTGGTGCTTTTCCTGATCGCCTACTGCATTTTGCGGTTCCGGGCGAGCGTCAACCCGACCCCGTCGCGCACCAGCCACAACACGCTGATCGAGGTCATCTGGACTGTCGGTCCCGTCGTCATCCTGCTCTGTCTCGCCATTCCCTCGTTCCAGCTGCTGACCGCGCAATACACGCCGCCGGAAGAAGCCAAGCTGACCGTCAAGGCGACGGGCAATCAGTGGAACTGGGATTACGAATATCAGGTCGACAACACGCTTTCCTTCAATTCCGCGATCCTTCAGGATGCCGACAGGGCTGCTGCCGGCAAGGAAGATCGCGCCGCTTATCCGCGCCTGCTCGCCGTCGACAATGAGATGGTGGTGCCGGTCAACACCATGACCCGCGTACTGGTGACGGCGACCGACGTCATTCACGCCTTTGCCATGCCTTCCTTCGGCATCAAGACCGACGCGGTGCCGGGCCGCATCAACGAGGTGTGGTTCAAGGCCGACAAGGAAGGCCTCTATTACGGCCAGTGCTCGGAACTCTGCGGCAAGGACCACGCCTTCATGCCGATCGCCATTCGCGTCGTCTCCGATGCGCGATACAAGACCTGGCTGGCGGCAGCCAAGACCGACCTTCCCGGCGCCAACAAGGCGCTGATGGCCGAGGTCGATGGCACGAACAAGGTAGCGGCCGCCGGCAACTGATGCCGCGACCAGAAAAGATTCAGGGAACGGAGCCGACCATGGCAGACGCTGCAGCTCACGACGACCACGACCACAAGCCGTATCATGGCTGGGTCCGGTGGGTGTATTCGACCAACCACAAGGACATCGGTACGCTTTATCTGATCTTCGCGATCATGGCGGGCTGCATCGGTGGCGCCTTGTCGGTCGTCATGCGCATGGAATTGCAGGAGCCGGGCATCCAGATATTCACTGGCTTGGCGCAGATGGTCTACGGCATGAACGGTGACGCCGCCATCGACGGCGGCAAGAGCATGTACAATGCTTTCACCACCGCGCATGCGCTGATCATGATCTTCTTCATGGTAATGCCGGCGCTGATCGGCGGCTTTGCCAACTGGATGGTGCCGATCATGATCGGCGCGCCGGATATGGCGTTCCCGCGCATGAACAACGTGTCGTTCTGGCTGCTGCCGCCGGCTTTCATCCTGCTGATTTTCTCGGCCTTCGTCCCGAGCGCGCCCGGCGCCTACGGCGTCGGCGGCGGCTGGACGCTTTATCCGCCGCTGTCGACATCGGGCCAGCCCGGACCGGCCATGGACCTGGCGATCCTTTCAATCCACATCGCCGGCGCCTCCTCGATTCTTGGCGCCATCAACTTCATCACCACCATCTTCAACATGCGCGCGCCCGGCATGACCATGCACAAGATGCCGCTGTTCGCTTGGTCGGTGTTGATCACCGCCTTCCTGCTGCTTCTGTCGCTTCCGGTGTTGGCCGGCGGCATCACCATGCTTTTGACCGACCGCAATTTCGGCACCACGTTCTTCGCCCCGGACGGCGGCGGCGATCCGATCCTGTTCCAGCACCTGTTCTGGTTCTTCGGCCATCCGGAGGTCTACATTCTGATCCTGCCGGGTTTCGGGATCATTAGCCACATCATCTCGACCTTTTCGAGGAAGCCGGTGTTCGGCTATCTCGGCATGGCCTATGCGATGGTTGCCATCGGCGCGGTGGGCTTCATCGTCTGGGCCCACCACATGTACACGACGGGCCTGTCGCTCGACACCCAGCGCTATTTCGTCTTTGCCACCATGGTCATCGCGGTGCCGACGGGCGTGAAGATCTTCTCGTGGATCGCCACTATGTGGGGCGGGTCGATTTCGCTCAAGACCCCGATGCTGTGGGCGATCGGCTTCATCTTCCTGTTCACTGTTGGCGGCGTCACCGGCGTGCAGCTGGCCAATGCCGGCCTCGACCGCCCGCTGCACGACACCTACTTCGTGGTCGCGCACTTCCACTACGTGCTGTCGCTGGGCGCGGTCTTCGCGATCTTCGCCGGCTGGTACTACTGGTTCCCGAAAATGACCGGCTACATGTACTCACCCGTGATCGCGAACACCCACTTCTGGGTCACTTTCGTCGGCGTCAACCTGGTCTTTTTCCCGCAGCACTTCCTCGGCCTTTCCGGTATGCCGCGTCGCTATATCGACTATCCCGATGCCTTCGCCGGCTGGAATATGGTGTCGTCCTACGGCTCGTACATCTCGGCTGTCGGCGTCGTCATCTTCCTGTTCGGCGTCTTCGAGGCGTTCCAGAAGAAGCGGGTCGCCGGCGCCAATCCTTGGGGCGAGGGTGCGACCACGCTGGAATGGCAGCTGCCTTCGCCGCCGCCGTTCCACCAGTGGGAACAGTTGCCGAAGATCAAGTAGGCGGTTGCCTCCTTAATACGGAACCGCCGGCCGACAGGCGGTTTTGGCCAACGGAATGATGGACTTTAAGTACGCATGGCCCTTGCCGAAGACAGACTGATTGACGAGCCGGGCTTCCGCATGTCGGAAGCGACGGCGGGCGATTTCTTCGCCCTGCTGAAGCCGCGCGTCATGTCGCTGGTGGTGTTCACCGCGTTTGTCGGCATGGTCGCCGCCCCGGTGACCATCAATCCGCTGCTGGCGGTGATCGCGATCCTGGCTATTGCCATTGGTGCTGGCGCGTCCGGTGCGCTCAACATGTGGTACGACGCAGACATCGATGCGGTGATGACGCGCACCGCCGGCCGTCCCGTGCCGGCCGGCCGCATCCGGCCAGGCGAGGCATTGAGTTTCGGGTTGGTGCTGTCGGTTTTATCGGTGATGACGCTCGGCGTGCTGGTCAACTGGTTGGCCGCATCGCTGCTGGCCTTCACCATCTTTTTCTATGCCGTCATCTATACGATGTGGCTGAAGCGCTGGACGCCGCAGAACATCGTCATCGGCGGTGCTGCCGGTGCCGTTCCGCCGGTCATCGGCTGGGTGGCGGTAACCGGATCGGTCAGCCTCGAAAGCTTGGTGCTGTTCCTGATCATTTTCCTGTGGACGCCGCCGCATTTCTGGGCGCTCGCGCTCTTCAAGTCGGAGGACTATGCGAAGGCAGGCATTCCGATGATGCCGAATGTCGCCGGCCAGGCCTCGACCAGGCGCCAGATCTTTGGCTATGCGCTGGTCCTCGCGCCGGTTGGCGTGCTGCCCTGGGTTCTCGGCTTCACCACGCCGGCCTATGGCGTCGTTGCATTGCTGCTCGGCGGCGGCTTCGTCTGGTATGCGTGGAAGGTGCTGCAAATGGCCGATGACGACCGGGCGATGAAGCCGGCCAAGGCCTTGTTTGGCTATTCGCTGCTCTATCTCTTCGCCATCTTTGCCGCCTACCTTGGCGATTGCGTCGTCGCGCGCGCGCTGACCATCGGTGGGGCGTGAGCATGGCCGAAAAAAAGCTTGAACTGGTCACGCTGACCGAACGTCAGCAGAAGGCCCGCCGCAATCGCTCGGCCGCAATCGGTTTCGCGCTGGCGGCGCTGGTCGTCATATTCTACGTCGCGACCATCGTGAAATTTGGTCACAGTTTCCCCGGCTCGATGTGAGCTGACGATGACCAGGCAAACAGTCACCGATCCTACGAAGAAAAATACGAACCGCGTCGTCGCCGGCGTCTGCATCGCGTTCTTCGGTGGCATGATCGGCATGGCCTACGCCGCGGTGCCGCTTTATGCGATGTTCTGCCAGGCGACAGGCTACGGCGGCACCGTCAAACGGGCGACCCAGCAATATGCCGATCGGGTGCTCGACCGCGACATCACCATCCGCTTCGATGCCAACACCGTCGGCGTTCCCTGGCAATTCCAGCCGGTCGCCCGCTCGATCACCATCAAGATCGGCGAGACCGCCGAGGCGCATTTCAGCGCGACCAACAAATTCAGCCGGCCCATCACCGGACGTGCCACCTTCAACGTGCAGCCGGAACTGGCCGGACCTTACTTCAACAAGGTCGAGTGTTTCTGCTTCACCGACACGACGCTGAAGCCGGGCGAGACACTGGACATGCCGGTCGTGTTCTATGTCGATCCCGACATCGTCAACGCGCCGGAACTGAAGGATTTGAAGACGATTACCCTGTCCTACACGATGTTCCCGGTCGACAAGACCAAGCCGGTCGCATCATCGGTGCCGGCCGACGGCCGCCGCAACAAGATTTCAGATACCGAAGCAAGCCTCGGGGGTTGATATGGCAGACGCACACGCAAAACCACAACATGACTACCACCTCGTCGACCCGAGCCCGTGGCCTTTCCTGGGCTCCGTCGGGGCGCTGGTGACCGCGCTCGGCGGTGTCTGTTACATGCAATATCTCAAGGGCGGCGATTTCCCGATCTTCGGTTTCAACATCGCCAACCCATGGCTGTTCTTCATCGGCCTGCTGATCGTCATCTACACGATGTTCGCCTGGTGGTCGGATACGATCAAGGAAGCGCATGAGGGACACCACACCCGTGTCGTGTCGCTGCATCTGCGCTACGGCATGATCATGTTCATCGCCTCCGAGGTGATGTTCTTCGTCGCCTGGTTCTGGGCCTTCTTCGACGCCAGCCTGTTTCCGGGCGAGGTCCATCAATACGCCCGTACCGCCTTCACCGGCGGCGTCTGGCCACCCAAGGGCCTCGAAGTTCTCGACCCCTTCCATCTGCCGCTTTACAACACCGTCATCCTGCTTCTGTCGGGCACCACGGTGACCTGGGCGCACCACTCGCTCATCCACGGCGACCGCAAAGGTCTGATCAATGGCTTGGTGCTGACCGTCGGCCTCGGCATGCTGTTCACCATGGTGCAGGCCTACGAGTACATGCACGCGCCGTTCGGCTTCAGGGATTCAATCTACGGCGCCACCTTCTTCATGGCGACCGGCTTCCATGGTTTCCACGTCATCATCGGCACGATCTTCCTGCTGGTCTGCCTGATCCGCGCCATGAAGGGCGACTTCACGCCCAAGCAGCATTTCGGCTTCGAGGCCGCCGCCTGGTACTGGCACTTCGTCGACGTGGTGTGGCTGTTCCTGTTTGCCTCGATCTACGTCTGGGCATCGAACGGCGCGATGATCGAACCACACTGAGATCGAGCTGAGGAAATCGACAAGGCGGCTGCGGCGACGTGGCCGCCTTATCTTTTGTGGCAAATGCTCCTAGGATGACCTCATGAGCGACGACAAGGCGATCTGGCCACCAATCGATCCGATCTCGGCCGGCCTGCATGGCCGCTGCCCCCGCTGCGGCGAGGGCAGACTGTTCTCTGGGTTCCTCACGGTCGGCAATCGCTGCACCAATTGCGGCCTCGATTATTCCTTCGCCGATGCCGGCGACGGGCCGGCGGTGTTCGTTATCCTGATCATCGGCTTCATCGTCGTCGGTCTGGCGCTGTGGATGGAGGTGACGCTCAATCCGCCGCTCTGGCTGCATCTGCTGCTGTGGATTCCGCTGACGCTGGTGCTTTGCCTGGCGGCGCTCCGGTTGATCAAGGGCGTCCTGCTGACGCTGCAATACCGCAACAAGGCGGCCGAGGGCCGGCTGGACCGCGGCGAATGAGCGAGGCATCAGGTTTGGTGGCCGGCCGGTCGCGGCCGAAGCGCGCATTGGCGCTCGGCCTGGGTATCGTCGTGTTTTTGATACTGCTGGCGCTCGGCACCTGGCAGGTTCAGCGCCTGCACTGGAAAGAGGGCCTTCTCCAGACGATAGACCAGCGGACGCATTCGGCGCCTGTGCCATTGGCCGAGGTCGAAAAGCGGTTTGCTGCCACTAGCGACGTGGACTACACGCCGGCAACGGTGACCGGCACTTTCCTGCATCAAGGCGAGCGGCATTTCCTCGCCACCTGGGAAGGCCAGTCCGGTTTCGATGTCTTCACGCTGCTGCAGCTCGACGATGGCCGTTTCGTACTGATCAACCGCGGCTTCGTGCCTTACGATTTCAAGGACCCAGCCAAGCGGCCGCAGGGGCAGGTAACGGGCGAAGTGACGGTGACGGGGCTCGCCCGCAACCCACTGCCGGCCAAGCCCTCGATGATGCTTCCCGACAATGATCCGCAGAAGAACATCTTCTACTGGAAAGATCGTGACGCGATGGCCTCGAGCGCCGGCTTGCCAGCAGGAGCGGCGCTGGTGCCGATCTTCATCGATGCGAACGCCACGGCCAACCCCGGCGGGCTGCCGGTTGGCGGTGTCACCGTCATCGACCTGCCGAACAGCCATCTGCAATATGCGATAACCTGGTACGGCCTTGCCGCCGCCCTTGCCGGCGTCCTGATCTCCTGGCTCCGCCGCCCGGCGAAAGACCAATGATCGCCGCCACTACCCTTGACAGGGCAGGGCCGCACACCTCATTTCGCGCCTTGAGCTCAGAAGTCATAGTCCGATCAACCGGCCTACAATCAGCGTAAGATGCAATCATGCTTCACACAAAGCCACCGCTGACCATCCGGCTCTGCCAGCCGCGCGGTTTCTGTGCGGGCGTTGACCGTGCGATCCAGATCGTCGTGCTGGCGCTGAAGAAATACGGCGCGCCGGTTTATGTCCGCCACGAGATCGTGCACAACCGCTACGTCGTCGAAGGGCTGCAAAGCCTCGGCGCGGTGTTCATCGAGGAGCTCTCCGAGATCCCGCCCGAGCATCGCCAGAGCCCGGTCGTCTTTTCGGCGCATGGCGTGCCGAAATCGGTGCCGGCCGACGCCCGGTCCCGCAACCTATTCTATCTCGACGCGACTTGCCCGCTGGTCTCGAAAGTCCACAAGCAGGCAATGCGCCATCAGCGGCTGGGCCGCCACGTGCTTTTGATCGGCCATGCCGGGCATCCGGAGGTGATCGGCACAATGGGCCAGTTGCCGGACGGCGCGGTCACTCTGATCGAGACCGAAGCCGACGCCGCAAGCTTCGTGCCTGCAGACCCGCAAGCGCTCGGCTTCGTGACCCAGACGACGCTGTCAGTCGAGGACACCGCCGGTATCATCCGCGCGCTGCAGCAACGTTTTCCCGAGCTGCACGCGCCGGCGGCGGAATCGATCTGTTATGCCACCACCAATCGCCAGGAAGCGGTCAAGGAGACAGCGGCCGGCGCCGATCTCTTCCTGGTTGTCGGCGCACCTAACTCCTCCAACTCGCGGCGCCTGGTCGAAGTGGCCGAGCGCGCCGGCGCCTCGATGTCGCTTCTCGTGCAGCGCGCCTCCGAAATTCCGTGGAATGACATTGTCGGCATCTCGACGCTCGGCCTGTCGGCGGGCGCTTCGGCGCCGGAGATCATCGTCGACGAGATCGTCGATGCGTTCAGGCAGCGCTTCGACGTGACCATCGAGCTGGCCGTGACGGCGACGGAGACGGAGGATTTTCCGGTGATGCGGGTGTTGCGCGATGTCGAACTGACGGCTGCCGACATGGCCTTCGTCAACGGGGCTGCGTAGCCACGATGGCGGTCTACACCGACGTCAATGAGGGCGAGCTCGGCGCGTTCCTCAGCAACTATCCGGTCGGCGATCTCTTGTCCTACAAGGGCATCGCCGAAGGCACCGAAAACTCGAATTTTTTACTGCACACCAGCAGCGGCTCCTACATCCTGACGCTTTACGAGAAGCGCGTCGACAAGGCTGACCTGCCGTTCTTTCTCGGCCTCATGGCCCACCTCGCCAGAAAGGGCATTTCGTGCCCGCTCCCGGTCACCGCACATGATGGCGGTGTGATCGGAACACTTGCCGGCCGGCCGGCGGTCATTATCACCTTTCTCGAAGGCCTGTCGCTGCGGCGGCCGACGGCTGCGCATTGCGGCGAGGTCGGCAAGGCGCTGGCGGCACTGCATCTCGCCGGCGCGGATTTTCCGATGACCCGCCCCAACGCCCTTGCCATCGATGGCTGGCGCAAGCTGTGGAATGCCGCCCGCGCCCGCGCCGACGAGGTCGAGCCGGGACTGGCGGCCGAGGTCGATGCCGATTTCGCCGATTTCGAGCGAAACTGGCCGAACGGTCTGCCGCAGGGCATCATCCATGCCGATCTTTTCCCGGACAATGTGTTCTTCCTCGGCGAGAAACTGTCCGGGCTGATCGACTTCTATTTCGCCTGCAACGACCTCTACGCTTATGACGTTGCCACGTGCCTGAACGCCTGGTGCTTCGAGAAGGATTTTTCCTTCAATCTGACCAAGGGCACGGCGCTGCTTGCCGGCTACCAAGGCGTGCGGCCGTTGAGCGGTGACGAGAAAGCTGCGCTGCCGATGCTGGCGCGCGGCTCGGCGCTGCGCTTCATGCTGACCCGGCTCTACGACTGGCTGACGGTTCCGGACGGCGGGCTGGTGATGAAACGCGACCCGACCGAGTATATTCGCCGGATGCGCTTCCACCGGGCGATCAACTCTCCTTCCGAATATGGACTGACATGACCAAGCGCGTTGAAATCTTCACCGATGGTGCCTGTTCGGGCAATCCCGGGCCTGGCGGCTGGGGCGCAATCCTGCGCTTCAACGGCGCCATCAAGGAACTCCACGGTGGCGAGGCTCTGACCACCAACAACCGCATGGAGCTGTTGGCCGCCATCTCGGCTCTCAATGCGCTCAAGGAACCTTGCGTCGTCGACCTTTATACCGACAGCAACTATGTCAAGGACGGTATTTTCAGCTGGATCGACGGCTGGAAGCGCAACGGCTGGAAGACGGCCGCCAGGCAGCCGGTGAAGAATGCCGAGCTGTGGCAGCAGCTCGACGCAGCGCGTAACCGCCATCAGGTCACCTGGCATTGGGTCAAGGGCCATGCCGGCCATCCCGAGAACGAGCGTGCCGACGAATTGGCGCGGCTCGGCATGGCGCCATTCAAGACGAAGTCGGCGAAACCCGCGCTCGCGTCCGTAACGCCGAAGGAAGGCACCCAGTCCAAGCAATCGGCGGCCAAGAAGGTTCGGCGCTCGACCCAGAGTTATTGATCCGGTTGAACTGGCGTGTCAGCGGATTAGAAGGGCGGTGCCGAACAGTCCGATTGCAAACACCGTATGCGACACAAGATTCAGGGCGCGGACCTGCATCGGATTGGGCCGCTTCGAAGCGGCCCAGCCGGCGCCCATGCCGGGCGCCAGCAGAAACCACCCGGCGCCGACGGTGACCATGCTGAGGATAAAGGCCGGCAGGAAGGTCGGCGCGGTGAGCCAGGCCGTTCCGGCCAGCACGACCAGTATGATGCCGTAGACGATGCCGACAGCATAATGAAAGGCCCAGCCAAGTACTGATTCATGCGCGTAGGGCGAGGCCTCGCCAATGTCGTCATGGAAGACCTTGCCTTCCCTGAGATGCCAGACCCAGCGGCCGACCAGCCCCCAGTTCGGCCGCGGTTGAGCAAACGCCTTGTTCAGGAAAATCGCCCAGACATCCATAAGCGCGGTTGCGCCGATGCCGATCGCGACGCTGCGCCAGACGATGTCAGACATAATCGAGGTCCCCAAAAGCAAGCAGTTCCGAAGCGCCGACGCATGGCCCCGAAAACCGGGTCGGCTTTCGGAGGGATCATGCGCCAATGCAAAAAGTCAGCGTCCTTTGGACGCTGAGCGCTCGAAGGCGCCCGCCGCCGTCCCTGGCCTATGCTGTCGCCAAGACGGAAAGCTGTCCGAGAATGTGAGCCGCACCGGATTCGTCGACGCCGGGCTTTGTCTCGACATTGAGCGCGGTGACCTTGCCGTCGTCGACGATCATCGAAAAACGCTTCGAGCGCAGCCCCATGCCGCCGCTGGAGAGGTCGGCGTCGAGGCCGACCGATTTGGCGAAATCGCCATTGCCATCGGCAAGATAAAGGATTTTGCCTTCACCGCCGCTGAAGCGGGCCCAAGCCCCCATGACGTGAACATCGTTGACCGAGACGACGGCGATAGTGTCGACGCCGCGCGCCAGGATGGCGTCGTAATTGTCCAGGTAGCCGGGCAGATGATTGTTGCTGCAGGTTGGCGTGAAAGCGCCTGGAACCCCAAACAGCACGACCGTCTTTCCTGAGAATATCTCGCCCGTCGTGATCGGCTTTGCACCGTCGGCGGTCATTGTCTTGAAGGTCGCATCGGGCAGTTTGTCGCCAACGGAGATCGTCATGATGGTCCTCGCTTGAGAATGGAAAGGGAGTGTCCTTGCGATAGCGAACTAAGGCGCGCCCGGCAACCGTCCAGACGTTGGCATCACGGAAAAGGCAGCAGGCCTTCGACCGCGCCAGCGGCACTTGTCAGTGTGTAGTGCAGGCCGCCGTCGGTTGGCGTTGTCGACGGCCTGTCGAGGATCGGCACAGTAAAGATCAGCTTGCCATCCTTTTCGCTGCGCGCGGGGGCACCGAACATGTAGTCGCGTTCGCCGGCAACGAAGAAGTCGGCGGCCTCGGGACTGCCCGGAAAGCTCGCTTCGACAATCAGCGTTTCGTGGTCGCCCGGCAGTACGTTTATGCCGAAATCGGGCGTTGCCGTGGCGGGCAGGGTGGCAAGGCCTGCCTTGACCAGTGCCGCGTCCTCGGCGTTGTCCGGATCGGCGCCGGGATCGACGGTCAGCCTCGTCTGCACCGGGATGCAGATGGTTTCGCAAATGCCGAGGAAGATATCCGCATCGATGACGGCCGGCTGGCCGGGCGCGGCAAGCGTGAACGTCACCGGCAACGAAACCGGGTGGTCGTAGCCGGCCCATTTGCCATAGCCGTCGTCATGGCGCTGCGGCGGCGGAAACGAAAGCGTCGCGTCGGCAATGTTGGTGCTGGCCGAGACGTCGATCTGTGGCGGCACGCCTGCATCGCCCGGATCGCGCCAATAGGTTTTCCAGCCGGGCTTCAGCGCAATGTCGAGGACGCCCTGGAGACGTCCGGCCTCGTCGGCTTTGCCGCTCGTTACCAGTCGCACCCTGCCGCCTTCGCTGTTGTACCAGGCCGACGAGGAGGCTGAGGCTGGGAGGCCGGTCGCCGATCCAATGGCCACACTAAGCAGCAGGATTTTCAAGCTTTGCATGACGGTGATTTGATCGTCCGTTGATGGCCGCACAATGATTTCATGACGCGGCCGGCATCATATTTGCGTGACCTTCGATTTACGAGCCTGATCAAATCGGGCGCCGCCCATCTTTTCGACGCTTCGGAAACGCGTTACGCTGTGGCCATGGATTTGTTGCGCCATAAAAGGACGGCCGCAGGACCCGGCTTTCTCGACGACCAGTTCCTGATTGCCATGCCCGGCATGAAGGACGACCGCTTCACGCGCTCTGTCATCTACATTTGCGCGCACAGCGACGAAGGCGCGATGGGGCTGATCATCAACCAGACGCAGCAGATGCTGTTTCCGGACCTGCTCGTACAACTTGGCATCATGAATGAGATGGAGGCGATCCGCCTGCCACCGCCGGCGCGCGACTTCGTCGTGCGCAATGGCGGACCGGTGGATCGCAGCCGCGGCTTCGTCCTGCATTCGGGCGACTACCGGGTGGAATCCTCGCTCGCCGTGTCCGACGACGTCTGCCTGACCGCGACCGTCGACATATTGCGCGCCATCTCCTCCGGCCGCGGACCCCGGCGGGCGCTGATGGCGCTCGGTTATGCCGGCTGGGGTGCGGGCCAGCTTGAAAACGAGATCGTCGAGAATGGCTGGCTGACTTGCCCGGCAAGTGCCGAGCTTCTGTTCGACGCCGACATCGACCGCAAATACGACCGGATCCTTGCCTCGATCGGCATCGATCTCGCGCATCTCAGCCTGGCTGCCGGTCACGCCTGAGCCTCATCACGTCCCGAAACTTGTCACGCTTGAGTGAGCGGGTACTGTTCCTTCAGCGTCTTCAGCACCTGGTCGCCCGGCATCGGCGCGCCGAACATGAAGCTCTGCACGTATTCGCAGCCCATCTGCCGCAACTCCAGCGCATCGCTCTCGTCCGAAATGCCTTCGGCGACAACCGACAGGCCGAGTTCATGCGCCATGTTGACCATGGATTTGAGCAGCACCGCGCGTTTCGGCGTCGCGTCGTCGACGAAGCTCTTGTCGATCTTGATGGTGTCGAACGGAAAGCGCGTCAGATAGGCCAGCGATGAATAGCCGGTGCCGAAATCGTCCAGCGACAGGCCGATGCCAAGCTGCTTTAGCTTGGTCAGCACATGAGCGGTCTGCTCGGGATTGTCCATCACCAGCGATTCCGTGAGTTCGAGCCGGAAGCAGCGCGGTTTCAGATTGGCCCGCGCGATCACCGAGCGGACGTCGCTGACCAGGTCGCGGCGGATGAGCTGACGGCTGGACAGATTGACCGAGACCGACAGCGGCGCATCGCCGATCTGCTTTTGCCATCCCGCCAGGTCTTCGGCAGCCTGCTGCATGGCGAATAGCCCAAGCTGCACGATCAGGCCGCAGTTTTCGGCGACCGGGATGAAATCCGCCGGCGGGATCATGCCGCGTCGCGGATGGTCCCAGCGCAGCAAGGCTTCAAAGCCGGCAACGCTGCCGTCCTCCAGCCGTACGATCGGCTGATAGGCAAGCGTGAATTCGCGTCGCTCGATGGCGCGCCGCAGGTCGGACTCGAACTGCAGCCGGTCGGTGCCGACCGTGCGGAAGGCAGGCCGGAAAGGCTCGATCCTGTCGCCGCCGAAGCGCTTGGCTTGATGCATGGCGAGCTCAGCATCCTTGACCATGTCCTCGGCCGAAGTCTGGGTTGAGGTCCAGGTGATCAGCCCGATCGAGGCGGTCAGCACGATCTCGCGCTTGGCGAAGGTGATCGGGTTGTTGATGGCGTGCTTGATGGCATCGGCAATGGCCGCGATGCGAGCCGGATCCTGCTCCGACAAAAGCATCAGCGCGAACTGGTCGCCGGCAAAGCGCGACAGCGAATCCTTCGGCTTGAGCAGCCGGTGCAGCCGCCGCGCGATGGTCAAAAGGATGGTGTCGCCGGCCGAGATGCCGAGCCCGTCATTGACCTGCTTGAAGCGGTCGATGTCGATGACGAAGACGGTCGGGCGCACCTTCTCTTCGGTGCGGGCGATCGAAATGATCGCCTCCAGCCGGTTCATGAACAGCTCGCGGTTAGGCAGGCCGGTCAGATTGTCATGTACGGCGTCATGCAGCAGCCGTTCCTCGGACTTCTTCTGCTCCGTCACGTCGACCATGGTGCCGACGCAGCGGATGACCTCGCCGTCCGAGCCGATCACCGGCCGGGCGCGCAGCGCAAACCAGTGATAATGCCCGTCGGCGCCGCGCAGGCGGAAGTTTTGCGACACCCGGCCGCGCCGGTGCTCGAGCACGACGTCGAGCGTCGTACGAAACGTGTCGCGGTCGTCGGCATGCAGCACCGGCAGCCAGTTGCGGGCTGGGCCGCCGAGGCTGTTGGGCGCAAGGCCGAGCTGGATGCTTACGTCGGGACGAGTGACGACGCGGTCGCGCAGCACGTCCCAGTCCCACACAGTATCGCCCGATCCGGCAACCGCCAGCGCCTGGCGCTCGAGATCGGAGAACAGGCCCTGATGCAGGGCGCCGCCGGCAAAAGCGTGCTGCATCACGGTGAAGCCGATTAGCAGGATGATGAGGATCAGCCCACCGCCCAGCGCCGGCTGGGCGATATCGTTGTCGAGCATGCCTGTGATCGCCATCCACGATCCGCATAGCCATAGCAGAACCATCACCCAACTGGGCACCAGCATGATGGCGCGGTCGTAACCGCGGATGCCGAGGAAGATGATCAGGCCGAGCCCGGTCAGCGCGGTGGCGGCGAAGGACAGCCTGGCAATGCCGGCGGCAACCGCCGGATCGATGATGGCGACGCCGGCGATCAGCACCAGCCCGAGAATCCAGACCAGTGCGCCGTAGCTGAAATGGCCGTGCCACCGGTTGAGGTTGAGATAGGCAAACAGGAACACCACGAAGGTCGCCGCAAGCGCCACCTCCGTTCCGGCGCGCCACATCTGCTCATTGCCCGGCGAGATTTCTATAATCTTGTTGAGAAAGCCGAAATCGACGCAGATATAGGCAAGCACCGCCCAGGCCAGGGCCGCCGTTGCCGGGAACATCGAGGTCCCCTTGACGACGAAAAGAATGGTCAGGAACAGCGCCAGCAGGCCGGCGATGCCGATGACGATGCCACGAAACAGCGTGTAGGAATTGACCGAGTCCTTGTAGGATTCAGGGTCCCACAGATAGACCTGCGGCAGCTTGGGCGAGGCGAGTTCGGCGATGAAGGTAATCACCGTTCCGGGGTTGAGCGTCACCCGGAACACGTCGGCGTCGGGGCTGGTCTGGCGGTCGAGCGCAAAGCCTTCGCTGGGCGTGATCGCGGCGATACGGGTCGAGCCGAGGTCCGGCCAGAACAGGCCGGAATTCACCAGCCGGAAATGCGGTGCGACAATCAGCCTGTCGAGCTGCTGGTCGGTGGTGTTAGCGAGCGCGAACACCGCCCAGTCGCCGGTCGAGCGCGCGTCATTGGCCTCGACCTCGATGCGCCGTACGATGCCGTCTGGGCCGGGTGCCGTCGAGACCTGGAAATTCTCGCCCTGGTTGCGGTAGATTTCGACGGCGCCCGAAAGGTCGAGCGCCACGTCGTCGCGGGCAATCTTGATCGGTTCGACCGCAAACGCCGAGGATGCCGCGCAGAGCGTGACGATTGCCGCCAGCATAAAGGCAAGCAGCGACCCGTTGCGCAGAAAATTCGTCAAAAATCAGTCCTTTGTTCCAACGCCCGGCGGATCGTCCGCGATTCGGGCGTATAGGTAATGGTCCTGCCAGATGCCGTTGATCCTCAGATAGGATCGTAGCAGTCCTTCGCGCCGGAATCCGGCTTTTTCAAGCACGCGGATCGACCGGGCGTTATCGGGGATACAGGCAGCTTCGATCCGGTGCAACCGCAGCGTTTCGAAGGCGAAACGCGTCACCACCTTGACGGAATCGGTCATCAGGCCGCGTCCGCTGAAGCGCTCGCCGATCCAGTAGCCGATATGGCCGCTTTGGGCGACCCCGTGGCGGATATTGCCGAGGGTGATACCGCCGGCCAGCTTGCCGCTGCTTTTCTCGAAGATGAAGAAAGCGATCGCCGTCCCCTGCGCGTAGTCCTCGCGGTAGCGGCCGATACGATGCCGCCACGCCGTGCGGTCGAGCTCGTCAGGGGTCCATCGCGGTTCCCACGGCTCAAGAAAGGCGCGGCTTTCGCCGCGCAGCACCGACCACTCGCGATAGTCGTTGGTCAGCGGTACGCGCAGCGTGACAAGGTCGCCCTTCAGCGCCGGCAGGTCGCGGCGAAAGAAAGGGAGCGCGAACACGACGCTCGAATAGGCTTAGACGGCGAGCTTGCGGGCAGTGATCTGCGTGCCCGAAAGCGAATCGAGGATCGCTTCATAGGGCGCGAGCGTACCCACCGGCCCGACGGCTGTAAGCGTCGGCTTGGTCGAAAAAAGCCGAGACGACAGATCCGTCAGCCGCTCGACAGTCAACGCCGACAGCCGCTCCATCAGCTCTTCCTTGGCGATCGGCCTGCCGAACAGAAGTAACTGCCTGGCGATCTGCGAGGCGCGGCTGGCCGGGCTCTCGGCCGACATGATCAGCCCGGCGCGGTATTGGGCACGCGCCCGGTCGAGCTCCTCCTGCAGGATGTTTTCACCGGCCTTTTGCAACTCATCGATAATCACAGGCACCAGCTCGGCAATATCGCTTTGTCCGGTCGCCGCATGGACCCCGAAGACGCCGGTGTCGGAAAAACCCCAATGGAAGGCATAGACCGAATAGCACAGGCCGCGTTTTTCACGGACTTCCTGGAAAAGTCGCGACGACATGCCGCCGCCAAGGATCATCGACAGGACCTGAGAGGCATAGAAATCGCGGACGTGATAGGCGCGGCCCTCGAAACCCAGCACGATCTGCGCGTCCATCAGGTCGCGGTCTTCGCGAAAATCGCCGCCGACATATTGCGCATATTGCGGAATGGTGCCGTCGGCCTTGCCGCGGAAGCCGCCGAGACGTTTTTCGACCTCGCGCACGAAATCATCGTGCTTGATATCGCCGGCCGCCACCATCACCATGTTCTCGGCGCCGTACTGCCGTTCGATGAAGTCGTGCAACTGCTTCGAAGTGAAGGATTTGACGGTTTCCGGCGTGCCGAGAATCGAGCGACCGATAGTCTGGTGGCGAAAGGCGGTCTCGGTAAAGTGATCGAAAACGACATCGTCGGGCGTATCGTGCGCGGCGCCGATCTCCTGCAGAATCACATGCTGCTCTCGCTCCAGCTCCTGCGGATCGAATTCGGATTCCTGCAGGATGTCGGAAAGGATATCGACCGCCAGCGGCACGTCGTCGCTCAGAACCCTTGCATAATAGGAGGTCGTCTCGACGCTGGTGGCGGCATTGATCTCGCCGCCGACGTCCTCGATCTCCGAGGCGATCTCGAAGGCGCTTCGCCGCCTGGTGCCCTTGAAAGCCATGTGCTCGAGCAAGTGCGCCATTCCGTGCTCTTCGTCACGCTCGTTGCGTGCGCCCGACTTGACCCAGGCGCCAAGGGCAACAGATTCGAGGCTTGGAAGGGTTTCGGTGGCGACTGTCAGGCCGTTCGACAGACGGCTTACCTCAACACCCATATGGCAATTACTCCCTAACGCGCCGCCCGCGTGTGGCGGCCGAGATAATCTTCCACCATTTTCAGGTCGGATGGAAGTACCGTGTATTTTTCCTCGGCGCTCATCAACCCGCCTAGCCATGCAGGCAGGGCAGGCGACACGCCGCTGGCGGCTTCGACGGCGGCGGGAAACTTTGCCGGGTGCGCAGTGCCCAGCACCACCATCGGCACCTCACCCGCAGCCTTGCCGGCGGCCACATGCACGGCTGCGGCCGTATGCGGGTCGAGCAGATAGCCGCTCGCCGCAAGTGTGGTGCGGATGGTGGCGGCGACCTCGTCCATGGTGGCGCGGCCGGCGTCGAATTCGGAGCGGATCCTGGCGATTTCGCCGGCCTCGACGGTGAAGGCGCCGGACTGCTTGAGCCCGTCCATGTAGCGCCGCACGGTCGAGGCATCGCGGCCGGCTGCCTCGAACAGCAAGCGTTCGAAGTTCGAAGACACCTGGATGTCCATCGAGGGCGACGTGGTCGAAAAGACCCCCTTCATGCGGTATTCGCCGGTCGCCAGCGTGCGCGCCAGAATATCGTTGTCGTTGGTGGCGATGATCAGCCGTTCGATCGGCAGCCCCATCTTCTTGGCGGCATAGCCGGCGAAGATGTCGCCGAAATTGCCGGTCGGCACGGTGAAGGAAACCGGCCTGTCGGGCGCGCCGAGCGACAGCGCGGAGGAGAAATAATAGACGATCTGGGCCATGATGCGGGCCCAGTTGATCGAGTTGACGCCGGACAGCGATACCCGGTCGCGAAAACCGTGGTCGTTGAACATGTCCTTCACCAGGCCCTGGCAGTCGTCGAAATTGCCTTCGATCGCCAAGGCATGGACGTTTGCCGCGATCGAGGTCGTCATCTGCCGCTGCTGTACGGGCGAGACGCGGCCGTGCGGGAAAAGCACGAAGATGTCGGTGCGGTTGCGCCCCGCAAAGGCATCGATGGCGGCCCCCCCGGTGTCGCCGGAGGTGGCGCCGACAATGGTGGCGCGCTGGTCACGCTCGGCCAGCACATGGTCCATCAGCCGTGCAAGAAGCTGCATCGCCACGTCCTTGAACGCGAGCGTCGGGCCGTGGAAGAGCTCCAGCACGAAGCTGTTGGGCCCGGTCTGCACCAGCGGGCAGACGGCCTCATGGCGGAAGGTCGCATAGGCTTCGCGCACCAGCCGTTCGAACACCGGCGCCGCGATCTCGCCACCGAGGAACGGCGACAGCACGCGGATGGCAAGATCGGGATAGGCAAGACCGCGCATGGCGCGGATCTCGGCTGCGGAAAAATGCGGCCAGGCGCTCGGCAGATAGAGCCCGCCGTCGCGCGCCAGCCCGGCCAGCACCGCGTCGGAAAATCCAAGCGCGGGCGCTTCCCCGCGGGTACTCACATATTGCATCGTCACGTTTCCATTGTTGCCGGGAATTTTCGCCCGCCGCGAGGTGGTGGATTTCTGCGCAGGCTCAGTCGCATTTTTGCCGCGCGGTTGATATACGTCACCGGCTTTGCGAGAGGGAAGTGCAGTTCATGGCGTTTCATTCATTCAACGGTCGTTTTGTCGCGGGTCTGGCGCTCACCGGCTTTATGCTTGCCGCCGCAGGCTGCCAATCGAGCGACAATGGCATTCTCGGCTTCGGCAAGAAGGATACGACGCCGCCACCGCCACCCGATCCCAAGGTGCTTTCCAGCCAGCTGCAGGCCTATTGCCCGAAAGTGACGTTGCGTGACGGCACCGCCTTCTTCAATACCTACGCCAAGAGCGGTCCGAAGCCGAAGAAAAAAACCGATGTTGCCGCCGAGGAAGCCGCCCAGCCGGCAGCGGACGCGGCAGGCGTCGATCAGCCGGACGATTCCGCCAAGATCATCTATCAGGCTTCGATCACCGATGTGACCCGCGACTGCAGCCGCGCCAACGGCTCCTTGTCGATGAAGATAGCCGTCGCCGGCAAGGTCGTGCCTGGCCCGATGTTCACCCCCGGGACCATCACCATGCCGATCCGCATCGCGGTGATGCACGGCACCGAAGTTCTCTATTCGCAGCTTCACTCCTATCAAGTCCAGGTCACCGATCCTTCGAGTGCCACGCAGTTCGTCTACACCGATTCCAACGTCGTCGTTCCGGAGCCGACGGCGCGGGACTACCAGGCATATGCCGGGTATGACGAGGGCGCTCCGAAAGTAGCGACAGACAAGCCGAAGAAGAAGAAAGCCGCCGCGACCAACTGAGCCTGTGCATTCGCGCCACGGCGGTTGGAGGCGGCCTCTCAGGCGTCCGCCGACCATTCCGACAGCGCGGCGATCACGCTTTTCAGTTCCGCCCAGCGGCGGATGACCGTTTCCGCACCGGCCTCGGTCAGCGCATCGGCGTGGCCGGGATAGCTGTGCGCCGCGCCGGTGAAGCCGATGACGCGCATTCCCGCCGTCTTAGCGCCGGTGACGCCATGCACGGAATCCTCGATGACGAAGGTGTTCGCGGGGTTCGCCTTGAGCTTTTCCGCGGCGAACCGAAACACGTCCGGCGCCGGCTTGGTTTTCCCGGTCGGTGTTTCCAGCGAGGAAAAGATACGGTCGGCAAAGAACGGCAAAAGCTGCACCTTCTCCAGCATGAATTCGATCCGCTCCGAACGCGAATTCGAACAGACGCAGCGCGCCACTGCTACCGCGGCGACAGCCTCGTGCGCCCCGTCGATAGCACGCACGTCGCTGCGCAGCCGGCGATCGACGAGCTGTTCCTCCTTGTCGATCAGGGAGGCCTGGAACGGGATCCGGGACTTTTCCTCGACCCGCATCATGATGTCCTTGAAAGTCAGCCCGGCATAGACCTCGGAAATCTCCTCGGCCGATATCTCGTAGCCGGCCGAGGTCAAAAGCTCGGCATCGATACGCGCGGCGATGATTTCGGAATCGACGAGCACGCCGTCGCAATCGAAGATGACAAGATCTGGCTGGGGCATGGTGGTCCGGAAAGCGGGATGAAGGGAATGCCGAGGGCCCTTTGGTCCGAACGGCTCAGGCGGCGCGGCATACACCAACAGGCCGGGCTTCGCAAATTCGGCAGTCTGCTTCACTGAATATTTACGCTGATCGGTAACCATAACGGACAGTAAACAGTAACGCGTGCCTTGGGTGTCACAATGTCTGCCGTGCGTCTTCTCGACGAGCTTTCCGATGCTCCCCAGCAATCCGAGTGGCTGGATACGATCCTGAAGGGCGACTGCGTCGCCGCGCTCGAACGGCTGCCGGAAAAGTCGATCGACGTGATCTTCGCCGATCCGCCCTACAATCTGCAGCTCGATGGCGATCTGCACCGGCCCGACCAATCCAAGGTCGATGCCGTCGACGACCATTGGGACCAGTTCGACAGTTTTGAGGCCTACGACGCCTTCACCCGCGCCTGGCTGCTGGCGGCACGCCGCGTGTTGAAGCCCAACGGCACGATCTGGGTCATCGGCTCCTACCACAATATTTTCAGGGTCGGCGCCAAGATGCAGGACCTGGGCTTCTGGATCCTCAACGACGTCGTCTGGCGCAAGACCAATCCAATGCCCAATTTCCGTGGCCGCCGTTTCCAGAACGCGCATGAGACGATGATCTGGGCATCGCGCGACCAAAAGGGTAAGGGTTACACATTCAACTACGAGGCGCTGAAGGCGTCTAATGATGATATTCAGATGCGTTCAGACTGGCTATTTCCGATCTGCACCGGCGGCGAGCGCCTGAAGAACGACAATGGTGACAAACTGCATCCGACGCAGAAGCCGGAAGCGTTGCTTGCCCGCGTCGTGACGGCATCGACCAGGCCGGGCGACATCGTGCTCGACCCCTTCTTCGGTTCAGGTACCACCGGTGCGGTGGCCAAGCGGCTTGGCCGTCACTTCGTCGGCATCGAGCGTGAGCAGGCCTATATCGATGCCGCCATGGAACGTATCGATGCGGTCCGGCCGCTGGAAGGCGCCAATTTGACGGTACTAACCGGCAAGCGGGCTGAGCCGCGCGTCGCCTTCGTCACGCTTCTCGACAATGGCCTGGTGGCGCCCGGCGCCACGCTCTACGATGCCAAGAAGCGCTGGGCGGCAAAGGTGCGTGCCGACGGCACGCTGGCAATCGGCGACAGCGCCGGGTCGATCCACAAGATCGGCGCACAAGTGCAGGGGCTGGACGCCTGCAACGGCTGGACCTTCTGGCATTATGAGCGCAGCGGCGGCCTGACCCCGATCGACGAGCTTCGCCGCATTGCACGCCTGGGCATCGAACGGGCAGGGGCCTGACGGCTTCCGAGTTGCCACAGATCGGTAAATGCGAAGGCTCAACCAACCTCTGGAAGCGATTCAAGTCACACTTTGATCCCAAGACGCTCAAGGTCCGCCCTGAGCGTCTGTGCATCGGTGAACAGCACCGACTGCCAGCCGGCCGCCTTGGCGCCGTCGACGTTCTTCTGGCTGTCGTCGATGAACAGCGTGGCTGACGGTTCGAGGCCGAATGCGGCGACGTGGTGATCATAGATGGCGCGATCCGGCTTGATCTGGCGGATGTCGCCGGACACGGTCACGCCGCGCGGCCGATTGAGGAAATCGAAGCGCTCGCGGGCCTCGGCAAGCGTATCCGCGGCGAAATTGGTCAGCATCGTCACGTCGTGGCCGCTCTCGATCAGGCCGATCATGATGGCAACGCTGTCCTCATAGGCATGAGGCACCATCTCGTGCCAGTGCCGGCGGAAATTACGGATGTTTTCGGCGTGCTCGGGATATTGCGCGATCGCCAGTGCTTCGGCCTCTTCCCAGCTGCGGCCGCGGTCCTGTTCGATGTTCCAATCATGCGTGCAGACATTGTCGAAGAACCATTTCCGTTCGTCGGGATCGGGGATCAAGCGGCTGAAGGGCAGGTCCGGATCATAGTGGATCAGCACTTTGCCGATGTCGAAAACGATGTGGCGGATTTCAGTCATTCTTCTCTCGTTCAATGCGGGTGCTGCTTCTTCGTCGCGCCCGGTATCGCCGCTTCGATTACCTTTTTCATGACAGTCGGCAGCGCTTCCCCGGAAATTTCATGGACCAGCGACCAGAAATGCCCGGCCGGGGCGGCACTGTCGGTCTCCGCCTTGAACACGTCGAGTTCAAGCGCAAAATGGGTAAAGACATGGCCGATTCGTCCGGCCTGCCGCCAATTGCCGGGGAACGGGGCTGCCGCTTCCGTGGTGGCGCCGTCGATGCGCGCCGTCCAGCCGGTCGTCGGCACCTCGGTCATGCCGCCGAGCAGGCCCTTTTCCGAACGCTTTCGCAAAAGAATGGCGCCGTCAGCCCTGACCGCGACGAAGGCGGCGCCGCGCCGCAATGGTTTCTCGCCCTTCGGTAGGCGGACCGGAAAGCGTTCGGGGTCGCCCGAGATTGTGGCGCTGCAATCCTCGCGAACAGGGCAGAGCATGCAGCGGGGCCGGCGCGGCGTGCAGATCGTCGCGCCCAGGTCCATCATCGCCTGCGCGAAGTCGCCGGGCCTTGTCCGGGGAACCATGCGTTCGACCTGGCCGCGTATCTCGCCCTTGGCTTCGCCCAGCGGCGTGGCGATCGAAAACAGCCGTGAGACCACCCGTTCGACATTGCCGTCGACGACCGCGGCTGGTCGGTCGAAAGCGATCGCTGCGATCGCCGCCGCCGTATAGGCGCCGATGCCGGGCAGTTCCCTCAAGCCGGACTCGCTGTCCGGAAAGCGACCGCCTTGCCGCGCCACGAGATCGGCACAGGCTTTGAGGTTACGGGCGCGGGAATAATAGCCGAGCCCGGCCCAGGCCTTCATGACGTCTTCGGTCGGTGCCGCCGCCAGTGCCTGGACAGTTGGCCATTTCTGCACGAAAGCCCGAAAATAGGATTTTACCGCCTCGACCGTGGTTTGCTGCAGCATGACCTCGGAAAGCCAGACCAGATAGGGATCGGGCCGCGCCCCGCCCGCCAGCGCGCGCGGCGGAACGCGCCAGGGCAGGTCGCGGTGATGCGCGTCGTACCAGCCAAGCAGCCGGGATGCGATCTCGCCATTGTCTCCGGATACGGCCTTGCGGGTCTGGTCGTGCAGTGCCATTGATCGAGGGTCGGCCCTAATCCATTGGTGCTGAAGCTGGTGACTGGAGAACGCACATGGCAGGGAAAAGGCCCTTCGGCAATCCCGTTCCGGTGAGCGATCTCGCAACCGAGATCCTCGACCCGGTGCTGCGCAAGCGGGCCGGCATGTCGATCGGGCTGGTCCAGTCATGGGAAGAAATTGCCGGGCCGCGGCTTGCGGGCCGCTCGCGCCCGGAAAAGATCCAGTGGCCGCGCCGCATGCACGAGGACGATCCGTTCGAACCGGCGGTGCTGGTGATTGCCTGCGAGGGTGTCGCGGCACTGCATCTGCAGCACGAGACCGGCGAGATCATCAACCGGGTCAATGCCTTCCTCGGTTTCAATGCGATCGGCCGGATCAGGATCGTGCAGAAGCCTGTAATGGCGGGCAAGGACAAGCCGAAACCCAGTTTGCGGCCATTGACTGCGGCCGAGAAAGCGAAGCTGTCCGGCACCGTCGGTTTGATCGAGGACGGCGGGCTGCGCGCCTCGTTGGAGCGGCTTGGCGCCACCATTCTCGGGCAAAAGAAGCCGTGATCTCGCGCTATCGTGATGGCATGCCCGGATTTGGCGATTGGAATAGGCGCGGTAATGCCTTAATTCGCGCCAACTCTCGCTTTTTGTAGCCTTTGCATTGCAAAATCCAACTATTGCCAGGTGATTCGTATGATCCGTTCCTTGTCCCGCAGAAACCTTTTGACTTCGCTGGCCGCAATACCAGCAGCGGCGCTGCTTGCCGCCTGCAGCGACTCGGGCGAGAAAGCCGAGGCGCAGGATGTGAAGCCTGCGGCTCCGGCGGAACCTCCGAAGCCGGCCGCTCCGGCCGCCGCCAAAGCGCCTGAAGCTCAGGGCACGGTGGATATGGCAGCCTTGTTGAAGCCCGGCGCGCTGCCCGACATGCAACTCGGCAAGGACGACGCAAAGGTCACCATCGTCGAATATGCTTCGATGACCTGCCCGCACTGCGCGCATTTCGCCGAAACCACATTCCCGGAGCTGAAGACGAAATATATCGATACCGGCAAGGCCCGCTATATCCTGCGCGAATTTCCGTTCGATCCCAGCGCCGAGGCCGGTTTCATGCTGGCGCGCTGCTCAAAGGACAATTATTTCCCGATGGTCGACGTGCTGTTCAGGCAGCAGGCAAACTGGGTTGGTGTGAACAATACCAAGGACGCACTGCTGCAAATCGCCAAGCTTGCCGGTTTTACACAGGAGTCCTTCGAGGCCTGCTTGACGGACCAGAAACTTCTGGACGATGTGAGATCCGTCCAGAAGCGCGGCGCCGACGAATTCAAGGTCGATTCCACACCGACCTTTTTCATCAACGGAAAGACCTACAAAGGGGCGATGTCGATTGCGGAAATGTCGGCCATCATCGACCCTCTGCTCTGACGTTTCGGCAGCGCCGAAGCGGCGTCGCTTCGGCGTGCGCACTTCTTTGTCTTGCCGCGGGTTCTCCTCGCAAAACCGCGGAACAGTTTTGCGAAACTTGGCGATGGGCAGGCGCGAATGAAGTTCTCGCGCCTTCGCCTGCTCGGCTTCAAATCCTTCGTAGAACCCGGCGAGTTCGTCATCGAACGCGGCCTGACCGGCATCGTCGGGCCGAATGGCTGCGGCAAGTCGAACCTGGTCGAGGCGCTGCGCTGGGTTATGGGCGAAAGCTCCTACAAGAACATGCGTGCGTCCGGCATGGACGACGTCATCTTTTCCGGCTCGGGAACGCGTCCGGCCCGCAACACCGCCGAAGTCACGCTGTTCCTCGACAATAGCGACCGCACCGCGCCGTCCGCCTTCAACGACGCCGATGAGTTGCAGGTCTCGCGTCGCATCGAGCGTGAGGCGGGCTCGCTCTACCGCATCAACGGCAAGGAGGCTCGCGCCAAGGACGTTCAGCTGCTGTTCGCCGATCAGTCGACCGGCGCCCGCTCGCCCTCGATGGTCGGCCAGGGCCGCATCGGCGAGCTGATCCAGGCAAAGCCGCAGGCGCGCCGCGCACTGCTGGAAGAGGCCGCCGGCATTTCCGGCTTGCACACACGGCGCCATGAAGCCGAGCTGCGGCTGAAGGCAGCCGAACAGAACCTCGAACGGCTGGACGACGTCGTCGGCGAGCTGGAAAGCCAGATCGAAAGCCTGAAACGCCAGGCCCGCCAGGCCTCGCGCTTCAAGAACCTGTCGGCCGACATCCGCAAGGCCGAAGCGACGCTGCTGCATCTGCGCTGGACGCTGGCCAAGACGCAGGAAGGCGAAGCGCGTTCGGCGCTGGCGATTGCCACCGCGCTGGTCGGCGACCGTGCCGCCGCCCAGATGGCTGCCGCCAGGGAACAAGGTATCAACGCCCACCGGCTGCCGGACCTGCGCGATGCGGAAGCCGCCGCCGCCGCAGCCTTCCAACGTCTGTCGATCGCCAAGGCGCAGATCGAGGAAGAGGCAGGCCGCATCCGCGCCCGCCAGGCTGAGCTCGACCGCCGACTGCAACAGCTTGATGGCGACCTTGCCCGCGAGGAGCGCATGGTCCGCGACAATGCGGATATCCTCGAACGTCTCGCCGCCGAAGAAGCCGCGCTCAACGCCGAAAACGCCGGCGCCGCCGAGCGCGAGGCCAGCACCCGCGCGGCCTTCGAGCAGGCGGCATCGACGCTTGCCTTGAGCGAGGCCAGGCTCGCCGCGCTGACCGCCGAACGGGCGGAGGCCGCCGCCTCGCGCAACCAGATCGAACGGACGCTGCGCGACACCGCTGAGCGCCGCGACCGCTTTGCCCGCCAGCTTGCCGATGTCGACCGCGAATTGTCGGAGATCGTCTCCAGGGTCGCCGGCCTGCCCGATCCCGCCGAGAAGCGGCTGCTGGTCGATCAGGCGCTGGCGCTGCTCGAAGAGGCCGAGGCAGCCGCCATTACCGCCGAACAGGCGGTCGCCGAGACACGCGCGGGCGAAAGTGCTGCCCGCCCACCGGTTCAGGACGCAAAGGCCGAGCTGGCGCGGATCGAAACCGAGGCCCGCACGTTGGCCAAGATCCTCAACGCCGCCAGCGGCGATCTATTTCCCTCGGTGCTGGAGCAGATCAGCGTCGAGCGCGGCTACGAAACGGCGCTGGGTGCCGCGCTTGGCGAAGATCTCGACGTGCCGCTCGACCGCAGTGCGCCGGTGCATTGGGGCCAGAGCGAAATCCAGCCCGCCGACGCCGCATTGCCCGAAGGCATAAGGAGCCTCGCCAGCGTTGTGCGCGCGCCGGCGCAGCTGGCCCGCCGGCTGGCCCAGATCGGCATTGTCGAGGCCGCCGCCGGAAGAAGGCTGCAGACGCTGCTTGCTCCCGGTCAACGGCTGGTCAGCCGCGAAGGCGCGCTGTGGCGTTGGGACGGCTTCACCGCGAGCGCCGATGCGCCGACCGCCGCCGCGCAGCGGCTGGCGCAAAAAAACCGGCTGGCCGAACTCGATGCCGAAGCAGTCCAAGCGACGCGCACCCTGCGCGAAGCTGAACAGGCCCTTGCGCAGGCCGAACAGGCGCTTGCCCAGGCGAGCGAGGCCGAACGCAATGCCCGACAGGCCGGGCGCGACGCCCAGCACGGGCTCGACGCTGCCCGCAACACGCTGGCCGAGGCCGAAAAAGCCGGCGGCGAACTGTCGAGCCGGCGTGCCGCACTTGACGAGGCGCGCGCACGCATTGTCGACAGCCATGAGGAAACGGCGGCGGCATTCATCGAGGCGGAAATGCTGCTGCAAGACGCGCCCGATCTCGGCGATCTGCAGTTGCAGCTCGAGCAGTCGGCCGCCAACGTCGCCCGCGATCGCGCCGCCCTTGCCGATGCGCGTGCCGTTCACGAGGGCCTGAGGCGGGAAGCCGAGGCACGTGCGCGCCGGCTCGATGCCATCGGCTCTGAACGGCGCAACTGGGTAGAGCGCGCCGAAAACGCCTCGACGCAGATTGCGGCACTCGGCGAACGTAAGGCCGAGGCGGAGGCCGAGCGCGAGCAACTGGCCGACGCACCCGACGAGATCGACGCCAAGCGGCGCGCCTTGCTGTCGCAGCTCGCCGAGGCCGAAAGCCTGCGAAAAGCTGCGGGCGACCGCTTGCAGGAAGCGGAGAACCGGCAGTCCGAGATGGACAAGGCTGCGACCGCTGCCATCCAGTCGCTCGCCGAAGCTCGCGAAACGCGTGTTCGCGCCGAAGAGCGGCTGACCGCCGCCGACGAGCGGCGGCTGGAAGTCGAAGCGCGCATCCAGGAAACGCTGAACACGCCGCCGCATCTTGTGATCCGCCACACCGGCCTCGAACCCGACAGCCCGATGCCCGAAATGGCCGAGATCGAGCGTCAGCTCGACCGGCTGAAGGTCGAACGCGAACGGCTGGGCGCCGTCAATTTGCGCGCCGAGGAAGAGCAGAAGGAACTGTCGGACCGGCTGGAGACCATCGTTTCCGAGCGCGACGACATCATCGAGGCGATCCGCAAGCTGCGGCAGGCGATCCACAGCCTGAACCGCGAAGGCCGCGAGCGGCTGCTCGCCGCCTTCGAGGTGGTCAACGGCCATTTTCAACGGCTGTTTTCGCATCTGTTCGGCGGCGGCACCGCCGAGCTGCAACTGATCGAGTCCGACGATCCGCTCGAAGCCGGGCTCGAGATCCTGGCGCGACCGCCCGGCAAGAAGCCGCAGACGATGACGCTGCTGTCCGGCGGCGAGCAGGCGTTGACGGCGATGTCGCTGATTTTCGCCGTGTTCCTGACCAACCCGGCGCCGATCTGCGTGCTCGACGAAGTCGACGCGCCGCTCGACGATCACAACGTCGAGCGTTTCTGCAATTTGATGGACGAAATGGCCGCAACCACCGAGACACGCTTCGTCATCATCACCCACAACCCGATCACCATGGCGCGCATGGACCGGCTGTTCGGGGTGACCATGGCCGAGCAAGGCGTCAGCCAGCTGGTGTCGGTCGACCTGCAGGCGGCCGAAGCCATGCGCGAGGCAAGCTGACGCATCAGGTTAATGGTGGTCTCCACCTCGGCTTTCGACTATAGCACGACGAAATGGCCGGATCTGCCGCTCCAGATACCGGTCCGGCTATGCGCGTGGAGAAGCTTGTTGCCTGTACTTGTCACCGGAGCCGCGGGGTTCATTGGC
Source organism: Mesorhizobium sp. M0991 (assembly GCF_040318915.1). NCBI lineage: Bacteria > Pseudomonadati > Pseudomonadota > Alphaproteobacteria > Hyphomicrobiales > Phyllobacteriaceae > Mesorhizobium > Mesorhizobium sp. M0991. The sequence goes on from NZ_JAMYNE010000014.1 coordinate 44,474, forward strand.
AGTCACGTTTGCCACCATCTGCTCGACCGGGGAGAAGCGGTCGTCGGCGTCGACAACATGAACGACTATTACGACCTGGCGCTCAAAAAGGGGCGGCTTGCCGGGCTTCTGCCCCATAAGGATTTTTCGTTCCACCAGATCGATATTGCCGAACAGGGCGCGCTTGCGGCCGCTTTGGCCGGGCAAGGCATCGTCAGGATCGTCCATCTCGCCGCGCAGGCGGGCGTGCGCCACTCACTCGACAATCCGCGGCTCTATATCCGCTCCAATGTCGGGCCACCTTGAAGTGCTCGAATTCTGTCGCACAGAACCGGCATTCGAGCATCTGGTCTATGCCTCGTCGAGCTCGGTGTATGGCGGCAACCGCAGCGTGCCGTTCAGCGAAGCCGACCAGGTCGACAAGCCCGTTTCGCTTTACGCTGCCACCAAGAAAACCGATGAGTTGATGAGCCACACCTACGCCCATCTGTTCGGCATACCGCAGACCGGCCTGCGGTTTTTCACGGTCTACGGCCCCTGGGGCCGTCCCGACATGGCCTATTGGATGTTCACCCGGGCGATGCTCGAGGGCAAGCCGATCCGGGTCTTCAACAATGGCGAAATGTGGCGCGATTTCACCTACATAGACGATGTTGTGAAGGCGGTTGTCGCCGTGCTCGACAAGCCGCCGGCGGCTGACGTTCCGCCGAACAGGCTTTACAATGTCGGCAACAACCGGCCGGTGCGCCTGGGCGACTTCATCGACATTCTGGAAAGGCTGCTCGAGGTCAAGGCAATCCGCCACAACGAGCCGATGCAGACGAGCGACGTCGAGAAGACTTACGCCGACATGACCGCGCTGGAGCGGGATTTCGGCTTCAGGCCTAGCGTTTCGATAGAGGACGGGCTGAAGAAGTTTGTCGATTGGTACCGGCCGTACTCGAAACAGTAATTTGCACCGCTCGCCGTGACGTCTTCCATCTCGATGCGAACCGATGTCACTGGCATTCGGCCTAAATCCGCAACTGATCCGGCGCGAAGCTTTGAAGAACCTGGCCCATGGTGCTCGTGCAACAGTAGCTCGCCATCAAGCGTGACATCTGGAGTGGGGCACAAGTCGGTCCGCAAAAGCATCATTTTGTCCTAACACCCTGTTAACCACATGCTCGCTGAAAAGTATCCGATTAACCTTTGAGGCGCTTATGACCGCTATGTTTCGTGGCTTGCTGTTCAGTATGAGCTGTGTAGATGTGCGGATTCGGGGGCTATTTCGGTTCAGTCCGGGATGCGGAAGCTTTGCTTGCGCGCATGACGTCCGCGATCGCCCATCGCGGGCCGGATGAACAAGGGAAATTCGTAGCGCCCGAGGCAGGACTTGGGCATGCGCGGCTGTCGGTGATTGGAATTGGTGATGGCCAGCAGCCGATGTCCGACGAAACCGGCAATTTGACGATTGCGTTCAACGGCGAGATCTTCAACTACGTGGAATTGCGCGAAGGGCTGCTGGCCAAGGGCCGACGCTTCCGCACGTCGAGCGATACAGAAGTTCTCCTGCAGCTGTATGACGAGATGGGCGAAGACTGCCTGTCTCTCCTGAAGGGTGATTTCGCCTTCGCGATTTGGGATAACCGGCGGCGGCGGATGGTGCTTGCAAGAGACCGCATGGGTGTTAGGCCGCTGTTCTACACCAGCAGCGACGGAGTGCTCTACTTTGCGTCGGAGATAAAAGCCCTGCTGAAGGTACCCGGCATCTCGGCCGAAATCGATCCGATTGCACTCGACCAGATCTTTACGCTGTGGGCGCCGATCGCTCCACGCACGGCTTTCCGCAATATCCACGAGCTGGAGCCGGCAAGCGTGATGATCGCGACACAGGGGCAAGTGACGGTCAAACCATACTGGCATCTGGACTATCCTCATCGAGATGCGCCATCGAAGATCACCAATGAGGATGACGCGGCCGAAGAACTGCAGGCCCTTTTGACCGACGCGGTGAGGCTTCGCATGCGCGCCGACGTGCCGGTCGGTTCTTACCTTTCGGGCGGGCTCGATTCATCCCTCGTTTCGGCACTCGCGGCCGGCATGACTCCTCTTAAGCTGCAGACATTTTCCGTGACGTTCGACAGTGCTGAGCATGACGAAAGCGCCTTCCAGACCGAAATGGCGTCAGCACTTGGCACGCGCCATCGAACCATAGCCTGCCGTGCCGGCGATATCGCCGGTGTGTTTCCCGAAGTCATCCGCTTTACCGAGCGGCCGATCATCCGCACCGCCCCGGCGCCCCTTTATCAATTGTCCGGCCTCGTTCGCCAGGCCGGTTTGAAAGTAGTGCTGACAGGCGAAGGCGCCGACGAGGTCTTTGCCGGCTATGATGTCTTCAAGGAAGCGCGGGTTCGCCGTTTCTGCGCACGACAGCCAGCATCGCGCATAAGGCCACAGCTTTTCCGCAAGCTTTATCCCTATCTGCCGGGTCTGCAACAGCAGTCCGTAGAGTACCTGGCCGCGTTTTTCGGCACCGGCAGCGCTGCCCTGGACGATCCGCTGTTCTCCCATCGGCCGCGTTTCAAGACCACATCAGCGGCGAAGATGTTCTTTTCCGGTGACCTGCGCGCGACATTGAGGGGGTATGACGCGGCCGAGGACCTGGCCAGCCGGTTGCCTGAGGCGTTTTCCCGGTGGCATCCGCTGCATCAGGCGCAATATCTCGAAACCCGCTTTCTCCTGCCGGGCTACATCCTCTCCAGCCAGGGCGATCGCATGGCCATGGCGCACGGTATCGAAGGGCGTTTCCCCTTCCTTGACCATCGCTTGGTGGAGTTTGCGGCGAGACTTCCGCCGGAAATGAAGCTGAAGGGATTGGTGGAAAAACACATACTGCGCAAAGTTGCCAAGCACCTGCTTCCGACGGCCATCCGGGAGCGCACCAAACAGCCTTACCGAGCGCCGGAAGCCCGCTCCTTCGTTGGAGCCGGAGAACTGGACTACGTGCGCGACTCGCTCAGCGAGGCGAGCATCGCCGCCGGAGGACTATTCAACGCCAAGGCGGTGGCGAACCTGCACGAGAAATGCCGCTTGCAGCCAGCGTCCGGATTCCGCGACAATGCGGCCTTCGTCGGCATCTTATCGACGCAACTGTGGCAGAAGATTTTCACCGGCCAAAAGGTCGGTGCAGCACGAGCGGCCTGAGAAATCGAGGGAAGGAAACATCATGGTAACAATCAAGGACAAGGTCAAAACCTTTATCGTCGACAACTTCCTGTTCGGCGACACGTCCTACGAGCTTGCAGACACCGCATCACTGATCGAGAACGGCATCATCGACTCGACGGCCGTGTTGGAGCTCGTGGCATTCATAGAGGATGATTTCGGCATCGCGATGGTCGATGCCGACATCGTACCGGCCAATCTGGATTCGATTGACCGCATCTCAGCCTTCATCGAGGCAAAAGCAGAAGCGTTGGCAGCGTAGGCGCCATCGGCGAGGAGCGTCCGTGCGGATCGAACATTTTCTGACGGCGAAGGCCGCTGCCCATCCAGCCAAAACGGCATTGATCACCGAGCACAAAAGGCTGTGCTACGAAGAGCTGGACGATCTCTCGAGCCGCCTGGCCGCCGCCCTTTTCATGAATGGCGTCAGGCGCGACGACCGGGTGCTGATCTTCATGGACAATTGCTGGGAGGCTGCGGTTTCGATTTTCGCGGTTCTTAAAGCAGGCGCGACGTTCAGTCCGATCAACGCATCCACCAAGGCCGAAAAGCTGGCCTACATCATCGCCGATTGCGATGCGGCCGCGATCCTCACGCAAGCAAAACTGATGCCCGTGGTCGCCGAGGCGTCTGGATCCTCCGGCAAGACGTCCTCCGGCAAGACCGGCATCTTCGTGGCTTCCACCGTTGCTGCCGATAATCAATGCCCGGCAGGTGCCACATCGCTGGCGGATTGCTTGACGTTCCAAGCCAGGGAGATTGACCATCGCGGCATTGACGTCGATCTTGCGATGTTGATCTACACCTCGGGCTCGACCGGCCGGCCCAAGGGCGTGATGATGACGCACCGCAATTGCGACGCGGCGGCCAACTCCATCACCACTTATCTGCGCAACTCGCCAGACGACATCATCTTGAATGTTCTGCCCCTCGCCTTCGACTACGGCCTCTATCAGCTGCTGATGGCTGTCAGGCTCGGCGCCACGCTCGTGCTCGAGAAGTCCTTCGCTTTTCCCCAAGCGATATTTGAACGCATCCGCCAGGAAGGCGTCACCGGGCTTCCGCTCGTGCCCACGATGGCAGCGATGATCCTGCAGATGAGGGACCTGGCGCCGGGCTTCCTGCCCAGCCTTCGCTATATTTCCAACACGGCGGCTGCCTTGCCGCCGCCTCACATAGAACGCCTTCGGTTCCTTTTCCCCGGTGTCAGGCTCTATTCGATGTATGGCCTGACGGAATGCAAGCGCTGCACCTATCTGCCGCCCGAGGAGCTCGACCGCCGGCCGGGTTCGGTCGGAATAGCCATTCCGAACACCGAAGCCTTTGTCGTCGACGACCACGGGCAACGGGTGCCGTCGGGCGTAGCAGGTGAGTTGGTCATTCGCGGGCCGCACGTCATGCAGGGTTATTGGCGAAACGAAACTGCGACGGCACGAGCCCTGCGCCCGGGTCCGAACCCTTGGGAGAAGGTTCTCTACACCGGCGATCTATTCAGGGCCGATGAAGAAGGCTTTCTTTATTTCGTCGGCCGCAAGGACGACATCATAAAGTCGCGGGGAGAGAAGGTGGCGCCCAAGGAAGTGGAAGCCGTGCTTCATGCTCATCCGGGCATCGCGGAAGCGGTGGTTGTCGGTGTGCCGGATCCCGTGCTCGGGCATGCGATCGGCGCAGTTATCGTACGGTCCGACCCGGCGCTGAGCGAAAAGGATATCATACGTCACTGCGCACGCCACCTTGAGGACTTCATGGTCCCCAAGGTCATCGAGTTCCGCCGCGAGCTGCCGAAGACCGATACCGGCAAGGTCAGCCGTCGGCTTGCGGCAGAAACAATGGAGGCCGCGCAATGAATGTTCGCCCGACCGAGGATGCGCGGACCTTTCTGGCGCAGGCTCTGGCGATCGACCTGGCCACCGAAACGGACCGTATCGTAACGGCCTTGCGCCAGCAGTTGCGCGGGCTTCGCAAGCGGGGCCTTGTGCTCGGTCTTTCGGGCGGGATCGATTCGAGCGTCTCGGTCGCGTTGGCGGCACGAGCCGTCGGCCCCAAGAATGTGCTTTGCCTGTTCATGCCGGAAAGCGATTCCGATCCTGAAAGTCTGCGGCTCGGCCGCCTCGTCGCCGAAACTTTTGGTGTCGAGGCTGTGACGGAGGATATCGGGCCGATCCTGCGCGCAATGGGGTGCTACAAGCGTCGCGACGCCTTCATCCGCGAATTGGTCCCGGAATACGGCGAAGGCTGGGCCTCGAAGATCGTGATCGCGAACGTCCTTGAGGGCGGGGATTACAATATCTCATCCCTGGTGGTGCAGGATCCGGAAGGCAAGCAGACGAAACTGAGAATGCCGCTGCCTGTCTATCTCGGCGTCGTCGCCGCTACCAATATGAAACAGCGCACCCGCAAGCAGATTGAATACTATCATGCCGATCGCTTGAACTTCGCCGTTCTTGGAACGCCGAACCGGCTGGAATACGATCAGGGTTTCTTCGTGAAGAACGGTGACGGCGCCGCGGACGTCAAGCCGATTGCCCACCTCTACAAAACGCAGGTCTATGCGCTGGCGGCCCATCTCGGCGTTCCGGAGGAAATCCTGAACCGGCCTCCGACAACCGATACCTACTCGCTGGCGCAGACCCAGGAGGAGTTCTACTTCTCGCTTCCTTATGACCGTATGGATCTTTGCCTTTACGGTCTCAACAACGGCGTGGCGGCTGAGGTGGTGGGGCAGGCGGCGGGGTTGGCCGCCACACAAGTGGAACGCGTCTGGGCCGATATCATCGCCAAACGCAAGGCGACGCGTTATCTGCACCAGCGTCCGCAACTCGTTGATGACGTCGAGGAAATCGGCACCTGACAAACAGGTAGGGCGGTGTGGCACGGTCCGATTTGAACGCGTCCCGTTTTAGCTGAAACGGCTGCCGATCAGCCGGCTCCACTGCTCGCCCGCAAGCCCATTCAGGAAGACGTGCGAGTTCTTCATGGCGTCCAAAAGCTCTGGATCGCGTGAATGCACCACCGTTGAGGCAACGGTCAGGAAAGCGATGCGTCGTCCAAGCATCGCCTCCAGAAGTGCAGGTTGAATGCGTCCGCGCAGGCCGCTGACGCCGCGCGCGGCGGCATGATCGATCAGGCAATCTATCACGGAGCCCGCCTGGCCGGGGAGGGCGAGGATCTGCAGCACGCGACCGATTTCATACTTCCGTGCGTAATAGGCGAAAGCGCCGACATTGGTGCCGACTGGCGACGTCACACAAACGTAGACAAGCTCGCCCAGATCCGGCTTTTGTGCCGCATCGGTCAGGATGTGGTCGAGTTGGTCTTCCGTCCAGTCCGGCCGCAGGGCGAATTGAGCGGTAAACGGCTCGATGAGCTTGGCGAATGCGTGGCCGTCGATTTCGGATGTACGAAATGCTCCGTGGCCTGCCCCATCCACCGCCACACCCGACCAGCGTCGTTCGCTGGACGTCATCCTCCTGCAATAAAATCGGTCGACTGCACGCGCCAACGGATTGAGCATTCGGGCAAGCGCCATGCGATTGGCGGAAAGGCTGAGCATGAAGGCCGCGGGGCGCATCACGCGGACCCAGTCAAGGCTGTATTGCGGCAGGACCACGCCGCGCAGCCGCGTCCACAATTTCACGGAGATATCGTTGGCCGTCTCGCTGAAGGAGATGTCCTGCGGACCATCCAGGTAAGCTTTCAGCAAGCGGGCGCCGGCCAGCGGATCGTGCTCATGGTCTTCGACCATGAGCGAGCTACAGATGGCGGCGCGTAGTTGTCGGCCGTTGAACGTCATCGGCAGCACGTGGACACCAACAAATCCGGAGACGCGACCGGCGTTGTTGACGTGGACAAGCGACCGGAGGTCGTCTCCGCAACCGGGCGCATCCAGATAAAACCGTTTCATGTATTCCACGAGAGAGGCCGGCGCTTCGGTCCTTTCCTTCAACAGCACGCGCTGAAACATGTTCGCGACTGCCGGGAGGTCGGCGCCTTGCAAGGCGCGAATGACGCTCAAACCCGGCTCCCGCCACCAAAGTCCCGTCCACCGAGCTTCCGGGCCAAGGCGACGCGAGGCACGAGAACATCGGACGCGAGTTCCAACTCGACGCCCATGAAGCCGTGCAACCTCGACCAGTTGCGATCGCCCCGGTGACTGAACGGAGTGCTGAATTGCTGCGGCAAGGTGGACCCTTTGCTTGACCGTCGAAAACCGGCGTCATTGCTGCTAGCAGATTCAGGTAAACCGATATTAAAGTCGTTGCTTTGAATGGTAGCGAACCAGGTTGTCCGGCCTCACACCTGGACATCAGCAATTTTGGTTCCGGGCGGACTCTACACGACCAGCGGCATGAGTTGCGTGCTCCACGTCGAACCGTTTCGGCTGGCCAAAGTTTCGTGTGGCGGCTCTTGACTGGGGGCGCGGGCGTAATACGGTGAGGACAAATACCGGCTCTGGCCGCCGGGCGGCAAGAATGCCTCGTATGCCTCGCCTTGCGGCGGTGGCTGCGGGGCATTGTCATTTTGAGGCTTTGCTTGAAACGGCATATCGAGATCGGCATTCTCTATTCGCGGTCCGGCAACTACCGGCTGGTGTCCGAATCCTGCCGTGCGGGTGCGGTGAACGCCATCGCCGACGTCAACGCCGATCCCGCTATCCCATTCGAATTTATCCCGGTCGAGCGCGACCCGCAGGGCAACATCGATCGGTATGCAAGCGGCTGCGCGGACATTCTCGCCAACAGCGGCGCGCGTCACATCATTGGCTGCGTCACCTCGTGGAGCCGCAAGGAGGTCATTCCAATCCTGGAAAGGGCAGGCGGCACGCTGTGGTACGCCTGCCCGTACGAGGGCTTCGAAGCCAACGAGCATGTCGTCTACACGCACGCCTGCCCCAATCAGCATCTCGTACCGCTGCTTGCCTATGTCGTGCCTCGTTTCGGCGCCGACGGCTTCCTGCTCGGTTCCAACTACATCTGGGGTTGGGAGACCAACCGCGTGGCGCGCGACCTGATTGCGGACGCTGGCGGCAAGGTGCTGGGCGAACGCTATCTGCCGCTCGGCGAGGTCGATGTTGCGCGGCTGATCGCGGAGATACAGGCGACGAGACCTGATTTCATTCTGAACAATCTCATCGGCCCGTCTTCCTATGCGTTTATCGCCGCCTATGCCGAGCTTGGCCGGAGCGACCCGCATTTCAGGCCGGAGCGTTGCCCGATCCTGTCCTGCAATCTCACGGAATGCGAATTGCCGGCGCTCGACGGGGCAGGCGATGGTCATCTTTCCGTTGGGCCCTATTTTCACGACACCTCGGGGGCGGATCGCGGAGCGGCTTCAGTGTCTTCCGTCATGCCTGCCTCATCCTTCGAGGCGGCGGCTTATGCCTCGGTGCGCACGCTCGCCGAGATCCTCACCCGCAACCCCGGTGCGCAATGGACGGACCTTCCCAAGGTCTTTGCCGGAACATCATTTCGAACACCGCTGGGCGACATCGCCATCGACCCGCAAACGCAGCACGCTACCTTGCCGGTGCAGATCGGACGTATCGATGGAACATCGTTCAAAACGGTCACGCTGACGAAGGGCGTGGCACCCGATCCCTACCTTTCCCGCTATGACCGGACGGAGACGTTCGGGCGGCCACGCCTGCGGGTGGTGTCGTGAGCAAGATGGCGCGTATCCCGAACCTTGGAGGCGCCAGGGCTTTTGTCCTGCATCGTCCACATCCGACCGTGCAGGCGATCACAAGGCAATTGTCGGCCATCGGCCTTGAGGCGATTGGCTTCTGGCCGGAACTGCCGGCCGAAGCCTTGGCGGCGGACTTCGTTTTCTTCGACGTCGACCTCGGCTTTGACGAGCAATTTCCGTGGAAGCCGGGCGAGGCACCGATGCCGCTGATAGCGCTGATCGGCTCCGAGGCGCCGGGGCGTGTCGAATGGGCACTGTCGCACAAGGCCGATGCCCAATTGCTGAAACCGGTCGGCAATGCCGGCGTCTATAGCGCGCTTTTGATCGCAAGGCAGAGTTTCGAGGCGCGCAAGCTTCTGGCCAGCGAGATCGCCTCGCTTCGTCAGCGCGTCGCGGAGCGCCAGACCATCGTACGCGCCGTGGAGGTCTTGTCGAAGGGCGCCGAGGACGGCCGCGCCTATGCGCAGCTCCGCTCGCTGGCGATGAGCTGGCAAATCAGCGTCGAGGACGCCGCGCGCAGGATCGTGGCGATGACACAAAAAGAAGGCGACGATGACCAATCCGATCGCGCCTGAGCTCTCAGCCGCCGGGCGCATGCCAGCCAAGCCTCGCGCCGGCGTCTGGCGACGTCTGCTAAAACGGCCTCTCGCTTTGCTCGGCCTCGGGATTATTGCCCTTGTCTTGGCCGGCGCCATTCTTGCACCGTGGCTGACAGGCTACGATCCGAACGAGCAGATGTTCGACGGGCTCACGCTTGAAGGCGCGCCACTGCCGCCGGGAGCCCAGTTCTGGCTGGGCACCGACCTGCTTGGCCGCGACCTGCTGACCCGTCTCCTCTTCGGTGCGCGCACGTCGCTGATCATCGGCATCGTCGCCAATGGCGTGGCGCTTCTAATCGGCACGCTGGTCGGCATCACCGCCGGCTATTTCCGCGGCTGGATCGGCAGCGCGCTTATGCGCTTCACCGATTTGATGATGGCCTTCCCGGCGCTGCTGCTCGCCATCTGCCTGGCGGCGGTGCTCCAGCCGAGCCTGTGGATCGTCGCCATGGTGATCGCATTGGTGAACTGGGTGCAGACCGCCCGCGTCATCTACACCGAGACAAGTTCGCTCGCCGAGCGCGAGTTCATCGATGCCGAGCGCACTATCGGCGCAAGCGCCCCACGCATCCTGTTTCGTCATATCCTGCCGCACCTTTTGCCGACGATCATCGTCTGGGGCACGCTCGGCATCTCGACCACTGTGCTTCTGGAAGCGACGCTCAGCTATCTCGGTATCGGCGTGCAACCGCCGACTGCTTCCTGGGGCAACATCATCTTCGAAAACCAAACCTATTTCCAGGCAGCGCCCTGGCTGGTTTTCTTTCCGGGTGCGGCGATCCTGGCGCTGGCGCTAGCCTTTAACCTGGTCGGCGATGCGTTGCGCGACATTCTCGATCCGACGCAAAGGGGGCGGGCATGATCGCCTATCTCGGCCGTCGCGTTGTCCAGTCCGTGCTCATCTTGCTCGGCGTCTCTCTGATCACCTTTGCGTTGCTCTATCTGCTGCCCGCCGATCCTGTCCGCCAGATCGCCGGCCGCAGCGCCACGCCCGAGACAGTCGAGAACATCCGCCGGCAGCTCGGCCTCGACCAGCCCTTTGTCGTCCAGTACTGGCACTACCTGACCAGCCTGCTCAGCGGCGATCTGGGTCGCTCCTACATTCAGCGCTCGGAGGTCACGGAGCTGATCGTCTCGCGGCTGCCGGCAAGCCTGCTGCTGATGGTCGGCGCCATTGCTTGCGAAGTCGTGATCGGGCTGACGATGGGCCTCATCGCCGCCGTCAAGCGTGGCACCGCAACCGACCAGTCGCTGATGGTCGCCTCCTTCGTCGGCGTCTCGGCGCCGCAATTCGTCGTCGGCCTGCTGCTGCTTTACGTGTTCGCGGTGCGGCTCGGCTGGTTCCCGATCGGCGGTTATGGCACCTGGCGTCATCTGGTGCTGCCATCGCTGACCATGGGAATTCTCGGCGCCGGCTGGTACGCCCGCATGATGCGCACGTCGATGATCGACGTGCTGCGCCAGGATTACGTGCGTACCGCGCGTGCCAAGGGTCTTGCACGCAGCGCCATTATCTTCCGTCACGCGCTGCCCAACGCCATCCTGCCGGTCATCGCCATGATCGGCATCGACATCGGCATCTTCATGGGCGGCATCGTGGTTGTCGAAAGCGTGTTCGGCTGGCCAGGCATCGGCCAGCTAGCCTGGCAGGCCATTCAGCGCATCGATATTCCGATCATCATGGGGGTCACCCTGGTTTCGGCCTTTGCCATCGTGCTCGGCAATCTCCTGGCCGACACGGTCGCACCGTTCATCGATCCACGCATCAAGCTCAGATGAAAACAAAGAAAACCAGAGAAAGGGAACATGACATGGGAAAATATCTGATATCGACCGTGGCGGCATCGGCGCTTGCGCTGGTGCTTGGCATGACAAGCGTACGCGCCGAAGGCGCCGTCGATCCGAATGCCAAGCAGGGCGGCGCGATCACCATCACCTATAAGGACGACGTCGCCACGCTCGATCCGGCCATCGGCTATGACTGGCAGAACTGGTCGATGATCAAGAGCCTGTTCGACGGGCTGATGGACTACGAGCCGGGCACCACCAACCTGCGGCCCGACCTTGCCGAGAGCTACGAGATTGCGCCCGACGGCAAGACCTTCACCTTCAAGCTGCGCCACGGAGTGAAGTTCCACAATGGCCGCGAGATGACCGCCGACGATGTGAAATATTCGCTCGACCGGGTCACCAATCCAAAGACACAGAGCCCGGGTGCCGGCTTCTTCGGCTCGATCAAAGGCTATGACGACGTCGCTGCCGGCAAGGCGGAAAGCCTGGCGGGCATAACCGTCGTCGATCCCTACACGATCAAGTTCGAGCTGACCCGGCCGACGCCACCTTCCTGCATGTCATGGCGATCAACTTCTCGCATGTCGTGCCGAAGGAAGAGGTCGAAAAATACGGCGCGGACTTCGGCAAACATCCGGTCGGCACCGGCGCCTTCAAGCTCGCCGAATGGAGGCTCGGCCAGCGCGTAGTTTTCGAGCGCAACCCGGATTACTGGCACAAGGGCCTGCCGCATCTCGACAAGATCACCTTTGAGATCGGCCAGGAGCCGATAGTGGCGCTGCTGCGGCTGCAGAAAGGCGAGATCGACGTTCCCGGCGACGGCATTCCGCCAGCGAAATTCCAGGAGGTGATGGCCGATCCCGAGCAGAAGGCCCGTGTCGTCGAGGGCGGCCAGTTGCACACCGGCTATATCACCATGAATACCACCATGGCGCCCTTCGACAATGTGAAGGTGCGGCAGGCGGTCAACATGGCGATCAACAAGGACCGCATCGTCCAGTTGATCAACAACCGTGCGGTGCCGGCCAATCAGCCGTTGCCGCCGTCGATGCCCGGCTATGACAAGGAATTCAAGGGCTATCCCTATGACGTGGCCAAGGCCAAGGCCTTGCTTGCCGAGGCCGGGCATCTCGACGGATTTGACACGCAGCTGTTTGCCATGAACACCGATCCCAACCCGCGCATCGCGCAGGCCATTCAGCAGGATCTGGCGGCGGTCGGCATCAAGGCCAGCATCCAGTCGCTCGCGCAGGCCAACGTCATCGCCGCCGGCGGCGACAAGTCCGGCGCGCCGATGATCTGGTCCGGCGGCATGGCCTGGATCGCCGACTTCCCCGATCCGTCGAACTTCTACGGCCCGATCCTCGGTTGCGCTGGTGCCGTCCCAGGCGGCTGGAATTGGTCGTGGTATTGCAACAAGGAGCTCGACGCCAAGGCAGCCGAAGCCGACTCCATCGTCGACCCGGCCAAGGCTGGCGAACGCGCCAAGATGTGGAGCGAGATCTACGGCAAGATCATGGAAGACGCGCCCTGGGCACCGGTGTTCAACGAGCAGCGTTTCACCATGAAATCGGCCCGCATGGGTGGCGCCGACAACCTCTATGTCGACCCGGTCCACATCCCGATCAACTACGACAATGTGTATGTGACCGATGTGCAATAACTGCGACTACACCATCCACGGGCGCCACCATCATTTCGGCTGGGACAATTCCTTTGTCCCGACCGAACGGGTCGCGCCAGGGTCGACGATCGAGTTCCAGTGCCTGGACTCGTCCGGCGGGCAGCTGACGATGGAGAGCACCGTCGACGATGTTGCTTTGCTCGACTTCGCCAAGGTGAACCCGGTTACTGGGCCAATCTATGTCGACGGGGCAGAGCCGGGCGATGCCCTGAAAATCACCATCGAGGCGTTCAAGCCGTCCGGCTTCGGTTGGACGGCGAATATCCCGGGATTCGGTCTGTTGGCGGATGACTTCACTCAACCGGCACTGAATATCTGGAAGTACGACGCCGCCTCGCTCGAACCGGCGCTGTTCGGCAAGAGCGGCCGGGTGCCGCTCAAGCCCTTCGCCGGCACCATCGGCAATGCCCCGGCTGAGCCGGGTCTGCATTCGGTGGTCCCGCCGCGGCGCGTGGGCGGCAATCTGGACATACGCGATCTTGCTGCCGGCACGGTGCTCTACCTTCCCGTAGAAGTCGCGGGAGCGTTGTTCTCGGTCGGCGACACGCACGCCGCGCAAGGAGACGGCGAGGTCTGCGGCACGGCGATCGAGAGCCCCATGAACGCCGTGCTGACGCTCGATCTGGTCAAGGATGCCCGGCTGCGGACGCCGCGTTTCACAACGCCCGGTCCGGTGTCGCGACATCTCGACGCCAAGGGCTATGAGGTGACAACCGGTATCGGGCCGGATCTCATGGACGGCGCCAGGAGCGCCGTCTCGCAGATGATCGACCTGCTCTCCGGCCGCTACCGCATGGATCCGGTAGACGCCTATATGCTCGTGTCGGTTTGCGGCGACCTGCGCATCAGCGAGATCGTGGACATGCCCAATTGGGTGGTTTCTTTCTACTTCCCCCGCTGCGTCTTTGAATGAAGGTGGAGGACATCAAACGATCCGGGCAGGCCGCTGCGGAGAGTGGCTCCGTCAGGCCGGTACTCAGCGTCTCAGGTCTGAGCGTCGCCGTACGCGGCGAGGAGGGCGAGCGCGACGTCGTTTCCGACCTCACATTCGGCCTGATGCGCGGCGAAACGCTTTGCATCGCCGGCGAGTCCGGTTCCGGCAAGTCGATGACGGCGCTGGCCATCATGGCCTTGCTGCCGCAGCCGGCGGCACGCATCAGATCAGGCTCCATCCGGCTCGGCGATCAGGATCTCGCGGCTCTCAGCGAGAGCGGTATGCGCCGCATCCGCGGCGACCGCATTGCCATGATCTTTCAGGAACCGATGACATCGCTCAATCCGGTTCTTTCCATCGGCCGTCAGCTCACGGAGGCGATCGAGGCACACACCTCGCTGTCGCGCTCCTACTCGCGGCTGAGGGCGCTCGAGGCGCTGAGGCAGTACGAATTCCGGATGCCGAACGGCGGCTCGAGAACTATCCGCACGAACTCTCAGGCGGCATGCGCCAGCGCGTGATGATTGCCATGGCTCTGGCCCTGAACCCGGATGTGCTGATCGCCGATGAACCGACGACCGCCCTCGACGTCACGGTTCAGGGCGAGGTGCTGGAGCTGCTGCGCGACCTGCAGCGCGGGCACGGCACCAGCGTTATCCTGATCACGCACGACATGGGCGTCGTCGCCGAAATGGCGGACCGCGTCATCATCATGCGCGATGGCCGGATGGTCGAGCAGGGCAGGGCGACCGACATCTTCACCCGCCCGCAGGCCGACTATACGCGCGAGCTTCTGGCCGCCGTGCCGCGCATCGGCGGCGGACGGAAGGCCGAAGACCGACAAGATGCCGCCAACATGCCGGCCGAGCTTGTATCTGTCAGCGATCTTCACGTCCGTTTCGACCTGCACGGCGGCTTCTTCGGCCGCGTTGACCGCAGGGTGCACGCGGTCGAAGGCGTCAGTTTCTCGATCGCCCCGCACGAAACCCTGTCGCTGGTCGGCGAATCGGGCTGCGGCAAGTCGACGACGGCCAAGGCGATCGCCGGGCTGGTGCCCTACACCGGCAGCATTTCAATCGGCGGCCACGACCTGTCGGCGCTCAGTCGAAAGGAGCGCAAGGCTGTACGCCGCAATGTGCAGATGATCTTTCAGGATCCCTTCGCGTCCCTCGATCCGCGCATGCGAGTAGGCGATCTCGTCGCCGAGCCTCTGCTGATCCACGGCATCGGCGACAGAGAGCAGCGGCACGCCCAGATCGCCGCACTGTTCGAACGTGTCGGCCTCTCCGCTGACCAGATGGAGCGCTATCCCCACGAATTCTCCGGCGGGCAGCGCCAGCGAATCTGCATTGCACGGGCGCTGGCGCTGCGACCGAAGCTGATCATTGCCGACGAAAGCGTTTCTGCCCTCGACGTGTCGGTGCAGGCGCGCGTGTTAAGGTTGCTGAAGGAGCTGCAGCGCGAATTCGGCGTCGCATATCTCTTCATCTCGCACGACATGGCAGTGGTGGAGAACATCTCCGATCGCGTGGCGGTAATGTATCTGGGGCAGATCGTCGAGATGGGCACCCGCGACCAGATCTTCTCCAACCCGCGCCATCCTTACACAAAGCGGCTGATCGAAGCCGTTCCGGTTCCCGATCCAGGCCGCCGGCGCGCCCGGTTCGCCCGTTTGGACAGCGAAATTCCAAGCGCTGTGCGGCGCATCGGTGAGGAGCCCCGGAAACTCAAGCTCAAAGATGTTGGCGACGGCCACCTCGTCGCCACTGATCGAGCTTAGGCTGCCTCGTCCAGCCAATCCCGCAGAGGCTCGGGGACAGCTGCATACGTGATGTTCGAGCAGCGGAAAATGATCGGCGATGGCGCTCCCGCGGCAGCGCCGTTCGGCGATGCCGAGTTGGCAAGATCACCAGTTTACATCTGACATGTTAGCGTGCTAACGCTACGTGCACATTGATTTCAACGGAGATCGCATTGGCTTCCCGCTTTGGTCTTTCGGTTGCCCTAACCACACCCTTCGATCCGTCGGGGCAGATAGCACTCGCGCCGATGATCGCGCATGCCCGAACCTGCCTTGGCGCCGGCTGCAGCAGCGCGACGCTGTTCGGCACCACCGGCGAAGGAGCCTCGGTCGGCACCGACGAGCGGCGGATCGTCACCGAGGCCATGCTGGCGGCCGGTATTCCGGCACATCAGCTCGTCGCCGCAGTGCTGGTCGATGCAGCCGAAGATGCCGCCGATCAGGCCCGGCACGCTTTGCAGCGCGGCGTTCGCAACATTCTGCTCGCTCCGCCGAGCTACTTCAAGAATGTCGGCGAGGACGGGCTGTTCGGATGGTTTTCCGCCGTTTTCGCCGCACTCGGTCCGCTGGCGCGCGACGTGCTGCTCTATAACATCCCCTCAGTCACCATGGTGCCGCTCCCGCTTGGGCTGATTGGCCGGCTGCGCACCGCCTTTCCCGCTGTAGTGGCCGGGGTGAAGGATTCCGGCGGGGACTGGAGCTACAGTGAGGCGCTGCTTGAAGCGCACGGCGATCTGGTGATCCTCATCGGCGACGAACGGCATCTGGCGAGAAGCGTACGCCGCGGCGGACAGGGTGCGATTTCCGGCATGGCTAATTTTGTTACCGGCGAAATCGGCGCAATGGTCGAAGACGGCCGCGACGACCCACGCGTCGAGGACTTCGTGCTCGAATTGCTCAAATACCCGGTCACGCCGGCGGTGAAGGTCATGGTCGCGCGCAAGACCGGCGACGAGCGCTGGCTGGCGGTCCGCCCGCCCCTGGAGGCGATCGGCCCGCAAGGACAGCGGCAGCTTGCTGCTGCCTACAACAGGCTGTTTGCGACAGAGGCGGCCTGACCGACAAGGCCGGGCTGACCGACAAGGAAGCGAGCTGAAGTGGAAGACGGCAGCGAACCGATCACTCTCCGGGAGAAAGCCTATGCTAGCTTCACGCGGCATTTGCTGGCCCGCGATCTGCGGCCGGGGCAGTTCGTGTCACAGCGCGAACTGGTCGCTTTCACCGGACTGCCGCTGGGTGCCATTCGCGAGATCGTCCCGCGTCTCGAGGCCGAGGGACTGCTGACCACCATCCCGCAGCGCGGCATGCAGATCGCGCATATCGATATCAATCTGATACGCGAGGCGTTTCAGTTTCGGTTGTTCATGGAACGCGAGGCAGTGGCGCTATTCACGACCAGCGCTTCTGACGCCGAACTTGCCCGCATGCGGCGCGAACATGAGGAGATGCTGGCGCAAGCTCTGGGACAGGCGCCGACGCCGGAAATGGAAGCCAAGGCCCAGAACATCGACTGGGCGATGCACGATACCTTCATCAATGCGCTCGGCAACGAGATTATCGCCAAGGCCTATCTGGTCAACTCGGTGAAAATCCGGCTGATCCACCAGGAGCGTTTCCGCATCGACGGACGTGTGGTGCCGGTGATGCGCGAACATTTGGCGGTCATCGAAGCCATGGAGAGCCGCAATCCGCAAAAAGCGGTTGAAGCGATCAGTCTGCATATCGACAATGCGCGCCGGCTGGCGCTCCAGATCTGAGGAAATATAGCCGCGCCGCGGTTCGCGACGCATCCACAACGACAGCAACCGGGAGGAAGAAATGTCGTCCAATCTGTTCAACCCAACCAGGAGGCAATTCCTTGCCGGAACCGCGGCGCTCACCGCTGCCGGCCTTGTGGGGCTTCGCCCCGGCCTTGCCGCAGGCCTCGACTGGAAACGCTTTGCCGGGACGACGCTTGACGTCAATCTGGTGAAAAGCCCGCGCAGCGACACCATCCTGAAATATCTCGCCGAGTTCGAGGAACTGACCGGCATCAAGGTCAATGCCGAGGCCACGCCCGAGCAGCAGCAGCGCCAGAAGACGGTGATCGAGCTGAGCTCGGGCAAGCCGAGCTTCGATGTCGTGCATCTGAGCTACCACGTGCAGAAGCGCCAGTTCGAGAAGGGTGGCTGGCTGGCCGACATCGCCGGCTATCTCGCCGATCCGTCGCTCACCGACCCGGCGCTGATCGAAAGCGACTTCGCCGAAGCCGGCATGCTGTTTGCCAAGGACGGCCAGGGCGTGCTGCGCTCACTACCCTTCTCGGTGGACTACTGGATCCTCTATTGGAATAAGGAGCTGTTCGAGGCCAAGGGCCTCAAATACCCCGAGACCTTCGAGCAACTGGTGGCCGCCGCCGAAGCGCTGACCGACCCGTCGACCAATACATACGGCTTCGTCGCCCGCGGGCTCAAGAACGCAAACACGCCAGTGTGGACGTCGCTGATGCTCGGCTACGACATGACGCCGCTCGATGACAAGGGCAAGCTGCGCACCGAGGCTCCCGAGGCGATCGAGGCTGCCGCGCTCTATCAAAGATTGATGACCAAGTCCGCCCCTCCGGGCGTCACCGGGTTCAATTGGGCCGAAGCACAGTCTGCCTTCCTGCAAGGCAAAATCGGCATGTGGCTCGACGGCGTGGGCTTTGCCCCGCCGATGGAAAATCCGGAAAAATCGAGAGTGGTCGGCAAGGTCGGTTACGGCGTCATGCCCAAGGGTCCCAAGGCGCATGCCTCGGGTACCTTCGGCGACGGGATTGGCGTTACCGCCGCCAGCGAGAAGAAGGAGGCCGCCTATCTGTTCTGCCAGTGGGCGGTATCGCCAGCCATGGGCGCGCGGCTGTTGCAGGCCGGCGCCGGCGTTCCATTCCGCAAATCCGTGCTGGAGGATCCCAAGGTGCGCGAAGGCGTCACCATGCCGGCAAGCTGGCTCGATGCCGTGGTCGGCTCGGGCAATATCAGCCGGCTGGCGCTGCCGGTCATCATCCCCGTCACCGAATTCCGCGACATCTATGGCGTGGCGCTGACCAACATGATTGCCGGCGCCGATCCCGCCGCGGAGCTGAAGAAGGCCACTGAGCAGTTCCAGCCGGTTCTCGACAGGAGCGAGCAGGGCTGATGTCAGCCACCACCCCAGAACAGACCGGGGTGACGATGCCGGTTATCGACGGGAGCCAGACGATCCGGCTGGCTCCCAACTACTGGCCCTTCGTTGTCCCCGCACTCGTCGTCGTCGGCGCCGTCATCGTTTTCCCCTGGGCTTTCACCCTGTGGATGAGCGTCAATCGCTGGACGCTCGGCCAGTCGCGGAGCTTTGCCGGGATGGAAAACTATCTCCGCCTGGCCAGCGACCCACGGTTCTGGGAATCCCTTGTTCATACATTGACCTACACCTTCCTCTCGGTTGCAGCGCCGATGCTCCTGGGCACTCTGGCCGCCCTGATCTTCGATGCCAGGTTTCCGCTGCGCGGCTTGCTGCGCGGCGTCTTCGTCATGCCGATGATGGCAACGCCCGTTGCCGTGGCACTGGTCTGGACCATGATGTTCCATCCTCAGCTCGGCGTGCTCAACTACCTGCTGTCGCTGGTCGGCATCCCGGCTCAGGAATGGATATTCAACGCCAACACGGTCATCCCGTCGCTTGTTGCGGTCGAGACCTGGCAGTGGACGCCGCTGGTCATGCTGATCGTGCTTGGCGGGCTGGCCTCGGTGCCGCGCGAGCCCTTCGAAAGCGCCGAGATCGACGGCGCCAATGCCTGGCAGCAATTCCGCTATCTCACTCTGCCGATGATCGCACCGTTCCTGATGATCGCGGTCATCATCCGCACCATCGATGCCTTGAAGAGTTTCGACATCATCTACGCGATGACCCAGGGCGGCCCGGGCACGGCGTCGGAGACCATCAACATCTATCTCTACAACACCGCCTTCTCCTACTACGATATCGGCTACGGCTCGGCCATGGCCGTGGTGTTCTTCATTGTCATCGTGGCCCTGTCCTTCGTGCTGCTGATGCTGCGCCAACGCTCGCAGTGGATCGATACGGAGGGCAAATAGATGAGTTCACGGCTACTCAACCAGATCGGTCTGTTTTTCGCTGCCCTGGTTTTCGTCTCGCCGGCGATCCTGTTCTTCCTCTGGATGATCTCGCTGTCGCTGAAATTCGAGATCGACAACGGTGCCTATCCGCCGATCCTGATCCCGGAACGTTTCGCCTGGTCGAACTATGTAAAGGTGTTCGAGGAGAACAATTTCCTGCTCTATCTCTGGAATTCGGTTCTGGTGACCGGCACGGCGACCTTGCTGGCGCTGCTGATCGGCGTACCGGCCGGCTATGGCATCGCACGGCTCAAGGCTGAACGATCGGCGGTCGTCATCATGATCGCCCGCATGACGCCTGGGCTATCCTATCTCATCCCGCTGTTTCTGCTGTTCCAATGGATCGGGATACTCGGCACGCTGTGGCCGCAGATCATCATCCATCTGGTGGTGACGGTGCCGATCGTGGTGTGGGTGATGATCGGCTATTTCGAGACCACGCCGATGGAACTGGAAGAGGCGGCCAACATCGACGGCGCCAGCTCCTGGCAGGTTTTCCGGCTGGTTGCCCTGCCCATCGCCAAGCCGGGCATCGTCGTCGCGTTCATCCTGTCCGTGATCTTCTCGTGGAACAATTTCGTCTTCGGCGTGGTGCTCGCCAGCCGTGAGACGCGCACCCTGCCGGTCGCCGTCTACAACATGCTGTCCTACGAGCAGGTGAGCTGGGGGCCGCTCGCCGCGGCGGCGCTGGTGGTGACCCTGCCGGTGCTGATCCTGACCATGTTCGCGCAAAGGCAGATCGTCGCGGGGCTGACCGCCGGCGCCGTCAAGGGCGGCTGAGGGGCGCGCCCTGACATCACTCTTTTCCAGGAAAGATCCAATGGCATCGGTAACGATCAACAACGTGCAGAAGGCCTTCGGGGCCACCAAGATCATTCACGACGTCAGCGTCGATATCGCCGACGGCGAGTTCGTCATCCTGGTCGGTCCGTCGGGATGCGGAAAATCGACGCTGCTGCGCATGATCGCAGGCCTTGAGACGATCTCCGGCGGGAAGATCGCCATCGGCGAGCGTATGGTCAACAATCTGCGGGCACGGGACCGGAACATCGCCATGGTGTTCCAGAATTATGCGCTCTATCCGCACATGACTGTGGCCGACAATATGGGCTTTGCCCTGAAGATCAAGAAAGCCGACCCGACCGATACCGCTGGCCGGGTCAGGAAGGCAGCCGGCATCCTCGGCCTGGAAAAGCTGCTTGACCGCTATCCGCGCCAGCTTTCGGGCGGCCAGCGCCAGCGCGTCGCCATGGGTCGCGCGATCGTACGCGACCCGCAGGTTTTCCTGTTCGACGAGCCGCTCTCCAACCTCGACGCCAAGTTGCGCGTCCAGATGCGCGGTGAGATCAAGGCCCTGCACCAGCGGCTGGGTACCACGACGATCTATGTCACGCACGACCAGATCGAGGCGATGACGATGGCCGACAAGATCGTCGTGCTGCATGACGGCCTGGTCGAGCAGATCGGCGCGCCGCTGGACCTCTATGACCATCCGGCCAATCTCTTCGTTGCCGGGTTTATCGGCTCGCCCGCCATGAACTTCATTGCCGGCCGCATCGAGGAGGGCGTGTTTCGCAGCGCCGGCGGGTTGGTCCTGCCGTTGCCGGAAGGCGCCCAGCCGGCGGATGCCGCAGGACGCGAACTCGTCTACGGCATTCGCCCGGAACATATCCGGGCGACGGGACAAGGTATGCCGGGCACGGTCACGCTTCTCGAGGCGACAGGCTCGGAAATCTTCGCCAGGGTCGACTGCTCCGGTGAAGAAATCTCCTGCCTTTTCCGAGAAAGGCTTGCGCTGAAGCAAGGCGAAGGGGTGCGGATCGAGATCGACCGCGCATGTGCGCATCTGTTCGACGCCGAAACTGGTCGGCGCATCTGACTCGGTGGTCCGGTGAATGCGTGGTCGGCCTAGGTCGGCAAAGCGAATTCACCGGCGAGTTCGATGGCGCGGCCTTCGCGGGCCGATCTCTCGGCGGCGAGGCCCATGACGACGGCCCACCAGCCGTCTTGCAAGGTCACTTCCACTTTGCCTTGCCCGCGCACCGCAGCGGTGAAGCGGGCGTGCTCGAAATAGGTCGAACCATTATGGTCGCCTGCCTCGAGCAGCCGGGGGTCGACGGGAATCTCCAGCAGGCGTGGTCCAGGCGGATTGCGCGGGCTGACGATCAACTGGGGCACTGGCGCAGGGCCAAGGTGGGTCGGCCAGAAACGGCCTGGTCCGGGCACCAGACATTCGATCTTTCCGTCGCCGCCGACAGCGCAGAGTTCCTCCTGGTAGCGGCTGCCCTGGGCAAACATGCACAGTTCCAGCATGGCGCGCGCGCCGCTCGCGAAATCAGCCAGCACATAGCCATGGTCAACGATATCCGGCCTCTCACCGCCATAGCGTTCGTCGAGATGGTTTACGGCCTGTCCAGCGCTCGCCATCACGCGGACGGGGTCGGATCCGAGTATCAACCGCATCAGATCGAAGAAGTGGCAGCACTTCTCGACGAACGTGCCGCCGGTGTTGCGGTTGAACCGGTTCCAGTCGCCGACCTTCGTCAGAAACGGGAAGCGGTGCTCGCGGACCGTCAGCATGCGGATGCCGCCGGTGGCGTGGCGGGCCTGCTCGACGAATGCGGCGACGGGAGGCATATAGCGATATTCCATGGCCACCCAGACGAGCGGAAGCCGAGCTTTCAACGCCGCGATCCGCCCCTCGTCGGCGGCCTCGGTGAAGGGCGGTTTTTCCACCAGCACCGGCAGCGGTCGAAGTGCGGCGATCTCCTCCATCTGACTGAGGTGATGGTGGTTGGGGCTGGCAATCAAGACGCAGTCCACCTCGTCCATGGCCAGCAGTTCGGCGATCGACGCCGCCGATCGCGCGCCCGACGCCGTCGCCAGCGATGCTGCCAACATGCCGGGGTCCGGCTCGAAGATCGCTGCCACATGCGCGTCGGGCAACAGGGCGATGTTGCGGATGTGCTCGCGGCCCATCATGCCGCAGCCGATGATGCCGTAGCCGATCGATGATCTGGTCACGCTGCGACTTCCTCCGGCCTATCTGAAACGCGTGACGTACCGCGCCGCGCCCGGATCGAACCAGCTGCGGGAATATTCCGCGCTGGCGCCGTCGCCAGCCCAGGCGATACGTTCAATGAAACCCACAACCGTCCCCGGCGGTGGCCTGAACTCGAGGGGGGCCCAGTCCGGCGCGGGCGCGACGGCGACATGGTCTTCGGCGCGAACGATCGAAAAGCCGAGCGCGAGCCGGTAGTGGAGATAGAGGGATTCCGACAAGTCCTCGCGCTTGAGCCGCTCGGCGCGGCTGGCGTCGAGCCAGATCTCTTCGACCGCGGCCGGCTCGCCGTCGAGCCGCCGCAGCCGGCGTATACGGTGGGCTTCGCCGGCGCTGCCGAATTGCGGCAGGTCGGCGGGCTTGGGCAGCCGCTCGATGGATAGCACGTCGGCGCTCGGCAGGCCGCCACCGCCGATGCGCTCCAGGCGAAAGAAGGCATAGATCCCGAGCAACTCGCCGCGCGCCCGCACATAATTGCCCGAGCCCTGGATGCGATCGAGAAGCCCCTTTTCCGTCAAATCGGCAAGCGCGCGCCTGAGCGTGCCGACGGCAATCCCCAGGCTCGCGGCCATCTCTCGCTCGGGCGGCAGCCGCGCCCCGTCGGCCAGCCGTCCGGCCGCGATTTCGCGGATCAGCATTTCGCTGGTCTGCAGGTGCACAGGCAAGGGGCCGCGCATCTGGCTGGACCGGTGGCCGGGGTCCGCCCTTGTCAAATGCATCCGGTGCTCCAATCGCATCCCGGTTTCGGGTTTGGCCGCAAAAAATTGATACAGTATTGATCTACACAAAAACGAATGCTACGCAAGCCCTATTCGCAGCTCCGGACGTCATTGAAGAGTGGCCCGGACGTCTTTTCTGAAGAGTGGCAATGAGCATCGTCCCAATCACTTCGCCGGACCTCGACGCAGCCGAAGTCTCGTGGTTCGCCGCACTCTGCTCGGATGACTATCGGTATCTCGGCGTGCCGCACGGCGCGCTGCGCTCAAGCTGGGCGCATTGCTCCGAGATCGTGAAAACGTCCGAGGAACTCGGTTTCCGCAACATCTTGTGTCCGTCGTCCTATCAGGTCGGCCAGGACACGCTGAGCTTCGTTGCCGGCTGCGCGCCGATCACGTCGAAGATCAATCTGCTTGCCGCTGTGCGCTGCGGCGAGATGCAGCCGATCATGCTGGCGCGCACGATTGCCACGCTGGACCACATGCTGGAAGGCCGGCTGACGGTGAACATTATTTCGTCGGACTTTCCGGGCGAGACAGCCGACAGCGCCTACCGCTATCAGCGTTCGCGCGAGGTGGTGCAGATACTGCGCCAGGCCTGGACCAGCGACAGCATCGATTTCGAGGGCGAGGTCTATCGCTATAAAGGGCTCTCGACGGCGCCGGCGAAGCCTTATCAGCAGAATGGCGGCCCGCTGCTCTATTTCGGCGGTTATTCGCCCGACGCGCTCGAGCTTTGCGCCGAACAGTGCGACGTCTACCTGATGTGGCCGGAAACCAGGGAGGAGCTCGCCGGCCGCATGAGAGCCGTCCACCAGCGCGCCGAGCGTCATGGGCGGACGCTCGATTACGGCCTGCGCGTCCACATGATCGTGCGCGATACCGAGGCCGAGGCAAAGGAATATGCCCGGGAGCTGGTTTCGAGGCTGGACGACGAGCAGGGCAGGGCGATCCGCGAGCGCGCGCTCGACGCCCGATCGCTCGGCGTATCGCACCAGGCCAGGAACCGCCAGATCGCCGATGCCGAAGGTTATGTCGAGCCGCATCTGTGGACGGGCGTCGGGCGGGCGCGCTCTGGCTGCGGCGCGGCGCTGGTGGGCTCGACCGATCAGGTTCTGTCGGAAATCGAGGCGTATATGAAGATGGGGATCCGCGCCTTCATCTTTTCCGGCTACCCGCATCTCGACGAGGCGCGTCATTTCGGCACCAAGGTGTTGCCTCAGCTCAAGACATGCTCGCTCCCGCACGCCTATGGCCGTGTGCCGGAACGGATCCCGGCGACACCACTGGGAACGGGAGAGCGCCGCTGATGGAGCATGTTGTGTGTGATCCCCGCCTTTTGCGCAACGCCTTTGGGCGTTTCGCCACCGGCGTCACGGTCGTCACCACCGGCACGGCCGACGGCCCGGTCGCAATCACTGCCAACAGCTTCTCATCCGTGTCGCTCAATCCGCCGCTGGTGCTGTGGTCTATCGGCCGCCACTCGCGCCGGTTCGAAGCCTTCGCCAATTCCGCGCACTACGCCATTCACGTGCTGGCGGAAGATCAAATCGATCTGTGCTGGCGTTTTTCGAAGTCGGGGACGGACTTTGCCGATCTTGACCTGTCGTGGAGCGAGCACGGCGTGCCATTGCTGCCGCGCGCATTGGCGCGGTTCGAATGCAGCGTCGCCGACCGCTTCCCGGCTGGCGACCATATGATCCTGCTTGGACGTGTCCTTGAACTGCAGACGCAAGAGGGTTTGCCGCTGCTCTTTGCTGGCGGCAAGTCGCGCGCTCAAGAGGCCAGTTGATGACCGCCGGCGCCGCTCCGGGCTGGTGCCGTCGATTGGCGCACCACGAGATTGCAGGCAAGTTCGACGCGACGTGGCGGCGACCCCGAATGGGCCATGTCGTCGAGCAGCAGGCTAAGCGCAGCCGATCCGATCTCGCGCATAGGAATGTGCATCGCCGTCAGCGGCGGGTTGCAGAAGGCAGCGAGCGGCAAGTCGTCCATACCGACCACGGACACATCGCCAGGCACCGAATATCCGGCCTCCTGGACGCCGGCGATGGCACCAAACGCCAAGCTGTCGCCAGCCGTCAGCACGGCGGTGAAATCGAGGCCGCGGGCCGCGATGCGCTCGGTCACGGCCCTGCTTGCAAGTTCCGGCAACCAGTCCTGCACCTCGACCACGAAGTCGTCGAAGCCGGCAATGCCGGCCGTGATCAGCGCGTCGCGCCAACCTTCGTAGCGCCGCTCGATCGTGCGCCGGCCACGCCGCATCAGGAACAGGATGCGGCGGTGGCCGAGGCCGATCAGATGCTGCGCGGCAAGCATGGCGGCAGAGCGATTGCAGGGCGTCACGCTCGAATGGCGCATCGAGGGATCGTCGCCGTTGACGAGCACGATCGGCTTGGCGAATCCGGCTGTCAGCGTCAGCACATCGTCATCGTCCAGCGTCAGAAACAGACAGCCGGCGACGCTGTCATCGCGCTCGGATTCACGCAGCAGCGCGATTTCGTCCTCGGGCGCCGAAACCGGCCGGGTCACGAGTTCGACGCCCAGCAACCGGGCGCGCTCGTTGAGCCCATCAAGGACATGGTAGGTGAACTGATTGCGGGCACTGTCCACCATTGCCACGCTGCTTGCGGCCAGGATGACCTTGCGGCCGGCAACCGAGGCGGGAATGGCATAGTTCATCGACTTCGCCGTTTCGATGATCCTGGTGCGAAGCTCGTTCCTCACGCCGCCGACTCCGCTCAGCGCACGAGAGGCGGTGCTGACCGACACGCCGCAACGCGCCGCGATCTCCTCAAGTCGAATGCGGCGGCTGGGGCGGCCGCGCTTGCCCTGGATACTCATGCGCTCCGTCACCTCCGCCAAAGTCATCCGATTAATGCAAAAAATTTTCAGATTGCGCAAGAAAAATGGCTGTGAAACAGTTCTGATGAAGCGGGAGAAACGGGAGGAGTTATGCCGCTATCGGCCGAACGCCTGAATTCCGCGCTTGCCAGCCTCGTGGCCGGCATGACCGGCTTGCGTCATGACGGGCGGTTCCATGAGCCGAATCTCGACGGCACGCCGGGCGACTATGTCAGCTTCGACAGCTGGGAATGGCCGCAGGGCGTCGGGCTCTACGGGCTGGTTCGGCTGTGGGCGCAGACCGGTGACGATCGGCTGCTGCAGACGATCGAGGCTTGGTACGACCGACGCATCGCTGCCGGTCTTCCGGCGATGAACGTCAACACCACCGCGCCTCTGTTGGCGCTAAGTGAATTGTGGCGGCGCCGGCGCCAGCCGCGCTTCGAGCCGGTCCTGCGCGAATGGGCCGAGCAGGTAGTCACCGCCTTGCCGCGGACGCCGGAGGGCGGTTTCCAGCACGATGTTTCGGATCGGGTCAACGACGACGAATTGTGGGACGACACGCTGTTCATGGTGGCGCTGTTCCTCGCATCCTACGGCCAGGCTGCCGGTCAGCGTCGCTTCGTCGAAGAAGCAGAAAGGCAATTCCTGGTCCACGCCCGTTATCTCGCCGACCCGGCATCAGGGCTGTGGTTTCACGGCTGGACCTTCGCGGGACGGCACAATTTCGCCCGTGCGCGTTGGGCGAGAGGCAATGCCTGGATTACCGTCGGTATCCTCGAACTGGTGGAGTTCGCCGAAATTGCCCCCTCGGTCCGGGCCTATCTGCTCGGCGTGCTGGAGACGCAGATCAACGCCCTGCTCGAGGTGCAGGCAGGTTCGGGCGCATGGCACACTCTGCTCGACGACCCGACGTCTTACGAGGAGATTTCCGCCACGGCCGGCTTCGGCTACGGGTTGATGAAGGCCGTGCGGCTCGGAATCGGCTCGACAGAGTGCCGTGCCGCCGGCCTCCGCGCGTTGGCAGCCGTGGTGGCGAACATCGATGACAAAGGCGTGGTGGCGAACGTGTCCTATGGCACACGCATGGGCGCCGACCTGCAGTTCTATCGCGATATACCGATCCATCCGACGGGCTACGGGCAGGCGCTGGCCATTCTGTGCCTGACCGAAGGGGCGCGGCATCTGCAGTCGAAGGTGGAGGCGGCATGATGCGGACGCTCTATGGCGCGTCGCCGGGCGATATTGCCGGTATGGACACGGACCGGCTGAGGGCCGAGTTCTTGGTCGACGGCTTGTTCCGGCCTGGCGCGATCGAATTCGTCTACACCCATGTCGACCGCATGATCGTCGGTGGCGCGGTGCCGCTGGCCAACCCGCTGGCATTCGGCAACGGGGCCGAAGTCGGCACGCCGCTCTTCTTTGACGCGCGCGAGATGGGCATCGCCAATCTCGGCGGCAATGGTGCGGTCGCGGTGGACGGCCGGCGCTTTCCCGCGGCTAACCGCGACATCGTCTATGTCGGACGCGGAGCGCGTGAGGTGACGCTGGAGAGCGACGATCCGGAGAGGCCGGCACGCTTCTACATGAACTCGGTGCCGGCCGGCGCCGATATTGCGCACCGTCTCATCGTCAACAGCGAAGCCAAGCCGCTTGTGCTCGGCGAGGAGGCCCGCGCGAACAGGCGCACGCTGCGCATGTACATCCATCCCGAAGTGGCCCCGTCCTGCCTCTTGCTGATGGGGATCACCGACCTCGCGCCGGGCAGTGTGTGGAACACCATGCCGCCGCATCTGCACGAGCGGCGCATGGAAGCTTATTGCTACTTCGACCTCGCCGAGGCCGACCGTGTAATCCATCTGATGGGCCGGCCAGACAAGACGCGCCACCTGATGGTCGCCGACGGTGACGTTGTCCTGTCGCCCGCCTGGTCTATCCATATGGGTGCCGGCACCGGCCCCTATGCTTTCGTCTGGGGCATGACCGGCGAGAACCAGGCCTACACCGATGTCGATCCAGTTGCCGTGAAGGATTTGCGATGAGCGAGGCCGCGCAAAGCGTTCGGACGGACTTTACGCTGCGCCGGCCGCTCATGGCGGGGCAGCCAATCGTCTATTGGCGGCTCGGGTCTATCGCCGAGCAACGCTACGATGTGGCCGACCAGCCCATGCAAGGCGAGATGGATCCCTTCTTCTTCCTGACCAAGCACAAGAATTTCATTCCCCATGAATATCCGTGCCGCACGCAGTTCGCAGCGGAACGACGCGGCAAGCGACCACAGGTCAGCGCCGAATTCGGCGCCGAGCGCATTTGGCTGCCCTTCGCCTCGCCGCGCATCGACCTATCGGGCTTCTGGTTCCGGCCGACGGTGCTTGGAACCTGGGCCGAGACCACCATCGAGGCGGCCTCGACTGGCGAGGTGATGGTGCGGCTGCGCACATGCGGCGGCGCCATACTCTTTGCCAATGGTGAGGAAGCCGGCTGGATGGCGCCCTACGGCCGCAATCTGGAAAGTGCCGAGCACTTCAAGATCGCGCTGAGGGCCGGCCGCAACGACATTCGCATATGGTTCGACGATCTCGCAGAGCGCGACGCCCGCTACTATTTCCAGCTCGACTATCTATCCGGTCCGGCTGCTTCGGTCGCACTGCCGATCGAAGTCGAGAGCGGCGTTGCCGATGCGATGGAAGCAGCCCTCGACGACATGCATTTCGAGCGTCCCGCCTATGACGGCGGCGAGGTGGCGCTTGTCACCGGCGTGGCCCTGCCGCGCGACGCGCAAGTCGAGGTCGAGATCGAGGGCGATTTCATGTCGATCGAGACGCCGGTGCGCTTCGCCTTCGATCTGCCGGCGGGCCAGACGCGGCTGCCGATCGCCGATACCGAGCAGCTGCCGGCCGACTTTCGCCATTTCAAGGTGGCGCTGACGGTCGCAGACCATGCCGTATCGCGTGTCTTCGGCGTCGAGATATGCCACGCGCGCCGTCAGGGCGATGCGCCGGAAACGCTTACCGCGCGTATTAATGAGGCCTTGCGTGAGGTCGCCGGTCACGCCGAGGCCGACACCGTGCGCGCACTGGCGCGCCTGGCGATCGGCCAGCAGGGCGCCGAGACCGACGCCATGATCTCCGGTACGCTGCCGGCGATCGAGGATTGTCACGATTGCGCCGACTTCATCCTGGTGCCGCTGCTGTGGTGCCGCAAGGCCTATGGCGATCGGCTGGAAGTGAGCCTGCGCGCGCGCGTCGACAACGCCATCCTCGGCTATCGCTACTGGATGGACGAGCCCGGCAATGATGTGCAGTGGTACTTCTCCGAGAACCACGCGTTGCTCTTCCACACCGCCGCTTATATTGCTGGGGGCCTGTTGCCTGATGTGCGGTTCGTGCGGTCGGGCCGCCTTGGCCGCGAACAGTCCGCGGTGGGAGCCGCGCGGGTGCGGGCCTGGCTCGACCATTTCGAGGCATGGGAGATGGCCGAGTTCAACTCGGCGCCTTATTTTCCCATCGACCTCAAGGGCCTGTGCGCGCTCTACGCGCTGGCCCCGGACAAGGACATCGCCGAACGTGCCGGCAAGGCAATCATACGCCTGCTTGAAATCGTCGCCCGCTCGGCGCATCGCGGCATCCTCACCGGGGCGCAGGGCCGCTCCTACGAGCACACGCTGCGCGCCGCGCGTTCGCTGGAATTATCCGGCATCTGCCGCATGCTTTGGGGCAAGGGCAATTACGGCATGCGCTTTCATGCGCTGCCACAGCTGGCACTGTGCCTGCGGGATCACGATTTGAGCGTTCCGGACGGGTTGGCACCAATTGCTTCCCTCACCGACGATACGGCGTGGGAATGGACTTTCGCGCAGGGACAAGACCGCTTCGCGCGGCTCTACCACTACAAGACGCGCAACCATGCGATGGGCAGCGCCGCTGGCTATCGCTGGAATCAATGGGGTTATCAGGAGACCGTCATTCACGCCCGGCTGGGCAAGAATCCGGATGCGCAGATCTGGATCAACCACCCCGGCGAAGTGCTGCAGTCGGGATATGGCAGACCATCATATTGGGGCGGCTCAGGCACTTTGCCCCGGCTTCACCAATATCGCGACCTCGCCATCGTCAGCTTCTCCTGCTCGGATGAACAGCCCGACTTCACGCACGCCTGGTTCCCCGCACGTGCCTTCGATGCCGTGCAAGTGGGTGGCGATCGGGCGTTCGCGCAATCCGGCGACGCCTTCGTCATGCTGAAGACGGATGTGCCTCTTACGCAGGTCGTGGCCGGCCCGACCGCCGGCAACGAGCTGCGGGCGGCGGGACGCAGGACGACGTGGATCATTCGCCTCGGTGACCGGAATGCCAATCTGCCGGCGCTCGACGCCTGGGCGGACGCCTTTGCCGGCCTGTCGGTGCGGTCGGGTCCCGACGGCGAGTTGATCGTCGAGGATCCGGAGTACGGCACGGTGCATTTCCTCGCCGACGCAAGGATCGTGGCTGAGGGACGTACACTCGATCCGACCAACTGGACCGTGCGCGGTGAGGCGATGCGCATGAAGCACACAGAGTAGGGAGGAAATCGGCTGCGACGCTCAAGAGGAGAGGGCGTAGCGGCTTGAACTATCGGGGCGCCGCCCCGCTAAAGGAGGAGACGAAAGCATGAATAAGTCCCGCACTTTGCTGGCCGCGCTATCGGTCAGTCTGCTCGCATCGACCAGCGCGTTTGCCGGCGACGTGCGCATCATGTGGTATTCGGACGGTGTCGAAGGCGATGTCATCCAGGACATTCTGAACCGCTTCATGAAGGACAATCCCGACATCCACGTCACGCTCGACAACGTCGCCTACAAGGTGATCCAGGAGCAGCTGCCCATCCAGCTCGAAGCCGGCCAGGGCCCGGACATCGCCCGCGTCACCAACATCAAGGAGCTTGCCCAGCACTGGCTCGATCTCAGGCCACTGGTGGCTGACCCGAAATATTGGGAGGACAATTTCGCTGACACGCTGGACTGGATGCGCCCCGACGGCTCCAACGCCATCCCGGGTTTCATGACCCAGCTCACGCTCACCGGCGGCTTCGCCAACAAGACGCTGTTCGAACAGGCCGGCGTGCCGCTGCCCGGCGACAAGGCGACCTGGGACGACTGGATCAACGCCGCCGCCGAAGTGGCGAAGAGCCAGCAGCTTCCGGCTGCCTTCGCCATCGACCGTTCCGGTCACCGCATTTCGGGTCCGAATGTCTCCTTTGGAGCGAACTATATCGGCCCCGATGGTATGCCGGCGAAAGTGGACGACGGCACCAAGGCGTTCGTCGGCAAGCTCGTCGACTGGACCGCCAAGGGCCTGATGCTGAAGGATACCTGGGTGTCGGCGGCAGGCTCGACCTATCGCGCGGCCGCCGACGACTTCATCAACGCCCAGATCCCGTTCTACTATTCGGGCAGCTGGCAGGTCGCCAATCTGTCGACCAAGATCGGCGACAGTTTCGACTGGGTGGCGACCGGCTCGCCCTGCGGTACCGCAGGCTGTTCGGGCGTGAAGGGCGGCGCGGCGCTGGTCGCCATCAAATATACGAAGAATCCCAAGGACGTCGCCAAGGTCATGGATTATCTGGCCCGTGAAGACGTGGTGAAAGAGTTCAGCGAGCGCACGCTGTTTCTGCCCGCGCACAAGGGCGTCGTAGACAAGGGCGGGCTGAAATGGGTCTCGGCCGACAAGAACGTCGGTCCCGCGCTCGACAAGTTCGTCAAGGCGGCGGGCGAAACCCTGCCGGCGGCCGATGCAATGCCGCCGTGGAAGTGGGCCAACGCTTACTTTGCCGCGCTGGTGACGCGCGTCAGCCAGGTGATGGCCGGCGAGCTCAGCCTCGACGATGCCTGGGGCAGGATCGACCAGGATATCGCCGACAAGGTTGCCGAGGCGAAGTGACCGCCGCCGCGACACTGAAGACATGGATTGGCGCCGCCCTCGCGGCGCCGGTCGTGTGGCTGGCATCGATCGTCAACGTGCCGCTGAAGTTCTGGCAGCGCGCGACGGGCACCGGCGGCATGGCCGCGTTCTTCCTCGCCCCAAACATGGCGATCTTCGGCATTTTCGTCCTGGTGCCGATGATCATCAACTTCTTCTATTCGGCCACGTCGGGAACGGCCTACTTCCTGCAGGACCGAACCTATGTGGGGCTCGAGCAATACCAGCGCCTGCTCGATTGCGGCAACTATCTGGACACTGCCACTTGCCACGAGGATCTCTTCTGGAAGGCCGTGCACAATACCGGTCTGTTCGTCGTCGTGCAGGTGGCGCTGATGACGGTCGTGTCGATGGCGACAGCGCTGATCCTCAACCGCGAGATCGTCGGGCGCAGCTTCTGGCGCGCGGTGTTCTTCTTTCCGGTGCTGCTGTCGCCCGTCGTCACCGGCCTGATCTGGCGTTGGATCCTGCAGCGCCAGGGCCTGCTCAACCTGATCGTCCATGATATGGGCGGCGAGCCGCACAACTGGCTGACCGACCGTTTCTGGGCTTTCACCGCCGCCGTCAGCGTTTCGGTCTGGGCACATATGGGCTTCTATACGCTGATCCTGCTTGCCGGATTGCAGGCGATCCCGCGCGACCTTTACGAAGCGGCCGAGATGGACGGCACGAAGCCGGCGCGGGTGTTCTGGCGCATCACGCTGCCGCTGCTGATGCCGAATCTGCTTGTCGTCATCGTACTGACGCTGATCCGCGCCGTGCAGATCTTCGACGAAGTCTATGTGCTGACGGGTGGAGGGCCGGGAACCTCGACCCTCTATATCACGCAGTACATCTATGAGATCGGCTTCGCCTCCCTGCTGCGCAATCCGGGGCTGGCTTCGGCGGCTTCGATTCTGATGGGGTTGGTGCTGGTCGTGCTCACCTTGGTTCAGCTGCAGGTCGGACGCCGGGGTGAGCGGAAAGGAGCCCGCGAATGAGCGGCGTCATGACATTCCTGACCCGCCGGCGCGGCGGTCGCGGCTGGCATTGGACGGATATCGTGAGCTGGCTGTGGCTGCTCGGCGGTGTTGTCATCATGTTCGGTCCGGCCGTCTGGCTGGTGGGTTCGTCATTCAAGACGCCGGCCCAGCTTGCCGAGTTCCCGCCGACCATAATGCCTTATGTCAGCCAACAGGCGAGGGTTGAAGGCTACGACAAGCCGCTGGCCCTCTACAGGGTGAAGCTGCCGGATGGTTCGACCAAGGTGCTGGCCGAGGTGCGGCGCATCGGCATCATGGCGCAGATGGTCGACCCGCAGGCGCCGAACGATGTCGTCAAGGTCAACATCGCCGACCGGCAGCCGGTGCGCGAAATCGGCTTCGCGACGGAGAACTACACCGAGCCCTTCGTCCATTTCGACTTCCTGCGCTATCTGCGCAATTCGGTTTTTGTGACGGCAATGGCGACGCTGATCACGCTGCTCACCAATTCGATGGCCGCCTTCGCCCTGTCGAAATACAAGTTCCGCGGCCGCGATCTGACGATGCTTGTGATCGTCGGTACGCTGATGGTGCCGCTGTCGGTCATCCTGGTGCCGCTCTATTCGGTGGTGGGCGCCGTCGGGCTGCTCGATTCGCTGTGGGGCGTGATCTTGCCGACGGTAGCGACGCCGACCGGCGTCTTCCTGCTGCGCCAATATATGCTGACCATCCCCGACGAGCTGCTCGATGCGGCGCGCATGGACAACGCTTCCGAATGGCAGATCTACTGGCGCATCGTATTGCCGCTTGCAGCACCGGCGCTCGCCGTGCTGGCGATCTTCTCGGTCGTCTGGCGCTGGAACGACTTTCTGTGGCCGCTGGTGGTGCTGTCGCGCAAGGAACTCTACACACTCCAGGTCGGCCTCAACACCTATGCCGGCCAGCTAAACGTGCAGTGGCACTACATCCTGGCGATGACCGTGGTGACGATGATCCCCGTCGTCCTCGTCTTCGTCTTCCTGCAGCGTTACATCACTTCCGGCATTGCCGGCACCGGGCTGAAGTGAGGATGTCATGGGACGGATAACGCTGACCAACATCGATCGCGCTTACGGCAAGATGAAGATCTTGCACGGCATCAATCTCGACGTCGGTGACGGCGAGATGCTGGTCCTCGTCGGCCCGTCGGGTTGCGGCAAGTCCACGCTGCTGCGGCTGATTGCCGGACTCGATCGGCCGACCGACGGCAAGATCGAGATCGACGGGGTCGACGTCACCAACGTTTCGGCCGCACAGCGCGGTCTGGCGATGGTGTTCCAGTCTTACGCGCTCTACCCGCACATGAGCGTGCGCCAGAACCTCGCCTTCGGGCTCGAAAACATCCGTATGCCGAAAGCCGAGATCGACGCGCGGATCACGGAAGCGACGCGCATGCTGGAAATTGCTCCCTATCTCGACCGCCGGCCCGGTCAATTGTCGGGCGGCCAGAAGCAGCGCGTGGCGATCGGCCGTGCGGTGGTGCGCAATCCGACCGCCTTTCTACTCGATGAACCGCTGTCCAACCTCGATGCCGAACTGCGCATCACCATGCGCGCTGAACTGGCGGGCCTGCACCGGCGGCTGGCAACCACGATGATCTACGTCACCCATGACCAGATCGAGGCGATGACGCTGGCGGACCGCATCGTGGTCATGCGCTCGGGGCGGATCGAACAGGTCGGCCGGCCGCTCGATCTCTACAACGCGCCGGCCAACCTGTTCGTCGCCGGCTTCATCGGCGCGCCGCGGATGAACCTGCTGCCGGTAAAGGTGCGTTCGGCAAGCGCTGGTGAGGTGCGTGTCGAAGGTCCGGGCGGGCTGTCGGCCTCGGTCGCGGCCGACGGGGTCGCGCTGAAACCGGGAGACGACGCGACGCTTGGCATCCGGCCACACGACATCCAACTTTCGGATGGCAGCAAGGGATCGGTGGAAGCGCGGGTAACGCTGGCCGAGGCGTTGGGACCGGAAACCGTTGTCCACGCCACCATTGCCGGCGACAGCAAACTCATCGCCGTTCTCAAGCAGCAGGGCGTTGAATCGCAAGGGCCGCCGATCAACCTCGCTCTGCCGCCGGAGCGCATGCATCTCTTCGATGCCGCCGGGCTGCGTGTCGCACCGCGTTAGCCGGCGGCAAGATAGCGGGTTGCTTTCATGAACCGTCGCAACTGCCGCACAGCGAACGCGTGTTGCGCGCTTGTCAAATAGGTGAACGTTAAGACAACCGAACTCTTCAAGAGGGCGCTCTCTGCGATCATTGCTGCCACGGTCTTCGGCAATACGGAGGTTCGCGCCGGCACGTTCGCGCGCCTGAGGAATCCGGCTGACTGATAATGCGACCTGTGCTGAGGTTCAGTACGAACCACCGATCAGGGCAGATGGGATGTTCGTCCGCGTGATAGCGGCGAGGCCGTGAAATCCGCGATCGTTCTGCAGTTCTGCTTTGTTGCAGAACCGCAGCTCGACGGAGACGTTCTCGTGAAACTGTACTGCGCACCGTGGGCTTCCAGCCTTGCCGAACATCTCGCTCTTCGGAAGACGGATACCTCCTTCGATAGCGAGCGCATCGACCGGGTGTCGAGGCAATCATGAGCCGAGCCCGCAAGATCGCAATTGCCATCGTTGCCCTTATGGTGATTCCAATGGCAGCTATTTGGAGCTGGCAATGGTTCACGAGGGGACGGTTCGAGGAAACGACCGATAATGCCTATCTCCGCGGAGACATTACCAGCATCGCTCCGAAGCTTGCCGGTTACGTCGTCGAAGTCGACATAGACGACAATGCCAGTGTGTCTAAGGGTGCTGTCCTGTTTCGCATCGACGACAGCGACTACAAGGCCAAGGCGGAGCAGGCGAAAGCCAACGTCGCCGCCCGGCAGGCGGAAATCGCCAACATCAAGGCAACTCGTGAACTGCAGGACGCATTGATCGCGCAGGCTGAGGCGCAGAAGCAATCTGCCGCAGCCGACCTGCAATTCGCCCGCGCCAACCTGAACCGCTACGTCACGCTGCAGAAGAACGGGACCGCAAGCGATCAGAAGCTGCAGGATGCGCAGGCCGGCCATGACAAGGCAAAGGCATCGCTGGACGGTGCAGAGGCCAATCTGCTGGCTCAAAAGTTGAAGCTCGGTGTCCTGGATGCACAATTGTCCGGTGCGCAGGCAGCCCTGTCGCAGGCACAGGCAGCGCTCGACCTGGCAATGCTCGACCTGGCCAACACCGTCGTGAGGGCCCCGGTCGACGGCATCGTCGGCAATCGCCAGATCGGTGTCGGCCGCTATGTCACCCCAGGGACGGCAGCCCTGGACATCGTTCCGGTTAACGATGTCTGGATCGTCGCCAACTTCAAGGAAACACAGCTGAGGCAGGTTGAGATCGGCCAACGCGTCCGCGTCATGGTTGATGAATATCCCGATCTGCAAATCGACGGCCTTGTCGACAGCTTCGCTCCCGGCAGCGGCGTGGCATTCAGCCTGCTTCCGCCGGACAATGCTACCGGCAACTTCATCCGCGTCGTCCAACGCGTGCCGGTCAAGATCAGGATGACGCGCAATCCGTTGCCCGGCCGCCTGGTTCCGGGACTCTCGGCTCGTGTTGCCATCACCGTCGGCACCAGGGATGCTCCGGCAGTAGCGCAGGAAATGCAGACAGGCGGGACCGCGGACGGGCGCTCAGCACAATGATGCACCTCGCCGAAACGGCGGCTGTGCAGCGCCATCCCGGCACCCTGCGCGCTTCCTTGATAGCAACCGGCGTCGTGCTGGCCGCTTTCATGGACGCGGTCGCATCCACCGCACTGTCCATCGGCCGGATCGACATGCTCGGCGACACCTACGCAACGTTGGACGAACTGGCGATGATCGACGTTGTTTTCATAGCGGCCAAGCTGACGGCGTTCCTTGTCGCTCCGCTTCTTGTGACGGCAGCCAGGCCGACCGCCTGCCTGCGCGCGGGGGTTGTCGCCCTTCTGCTGGCATCCGCGACCTTGACGTTGTCGGTGGACCTCACCTGGATTTGCATCTGCCGCATTGTGCAAGGGCTGGCCGGCGGCACAGTTCTCGTCGCTGGCCAGACACTACTGTTCTTTCGCTTCCCGCACCGGCATCAGCCCGTCGTTCAGGCGGTTTTTGCCGTAGGCGCCGTCATGGCTCCGACGACTGTCACGCCGGCCCTGCAGGGCTGGCTTGTCGACCATCTGACCTGGGAGTGGATATTCCTGAGCATCATTCCGCTCGGCATCGTCTCCCTTCTCCTTCTGGCGGCGGACGGCGATCGGACCTTTTGGCGGAAAACCAGGTTTCCTGCCGTCGAAATATTGTTGCTCGGCATCGGCGCCGCGCTTTTGACATACGTCCTGCTGCAAGGCAGCAGGTTCAACTGGTTCGACGACACCGACATCACCTTCCTTGCCGCAACCGGTGTGACGGCCGCCGGCCTTCTGGCCGTCTGGGAGACCCGCTTTCGTTCAGAAGGCTCACTGCTGGCCATCTCGCCCCTTGGCAATCCGGACTTTCGCTTCGGCCTTCTCGTCAGCTTCGTCGCCGGCTCTGCTCTTTCAGGCAGCGCCTATCTCATTCCGGCTTTTGCCCTCAACGTGCTCGATTTTACCGCCACGGGCGCAGGAGTGCTTCTGCTGCCCAGCGGAGCCATGCTCGCACTTGGACTTCTGTTGTCCGGCTTCGTCATCCAAAGGACCGGGATCCGCCCGATCACGCTTGCGCCATTTGGTATTCTCCTCTTCGCAGGCGCCATGTGGCTGCTGTCCGCTTCGACGAGCGGTAGCGGATCACCGGACCTGACCCTTGCTCTGCTGCTGCGAGGATTCGGCCTCGGCCTTCTGTTCGTGGCACTGACGCTGGTTACGCTGCAGCGCCTTGCCGCCAATGCGCTGCCGTTCGGCATCGGGCTGTTCAACTTCGGCAAGCAGGTGGGCGGTCTGACGGGCACAGCCCTCTTGCAAACGTATATTGATCACCAGAATGCCCACAATCGGACGATACTGGCGTCCCACCTCGTCAATGGCGATCCAGCCGTAGACCAGCGCTTGAGAGCCGCTGCGAACGCTCTGGCGAACAGTGTCGACAGCACTGCGGCGACCAAGGCCGCCCTGCCGCTGCTGCAGCGCGCGCTTGAGAAGCAGGCCGCCACGATCTCGTTCGACGAAGCTTTCTTCGCGCTCGTCCTGCTGTTCGCGGTCGCTGCGCCCTGTCTCATTGTCGCCAAACAATTGCTCGGCCGCCAAGCCGCTCCGCAGAACTAAAACCGCGTCCACGCCCTATACTTTGGAACAGATGTATTGGTCGGGAGAGGCTTCCAGATTATCTCATGAGCCGTGTCAACTGGACGAGATAGGGATGACGAATGCAGGGGTTTTTCCGGTTTCGCTCTGCAGCCAACGGAGAGGCAGGCGAGGGTCTTACCTGTCCGGCGCGCGCTTTCCAGCGGTGAGTGGCGCTGCCACTCTTTGATGCGTCATTCCAGTCGCTCCTTGCACGAGGCGATCGTTACGCGCGCAGGAGCATCCGGCCTTTTCCAGCTTCCGTAAAGGCGGCCGCAGCACCCACATTCCGTTTAATGCACGGATGTCCATGAGACGCGGGGGCATGGCGGTATTAGACTTGGGGCCGTGAGTTCGCCTGTCCAGATAGGGAACAAGTGCTATACGAAGCGCTGACAGTTC
The DNA here is from genome assembly GCF_040318915.1 of Mesorhizobium sp. M0991. Classification (NCBI taxonomy): domain Bacteria; kingdom Pseudomonadati; phylum Pseudomonadota; class Alphaproteobacteria; order Hyphomicrobiales; family Phyllobacteriaceae; genus Mesorhizobium; species Mesorhizobium sp. M0991. The sequence continues at coordinate 83,543 of NZ_JAMYNE010000014.1, forward strand.
CTTTGTCCGGCAGGAGTAGCCCATGACAGCAGCGTCCAACTCACTTGACGAAACCGACTCCGAAGCATTGCGAGCGGCGCGGATCATCGAAAACGTGGTCGGTAACGCATGGGCGACCGACGCCGCCGGCAAATTCACCTACGTGACTCCGGCGGCGCTTTCGCTTCTTGGCATGACGTTGGAGGAACTCAATTCGCCTTCGGAAGAGGGCCGTTCTGGTTGGAAGCGGATAATCCATCCAGACGATTATGACGGCGCCGTCGCCACATGGCGTCGCTGTCTGCAATCAGGTGAGCATTACAATGTCGAGCACCGCATTTTGCGCCCGAGTGGTGCTTACGGTTGGGGGCGAAGTTCGGGACAGCCATTGCGCGACAGCCAAGGTCGTATCCATGCATGGTACGGTGCAGTGATCGACGGCGATGTTCCGTCCGTCGTCAGTAAGCGATTCGCGGATGTCGCCAATGCTGCGCTTGAGGAAAAAGCCGCGCCCGACGTACCGCATTCGCTGAAGGTTATTCATCCGGACGACCGGGCTGCGGCGGCTCATGCGGCCGCGCGCGCCTTCTGGACGGGCGTCCCACAAGTCACAAGACATCGGCAACTCAAGGCCGACGGTAACTATCGTTGGACCGAAACCCGCTCAGAGCCGGGGTACAGTGTAAGTGTCGATATCGACGATCTGGTGACAGACAGGGAGCCTCGGCCAACTACGACAGCGTCAGACCCGTCGGGCGAAAACGAAGCCGAAGCAATCCGGTCGGCGAGGGTCGTCGAGAGCATATTCGGCAACGGATGGGCATTCGATGCGGCCGGTAGGTGGATCTACCTGCACCCGTTTGCCCAGAATTCCCTCGGGGTGACGCTGGAGGATCTGAATGCTTCGTTGAAGGAGGGTCATACCGGCTGGAAGCGGTTGCTTCATCCGGATGACTATGACCAGATCGCCGCCGCATGGCGTCACTGCCTGGAGACCGGCGATCATTTTAATGTCGAGTTTCGCTTTCGGCGCGCGACCGGCATCTATGTCTGGGCTCGAACCGCGGCACGACCAGTGCGCGACAGTCAAAGTCGTATCACGGGATGGTTTGGCATCGCGCTTGACATCGACGTTTACAAGAAAACCGTCGCGGCGTTGCGCTATCGGGAGCGTGAGCTCTCACAGCTCGTGGACATGGTTCCGAGCCACATCTGGCGGCTGGCTCCGGACGGCGAGCCGATTTTCTTCAACAAGCGCATGGTCGATTTCCTCGGCCTGAACGTAGCGGATGCGGACAAGCCGGGGATGAGTCGGCTGGAGGTGGTCATAGAGACAATCCATCCAGACGACGCAGCAGCGTTCCGAAACGCGCTCCACCATTGCCTCGCCACCGGCGAGCCCTTCTCTATGAGACATCGCCTGCGCCGCGCCGACGGCGTCTATCACTGGATGTCGAGCCGGGCGGACCCGATACGGGATCAGGACGGACGCATCGTCCAATGGTATGGCCTCTGTCTCGACATCGATGATGAGGTGCGCGCGCAAGAGGCGTTGCGCGATCGGGAGCGCGAGCTCTCGCAACTCGTGAACATGGTCCCGGTCCAGATCAGGCGTCTGACGCCGGACGGCGAGCCGACCTTCTTCAACAAGCGCTTGCTGGACTTTTTCGGTCTGGACGACGTAGCGGCTTTGGACAAGCCGGGCATGAGCCGGCTGGCTGCAGTCATAGGGACCCTCGTCCATCCCGATGATGCGGCTAACTTGCTGGAGACGGCCCGCCACTCCTTCGCCACCGGCGACCCCTTCTCCTTGAAGTATCGTATGCGTCGTGCGGACGGTGCGTATCGCTGGGTTGATGGTCGCGGGGAACCGCTGCGAGATCAAAGCGAAGCGATTGTGCAATGGTACGTAGTTTCCATCGACATCGACGATGAGATGCGCGCACAGGAAGCGCTGCGCGATCGGGAGCGGGAGCTCTCGCAACTCGTGGATATGGTTCCCAGCCTGCTCTGGCGGTTGAGCCCAGAGGGCGAGCCGACCTTCTTCAATAAGCGCCTGATAAATTTTCTCGGCATGGACATAGCAGACACAGACAAGCAGGGCATGAGCCGGCTGACAGCCGTCATAAAAGCCGCCGTCCATCCCGATGATGCGGACAGCCTTAGGGAAGCGCTCAACCATTCCCTCGTCACCGGCGAGCGCTTCTCCAAGAAGTATCGCCTGCGGCGTGCGGATGGCGTCTACCGCTGGGTGGAAGGCAGCGCGGAGCCACTGCGGGATGAGAGCGCACGCATCGTCCAGTGGTACGGCCTCTCACACGACGTCGATGATCAGCTGCGCGTCGAAGAGGCGCTGCGACGCAGCGAGCGGCAGCTTCAGCAGCTCATAGATACAGTGCCAATGCAGATCTGGTGCGTAACGCCAGGCGGCGAGCCAGCATACATTAACAAAACTATGGTGGACTATATCGGCCTGAAGCTGGAAGATTTTGATGCTCCAGGATTGCCGAGCGCCATTGAAACCATCGTCCATCCGGAGGACAGGGCCGTATTGCTGGGAGCTCTAACCCATTCCTTCAGCACGGGTGAACCGTTCGAGCTGAAGTTTCGTAACCGGCGATGGGACGGTGCATACCGCTGGACTGAGGGACGCGCGGATCCGCTCCGCGATGAGAGCGGTCGCACAATCCGGTGGTACGGCGCCAACGTCGACATCCACGATTTTGTAATTTCTCAGGAAGCGCTGCGAGAAAGGGAGCGCTCGCTCTGGCAACTCGTCGAAACCCTGCCCGTAATGATCGATTGCGCTGCGCCGGACGGCGAGCCGATGTATCGCAGCCAGCAGCTCCGCGAATTCCTCGGCTACGAACTTGAAGAATTGGATGATGCGGGAAAATCCCGGTTGGCCGGCACACTCGACGCCGGCGTTCATCCCGACGACGTCGCGGGAGTCAAGGAGCAGTACGCACATTCGTTGTCGACCGGCGAGCCATACTCGCGGAAGCACCGTCTACGGCGCTTCGATGGCGAATATCTCTGGGTCGACACGCGCGCGGCGCCGATGCGCAATGCCGAAGGCGCCATTGTGCAGTGGAATGTTATCTGCCTGGACATCGACGGTGAGGTTCGGGCGCAGGAGGAGCTGCGTCTGGCGCAAGAGCGACTTGCACGGGCGAGCCAGGCGGCAAGCCTCGCCGAGCTTTCGGCGTCTATCGCGCATGAGGTGAACCAGCCACTGGCAGCGATCGTGGCCAACTCACACGCCTGCTATCGTTGGCTGGCCGCCGATCCCCCGAACCTCGAGCGCGCGAAGATCACGGCCGAGCGCATCATCCGCGATGCTAACTCGGCGGCGGATGTCGTCAGCCGCATCCGCGCCTTGTTCAGGCCATCCCTTGAAATGAGAACCAGTATGCCGATCCCAAGTGTCATTGCCGAAGCGCGTGACCTCATGGCTGAGGAAGCCATGCGGCGTCGCGTTCGCATGGATGTCGACATCGAAAGCAACCTTCCGCTCGTCGTGTTCGATCGCGTCCAGATCCAGCAGGTTTTGGTCAATCTCATCCGCAACGGCGTGGACGCGATGGACGCCATTGCTGGCGACAAGGTTCTTGGGATACGCGTGCGCCGGATAGAGGACAAAATCCAGATCGATGTCAGCGACCGCGGCCCAGGAGTCGAACATCCTGACAAGATATTCGAGCCGTTCTTTACGACGAAAGGGAACGGAATGGGCATGGGGCTCGCGATCTCCCGTTCGATCATCGAGTCTCACGGCGGACGCCTTTGGGCGGAGAATAGCGTGCCGCGTGGGGCGACATTCATCTTCACCCTCCCGGCTGAAGCGAAAGCTGCGCAATAACTGGCGGCGCTCAGTAAGCGCTTGGTTTTTCGGCTCTCGGTGAAGGGGCGCCGCCGCCCCGTGCAATGCATGGATTTCCATGAGGTGCGGTTGGGGCGTGGCGGGATTAGGGTGGCGACGTGAGTCCGTCAGCCCAGTCCAGCTATCAAGAGCAAGTGCTACACGAAGCGCCGACAATCTCCAGAGTTTGTTTGTCCGTGAGGGGCACCCGATGACGACAGCGCCCAACTCACTTGGCGAGACCGATTCCAACGCAACGCGCGCGTTAACGCATGACTTGGACCGATCCGGACCGGGAAGTGGCCGACCTTTCGCGACGAATGAACCGGGCCTGATTCGCGGCAACATGAGCAGCGATCTTGAAAGAGGCAGGTTGTCGCGCGTCTGGTCGCACCGTCCCCAACTCTTGCATCTGGGGCTTTTTATTACGGCCTATGTCCTGGGCTGCGGATTCGCCCAGTCGCTCGCAATCATACCCGGAACAGGGATTTCCATTTGGCCTCCGAGCGGGCTGTTCATCGCTACACTTGTCTTCGCCTCCAGGTATAGCTGGCCGTGGTGGGTGCTGGGGGCCTGTCTGGCCGAACTGTTCAGCAACTTCTTGTGGTTCCACACTCCGCTGCCCGCGGCCTTCCTGATCTTTGCCGGCAACGCTCTTGAAGCGGTGGCCGGCGCATGGCTTGTGAACCAGACCTGCAAGCGCCCAGTTCGGCTGGAAACGTTGCGGGACGTTCTCGCATTCGTCGTACTGGCCGCTGGAATTGCGCCAGTTGCAAGCGCGACGGTGGGAAGTGCGGCGCTTGCGTGGTTTGGCATACAATCGCAAACCTTTGCGACGGCTTGGCCGCTGTGGTGGATCGGAGACGCGACGGGAGTCCTGATCGTAGCGCCACTGGCGCTGGTCGTGTTCCAGAACTGGCGCGGCAAGGCGCAGCTCTCGGCAGCGCGGTGGATGGAAGCTTGCGTCCTGGGGCTGATTTTTCTTGGTATCGCCGCCCTTTCCTTGAGCGGCTATCTGCCCTTCGCCTACATCATCATGCCGCCTCTTCTTTGGGCCGCAGTGCGCTTTGAGTTCAGAGGCGCCGCCGTAGCATTGGCCGTCCTCGCTCTGATCACGGCGGTATTCACGATATCCGGCGCCAGCCAATTTGCCGGCGATCCCGAGTCCCAGAAGCACAACCAGATCATGCTGCAGCTTTTTCTGGCCATCTCGGCATTTTCGGCGCTCGTCGTGGCCGCCATATCCCGGCAGCATCAGGCGGCGGTGCTCACCTTGCGTGAAAGCCTTGAGGCATTGGGCGACCGGGAGCGGGAGCTCTCGCAGCTTGTCGACATGGTTCCGAGCCACGTTTGGCGCCTGACGCCGGACGGCGAGCCGACCTTTTTCAACAAGCGAATGGTCGACTTTCTCCGCCTCGACGTAACGGATTTGGACAAACAGGGCATCAGCCGGCTGGCGGCGATGATAGCGTCCACCGTCCATCCGGACGACGCAGCAGCATTCGGCGATACGCTCAGTCACTGCCTTGCCACCGGTGAGCGCTTCTCCATGAGGTATCGCCTGCGCCGCGCCGATGGCGTCTATCACTGGATGTCGAGCCGGGCAGAGCCGATGCGCGATCACGCTGGCCTGATCGTCCAGTGGTACGGCCTCTGTCACGACATAGACGATCAGATGCAAGCCGAAGAGGCGCTGCGGCGGAGCGAATTGCAGCTTCAGCAGATGATCGACGCTGTGCCGGTCCGCATCTGGAGCGCGGTGCCGACCGGCGGGCCGGTCTACTTCAACAAGCGATACCAGGACCATTTCCGCTCCGTGATCGCCAATTTCGAAACGCTCGGAGAGCCGCGCATCGAGGAATTGCTGCAAGAACTGGTTCATCCCGAAGATGCTCCCGAGGTGCTGCGCACGTTGCTGACCTGTTTCGAAACAGGCGGCGGTTCCGCGATGCGGTTTCGCTGGCGCGAAACAGATGGCTATCGCTGGGCGGAGTGCAGGGTCGAGCCGCGGCGTGATGAGGACGGGGCGGTCGTGCAATGGTACGGGGTTTCCCTCGACATCGACGAAGAGGTGCGCGCCCAGGAAGCGCTGCGACAAGCCTCCGACAAACTCGCGCAAGCCACTCAGGCTGCAAGTCTCGCCGAGCTTTCCGCTTCGATCGCGCACGAGGTGAATCAGCCGCTGGCCGCGATCGTCGCCAATTCCCATGCATGCCACCGTTGGCTGTCCGCCGCCCCGCCGAACGTCGAACGCGCGAAGATCACGGCCGAGCGCATAATCCGGGACGCCAATTCGGCGGCGGACGTCGTCGGCCGCATCCGCGCGCTGTTCAAGCAATCCACAGAGACGAGGACCAATGCGACGCTCAGCAGTGTCATCGCAGAGGCACGCGACCTCGTGGCCGAGGAAGCGATGCGGCGGGGCGTTCGCATCAGTGTTGATGTCGGAAGCGACATTCCGCTAGTCGCGTTCGATCGCGTCCAAATCCAGCAGGTTCTGGTCAATCTCATCCGCAACGGCATGGAGGCGATGGACTCTGGTGCGGACGACGGAGCTATCAGCATCCGCGTGCGCCATATCGGGGATGTTGTCCAGACCGAAGTCAGCGATCGCGGCCGGGGCGTCGAGTTTCCCGACCGGATATTCGAACCGTTCTTTACCACGAAAGAGCAAGGGATGGGCATGGGACTGGCGATCTGCCGTTCGATCATCGAGTCGCATAGCGGGCGTTTATGGGTCGAGAAGAACGAACCACGTGGAGCGACGTTTATCTTCACGTTGCCGATTGAAGCGAAAGCAGCGTCATGATGACGGACGGCCAAATTGTCTTCATCGTAGATGACGATGAACGCATCCGGGAGGCGCTCAGTGAGCTGCTGGCTGCGCACGGCATGCGTGCCGTAGCGTTCGGATCGGCGGGCGATTATATCCGCGCTGACAAGCCGGACGTCCCCGCCTGCCTCATCCTCGATATCGAGCTGCCGGATATTAACGGCCTCGATCTGCAGCGGCAGATTGCCGAGGGCGATCATCCGCCGATCGTTTTCCTGACGGGACATGGCGATATCCCGTCCTCCGTGCGTGCGATCAAGCACGGCGCCGTAGATTTCCTGACTAAGCCCTTCAGTGATGCGGACCTCATGGCCGCAATCCATGCAGCGATCGCCCTGGATCGGGCACAGCGATCGGAGCGCGCCGAGCTGGGCGTGTTGAAGCAACGTTATCTCGAACTGACGCCGCGCGAACGTGAGGTGCTGCCGCTGGTGGTCAGCGGCCTGCTCAACAAGCAGGCGGCCGCTGAACTGGGGATCAGCGAAGTTACGCTGGAAATTCATAGAAGGAACGTCATGCAGAAGATGGTCGCGGCGTCGCTCGCCGACCTCGTGCGCATCGCCGAGCGATTGGGAATACCGATCACGCACTCGCGCCGGGCAGGGGGGAGCTGAGCGTGGGCAAGCGGAGGCCTGTCGTGGCGATTGTCGACGATGACCCAAGACTGCTCGAGTCGCTGGAGGACCTTCTGGAGTCCGCCGGCTATGTGGCCCGCAGCTTCTCATCGGCGAGGTCGTTGCTGGTCAGCGGCCTGTCTGGATTGGACATGCTTATCACCGACATCGGGATGCCCGGCATGGACGGCTTTGAACTTCGCGACTTGGTCAAGAAGGCGCGTCCGGATCTGCCTGTGTTCCTGATCACCGGCCGCCACGAGATAGTGGATCAGCACCGCGCCAAGGGCATTGGCAGGCTTTTCCGCAAGCCGTTCGATGGCCAGGCACTGCTTGCGGCGATCGGCGACGCTTTACGCAACCCAGAAACGGAGGCTAAACATGAGAGTTGACCAATTGCCCTTACGGAGATCGACGCCGTCATCACAGCAGCGGCGGGCTGAAGCCGAGCAGCCGCTGGTCATTATTGTCGATGATGATGCCTCTGTTCGGGAGGCGCTGTCTGAATTGATCCTGTCGGCGGGTTTTCTGCCGGTGTGCTTTACCTCGACCCGTGAATTGCTTGACGCCGACGTGTTGGAGAGCCCCGGCTGCTTGATCCTCGACGTGCGCATGCCAGGGACGAGCGGTCTCGATCTGCAGCACCATCTTGCGAAAAACGGCAACCCCAAACCCATCATCTTCCTGACCGGGCATGGCGACATCCCGATGACTGTCCAGGCGATGAAGGCCGGCGCCGTGGACTTTCTGACCAAACCGGTGCGGGATCAGACGCTGCTTGACGCCGTGATCGCGGGCATTGCGGTGGACGCCAAGCGGCGGGCGGATGCGGTGATCGTCAAGCGCAACATCGAGCGCGTCGAGACGCTGACGCCGCGCGAGCGCGAGGTTCTGCGAGAAGTGGCGCGCGGACGCCTCAACAAGCAGATCGCCTTCGACCTCGGCATCAGTGAAGTGACCGTCAAGCTTCACCGCGGCAATGTCATGCGCAAGATGGAAGCTGCTTCCATCGGTGAGCTAATCCGGGCGTGGGAAACGCTGCCCCCGCCGATGCGCGAGGCCGGCGCGGCCAAGACTTTCGAATAGGGCCGAACCATGCCTCCGTCCGATAGGATCGCCCGGCGGCGGGCGCTTCTTCGCTAAGAAAAGCTTGCCCAGGACGATCCGGACTCAGGAAAACCTTTATAGAGCTTAGAGCGATAACCGCCGCGTGTAATCTGATGTTGACGCTGCACAGCCAAGCTTCTGCCGCGCATCCCCCGCTAGCAGCGACGCATTGGGAAAGCTTTGGAGCGGCCGTATCTCCATCACGACGACTATCGCTAATGCTGTGCCTTCAGGCATCAGCGAAGCTTAGTATGCTGGCGGCAGGAACTCGATCAGGGCCTTGGTGACGGCGGCTGGCTGCTCCTCCGGAACCCAGTGACCTGAGCCCTCGACTACTACGGCGCGTACGTTTTCGGCGACGTGGCGGAGATGGTCTTCGTACATCGATCCCAAGCCACCTGAGCCGCTTATTCCGAGTACCGGCATCGTTAGCTTGTGTTTTGCAAAGGCCTTGTTCTGCTCTTCGTCACGGGGAAAAGCCCGGTAGTACTCGAAGCCTGCGCGCAATGCGCCAGGCTGGGCATAGGAACGCCCGTAGACTTCGTCGGCTTCGTTGTCGAACGCGCAAGCATTTACCCCCTCTGCATTGTGAAACCACTTTAAATACTCAAGCTCGCGACCGGCAATGAGCATTTCCGGTACGTCGCGTACGGAATGGAAGCGAAAATGCCAAGTGCGAGGGCCTTGGATCAATTCGTTCCATGGTTCGATGCCTGGCAGTGGGACGTCAAGGATGGCCAATGTGGCGACTTCCTCTGGGTGCTGCGCCGCATAGGAATAAACCACCATGCCACCCATATCGTGGCCGACAAGATTGACGACCGGACCAAGGTTCAACTGATTGACGAGTGCGTGAATATCCTCGGCAATCGACGCCTTTTCGTAGCCGGCCGCAGGCTTGGCAGTGTCCCCCAAACCGCGCAAATCGGGCGCAAGTACAGTGTAACCGCGCGCCACCAGTTGTGGCATTACAAAGCGCCACATGTATGAGGTCGTGCCCCAACCATGCAACAACACAACAGTTTTCGGGCCGCCTACCGCCAGCAAATAGTGGTAGACCACACCGTTAACGTCGGCCTTGCCGTCGACGATACGTGCCGACAGGTCAGTCGATTGTCCGAGCGGCACGTCTGAGCGCGAAGCGTTGGCAGAAGTCGATGGTCCAGCAGCAAGGACCGCAATGAGGAAACCAGAAAGAAAGCTAAGGCGCATTAAAGCACTCCGGGATTGTGAGGTCCAAAGGGCTCCAAGAGCGGCAAATGCCGCTTAATGTCTATAAAACGAAAGCTAGCAGATCTTTGGCCCGATACTAACACGCAGTATACATAAGTATATACGCCTCTAACCGGCGGTGAGTTGATTCCTCAATATAAGGACCACATTGGCGAATCTTGTCGCGGTCCGTTCGGGCGGTGACTTGCTCGTGATCAGCCGCTTCTCGTTTTGAGAAGCGGATCCTCATACGGATTGATAGGTTCTGTTTGTAGCGGCCGCCGCACGAGCGGCGGGTCGCGCACGACACTAACGTCATGGCAATTTTAGCCCCACCTCGGCGACAGCTCCAGGACCTCGGCGTGCCTGCCCTGCACCTTGGCATCGTATGACAGATGCTTCCGTAGAATAGGTTCGCGGCCCGGATCGGTGCATCCTGTTCCTCGCAAGCCATCACGACCGTCGCGTTTCCACCGCTCCTCGCTCGCTCCTCCCCGAACGCGACCGCACAGGCCGACTCGACGGTCGTGATGGTGAGCAGGAGTTCACAGCACATGGATGGACATGATGAACAAAGACGGACTTTTCTCCGCCGGCGGATCTCGCCGCGATGTCTTGTTGGCCGGCCTGATCGCCACTGTCGCCGCCGGACTGCCCCGCGCTGCTTCGGCCGCGAGCCGAAAACAAAACCTTTCCTCTTCCCCCTCAATCAAAGGAACCAAGACGATGAGCACCATCACGACCAAGGACGGCACCGAAATCTACTACAAGGATTGGGGCAAGGGTCCTGTCGTCACGTTCTCGCATGGCTGGCCGCTGAATTCCGACGCCTGGGACAGCCAGATGCTCTTTCTTGCCCATAACGGCTTCCGCGTGGTTGCGCATGACCGGCGCGGCCATGGCCGATCGAGCCAGGCCACGTCCGGCAACGACATGAACGGCTATGCCGACGACCTTGCAGCCGTGATCGAGGCGCTGGATCTCCGGGACGCTACGTTGGTCGGCCATTCCACCGGAGGAGGCGAGGTTGCTCGCTATATCGGACGGCACGGGACGAAGCGGGTGGCCAAGGCTGTTCTTATCGCCGCTGTTCCGCCGATCATGGTGAAAACGCCGGCCAATCCGGAAGGTCTGCCGATCGAGGTATTCGACGGCATAAGGGCTGGCCTCGTCAAGGATCGTTCGCAGTATTACCGGGACCTCGCACCGTTGTTTTATGGCGCGAACAGGCCGGGCGCCAAGGTTTCCCAGGGGATTCTGGATCAGTTCTGGCTCTGGAGCATGCAGGCGGGTCTCGTCAATGCGTACGAAAGCGTCAAGGCGTTCTCCGAGACCGATTTCACCGAGGATCTCAAGAAGTTCGACGTACCAACCCTGGTCCTGCATGGCGAGGACGATCAGATCGTCCCCGTCAAGGACTCGGCAGTCAAGTCGGCCCGATTGATCAAAGGCGCAAAGGATATCTATTACCCCGGCGCGCCCCACGGGATCACGGCCACGCACCAGGATCAGGTCAATGCTGACCTGCTCGCCTTCATCAAAGGATAGCACGCCCTCAGTCACGACCGCATGTTGTCCGCAATTCCTTGGAGCCGCCGATGACCACCTTTGGCAATGTTTCGCGCACCCTGAACCGCATTTCGGGTGGCGCGCCAGGTCAAACCTTGTGCGCTCGCATAGCCGAGCGGTGGCCTGAATGCTGGTTCTGCCGGCTCATGTCCCGGATTGTGGAACCGAACCACTGCGCCATCGAGTTGGAGCGCTGGCAAAGGCGCGAAACATATGCTGCGCCACGGCTGCCATTCGGGCAATTGCGCCTGTGCAGCACGGAGGCGATCACCGGCGTTCGACACTACGTCGCGCTGTCGGGGGTCGCCGCCGCGCGCTTGTTCTGCCTTGAAGGCCAAAGCGCTCTCCAAGACGTCAAACTGGCTAAGCGCCGGGAGTTTATCAATCGGTAGCCGTTTGCGATTGCCGCTCATTTTGGCGGTCTCAATTCGGCGTGAAATTTTCTTGGCCAGCAGTTGCGACTATCGCAGCAGCACCGGCACAATTTTCGAAGGCAGGAACGACATGGGCGCACTATCAGGCAAGATCGCGGTGGTCACCGGCGGAAACAGCGGGATCGGACTATCGGCTGCAAAAATCTTTGCGGCCGAGGGCGCGCAAGTCGTCATTACCGGCCGTCGGCGGCAGGCGGTCGAGGAAGCGGTCGCACAGATCGGGGCAGGCGCGCTGGGCATTCAGGGAAATGTGGCCGACGTGTCGCACCATGACGAGGTAGCGCAGCAGATCCGCCAGAGGTTCGGGGCGCTCGACATCTATATGGCGAACGCCGGCATAAACACCATCACGCACTCGGCCGACGTCTCCGAGGCAGAATATGATGCGCAATTTGCCGTCAACACGCGAGGCGTCTTCTTCGGCGTCCAGAAGCTGATTCCGATCATGCGGAACGGCGGCGCAATCATCCTCACAGGCTCGCTGGCCAGCGAGAAGGTTCTGGACGGTCATGCTGTTTACGCGGGCTCGAAGGCGGCCATAAATGCCTTTGCGCGCAGTTGGGCGATAGAACTGAAGTCTCGCGGCATCCGGGTCAACGTGCTCAGCCCAGGTCCGGTGGATACGGCTATTCTCGATAAGCTAGGCATACCGTTTGAGCAGCGCGGGCCGTTTGAAAAGGCGATGGCCGAGGCAATACCCCTGGGCCGGATGGGGCAGCCGGAAGAGCTGGCAAAAGCCGCCCTGTTCCTTGCCTCGGACGCGAGCAGTTTCGTCACGGGCATCAATCTGCGGGTCGACGGCGGGATGGCAGTGCTCTGAGCCACGACTGCGATGTCGTCGCGCCAATAGACGGCCGAATAATGCCTAAGCAATCGGTCTTCCTCACGAAAATTTTCCGGGAAGCTGCCGCACGAGTCGCGCCAAATAGGTCGGAGGCGAGACGTTCCGTCGACGTGGTGCAAATTGAGCCACGTAAGCGGCAAGTCGCATTGCAGGGATCGACGCGCAAGAGAGAAGTCGGCTCGCCGATACGGCGGAAGGACCGAGGTCTCGCCCCGGTCCTTCAATTTTCTGTAGGTCGGGATCAGTGACCCCAGATGCCCTGGCCATATTCATCGTTGGGAGCAGTCGGCTTGCGTACGGTTTTCGGCACCCCGATATCGTTGTTCATTTTTTGGATCGAGGATGTATACATGTTGTCAGACGCAGTCGCAGGCTGCTGGGCTCCATTTGATCCATAGTGGTCGCTTCCGGCAATGGCGCTACCTGCTGTAATAACAAGCGCGGCGACAGCAAGGACTGTCATTTTCATTTCAGTAACTCTATTGGTAGCTTGGATGGTATTCACCCATACAAATATAGATGCCGTGACGCAGCGACACGATCAGACGGTCCGGCTGTTTGACCCATACGAACGCATTGGGCGATGCGGGCCGAAGGCCAGGGACTATGTCGTCTGCGAGAGGAGGCTTTGCCGCCATGTTCGATCCGGCCGGCTCACCAGCGCTCAACGGATCGACCGCGCCAGGTTCTCGCCACGGCGGCAGCGGCGTCTTGCAAACACAACTCTCTGGCCGCGCGCCCTCAGTGTCTGTTCCGGCGACTGCCGACAATGCACACCCGGCATAGATACCCTCAATCATGCTGCAGGGCACCTGATCTCCCTGGTGACCTACCCTGCACCTTGGCATTGTATGACAGACCCTTCCGCACAATAGGTTGGCGGGCCGCGTCGGCGCATTCTCCTGAGCATTGGTCACCACAGGCCACACGGGAGAAAGCAAATGCGAAACATAACTCGAGTCCTGGCGCTCACCGCGGCGCTTGCCGCGTCGGGCGGCGGGATGGCGCAGGCCGCGAATTCTCAGCCCAAGCCGACGATCGTACTGGTGCACGGCGCCTTCGCGGAATCGTCGAGCTGGGACGCAGTCATCACCAAGCTCAGCAAAGACGGTTATGTAGCGATAGCCGCAGCTAATCCGCTCCGCGGCGTTGCCAGCGATGCGAAAGCAGTCTCAGCCATCGTCCGGTCGGTTTCCGGGCCAGTTGTGCTGGTGGGGCATTCCTACGGCGGGCCTGTCATCACCGAGGCCGCCAATGGCAATCCCAATGTAAAGGCCTTGGTCTACGTGGCGGGTTTCGCGCCGGATACCGGCGAATCGAGCCTTACGTTGTCCAGCATGTTTCCCGGCAGCACCTTGGGGAGCGCGCTTGCTCCAGTCGCGTTGCCGGACGGCGGACAAGACCTCTTCATCGAGCCGGCCAAGTTCCGCGCCCAGTTCGCCGCCGACGTTCCGCAAGAGCAGACTTTGCTGATGGCTGCCACTCAACGCCCTGTTGCGCAGGCAGCTCTGGCAGAAGCCTCGGGCGTCGCCTCATGGAAGACGCTGCCGTCCTACATGATCTACGGCTCGGATGACCGGAACATCCCGGCAGCCGTCATGAGCTTCATGGCCAAGCGTGCGCACGCGGTAAAGACCGTCGTCATCGAGGGTGCGTCCCACGCGCTCATGGTTTCGCATCCCGACGAGGTCACGTCACTCATCGAGGATGCTTCTGCGTCGGTCAGTCAGTAGCAGGCTGGAAGCGCCTGCATCCGATCGAGCAACGAAAATAGACACGCAACACCAGGAGACTAGACATGAAGATCGTCGTCATCGGCGGAACCGGACTGATCGGTTCAAAGACCGTGGAGAGACTGCGAAACAAAGGACACGACGTGCTTGCGGCGTCGCCGAATTCGGGCGTCAACACCGTTACGGGACAGGGTCTGGCCGCCGCGCTTGCCGGTGCGCAGGTCGTCGTCGACCTCGCGAACTCGCCGTCGTTCGAGGAAAAGGCTGCCCTGGAGTTCTTCGAGGCATCCGGGCGTAATCTTTTTGCGGCCGAAACGGCCGCCGGCGTCCGTCATCACGTGGCGCTGTCGGTCGTCGGTACCGACCGACTGCAGGGCATGGGCTATTTCCGCGGCAAGTTGCTTCAGGAAAAGCTGATCAGGGAGTCCGGAATTCCCTACACCATCGTTCACGCCACTCAGTTCTTCGAATTCACCGCCGCCATCGCAAACACGGGCGCCGTCGGGGATACCATTCATATGTCGCCGGCCTACTTCCAACCCATGGCGGCTGATAATGTTGCCGACGCGATGGCGGACGTCGCGCTTGCCGCGCCGTTGAACGGCATGATCGAAATTGCCGGTCCGGAGCGTGTTCGCATGAGCGAACTTGTCGAGCGCTTCCTGAAGGCCACCAACGATCCCCGTAAAGTCGTCGCGGATCCTGGTGCTCTCTACTACGGCCAAGTGGCAATCGACGATCGAACGCTTATGCCCGGCGACAACGCGCGCATCGGCGCCGTGCGTTTCGATGATTGGCTCAGCCGATACACGCCGCCGAAATAAGCAAACAAAAGCGAACGCCGATCCTCTGATCCATCAGATCAGCACTCTCTTACCATTCGTATTTCAACAAGGAGACCAGACATGATCAAAACACTTCTCTGCGCGGCGGCGCTCACCGCCGCTTCTGTCACTGCAGCGATGGCCGATGACGCAAGCGTGAAGCTTGTCTACGACCAGGCTCTTCCAAACGTGCCCGGCAAGAGTATGAAAGCCGTGCTGGTCGAATACGAGCCGGGCGGAACATCGCCGGCCCACACCCATCCCAACTCCGCGTTCATTTACGCGACGGTCCTAGAGGGAGCTATGCGAAGCCAGGTCAACGATGGCCCGGTGACGACCTATCGCGCCGGCGAAAGTTTCTCGGAATTTCCGGGCGATCGTCATGCCGTCAGCGAAAACGCCA
This sequence comes from Mesorhizobium sp. M0991, assembly GCF_040318915.1. Taxonomy (NCBI): domain Bacteria; kingdom Pseudomonadati; phylum Pseudomonadota; class Alphaproteobacteria; order Hyphomicrobiales; family Phyllobacteriaceae; genus Mesorhizobium; species Mesorhizobium sp. M0991. The sequence goes on from NZ_JAMYNE010000014.1 coordinate 98,957, forward strand.
GCAAGACCGAACGTGCCCGCCTGCTTGCTATTTTCGTCGTTGACACCAGCGAGACGGAACTGACGACGAACGCGAAATGAAATCGTAGCCGCCGGGACCATCGGGGCGTATGCGAAGGGACGTCAGTGACATGAATTCGATCGCCAGCCGCACACTTGCGGGGATTTCGGTCCCCGATACACCGCTTGTTGGCCGAGCGATCGAACATGCCCGCCAGCGATGTGAACCCTACTTGTTCAACCACGTGGTCCGATCCTGGCTTTTCGCGGCCCGGATCGGACAGATTCAGAGTATCCAGCACGACGCGGAGGTTGTTGCCGTTGCAACCCTGTTGCATGACGTCACGCTCAATGAGGACTTCGCCGGGCCGCGCCGCTTCGAAGTGGAAGGCGCCGATCTTGCCCGCACCTTCGTTCGGGAAGGCGGCTTCGACGAGCGGCGCGCCCAATTGATCTGGGACAGCGTCGCCCTCAACTCGACGCCATCGATCGGCCTTTACAAGGAGGCTGAGGTGGCGCTGTGCACAGCCGGCATCTGCCTCGATGTCGTCGGCTTGCAATACAGCCTCGTTTCGTCAGCTGAGATTGCAAAGATCGTTGGCGAATTTCCGCGCCTCGGGATGAAGCGGCGGATGACGCGATGCTTTTGCCATATCGCCGAGATCAGGCCCGAAACCACCTACGACAACTTTGCCCGGGACTTCGGCGAGCGCTTTGTCTCCGGCTACAAGGCGCCTTCAGCAGTTGATCTTGTGATGAACACTCCCTTCGAAGAGTGAGGGCAGTTTCGATCCAGGTCTCTCGATCGAGGCCGGCCAGCTCAGCCGAGCCCTTCATATGACCCAAACGCTGTGCGCCTGTCGCATGCCTGCGGCAAAGCGAATTGCCGAGGGCAGCGTTCAGGGTGCCAATTTCCACCGCTTACTATACTTCGGTTTAGGCGCCCCAAACCAATCGAGTGGCAATACATATCATCGGCAGGATAGCAACAGTTTGGCTCACCGGTCATCCTTATGCTGCAATGGATTGCAAACACCTCAAGGAGATAAGTAATGAATATTGCAGCGTCACCGGTCGCTCCGAAAGGAAAAGCTGTCGCCCAACGCGCGAGTTATGCGGAGCAGTCGCCAGAACTTCTGAAGAAATTTATTGAATTTCTTGGTGCGACGCGAGAGGGGTCGATCGAAGAGCCGATCCGCGACCTTGTTGCAGTCCGAGCCGCGCAGCTAAACGGGTGCACCTTCTGCCTCGATATGCACGTCAAACAGGCGAAGATCCATGGCGAGCGCGAACTGCGCCTTTACCACCTGGCAGCCTGGCGGGATTCGACCTTGTTCGTTCCTCGCGAGCGTGCAGCCTTGGCATGGACGGAAGTCTTGACCAAGCTGCCCGAGCAGGGTGTCCCGGACGAGATCTACGATCGGGTCAGGTCGCAGCTTTCCGAGAAGGAGATTTCCGATCTGACCTTCGTTGTCATGGCGGTCAATTCTTGGAATCGTCTGAACATCGGCTTCAAACCCGTCCCGGGCTCGGGGGATGCGAAGTTTGGCCTGAGCAAAGCAGCACTAAGCTAATCTTTGGAATGGGTCAGAATGGCGCTTGTTTGGGCGCCATTCTGACGGCCAGGCAGGGGCGCCGACCTCGGCGACCAAACCCTGGAACCGATCCCAGCCTCCCGGCCGCGGCCGCGAGGCGCTCTCAGGAGGGCGTCATGCGCATTGACAGTCTGCATCCAGTAATATCGGCCCGTCTCATGGTGATCGATGTCGACGCTCCACTCCGCAGTGCAGCACTCTCACTTTCCAGGCCCGCAATAGGCCTGGTCGTGGTGTGCCACGGCAGTGGGGAGGCGGCAGGCGTGCTGAGCAAGTCCGACCTTGTCCGCCATCTGGCGAATTCAGGGCCAACAGAAGCGCCGATTGCGGCATTGATGAGCCGGTCCATCGTGTCCTGTGGTCCCGACGATGATCTTCATTCAGTCTGGCAGACCATGGCCGCGCAAGGCCTGCAGAATGTGCCGGTGCTCGGGGCTGACTCGAAACCACTAGGCGTCCTCGATATCCGTGATGCGATGAAGGCGCTCTTCAAACAAGAGGAACTGCAGGAACGGCTGCTTGCCAACTATATCAGCGGGATCGGCTATCAATAGATCATGGTCTCGCGATTGAATATACATAAGGATGTGTTGGAGTCGTCTTAGATATAATAGACAATAAATGCCGTAAATTATAGCGTATTGAAGCAAATAGGTGTCGACTAAGCCAACGGGGGAATGAAATGTTTCGTCCGGACATAAAAGAGGATGTCTTCGACAGCCCGCCCGATGGTCCTGGAAGTGGTATGTCCGTGCAAATGTCGACCGCCGGCATTGTCCATGACCTGGGCAATCTCATTCAGGTCGCCTCGTCGGCGTTGAACCACCTGGCCCGCGATCCGAGCATCCAAGCGGCTCCGGCGCTTGGGCCTGTAATTGCCGGCGCCAAAACGGCTTTGGAACGGGCTGGGGGCCTTGTCCGGCAAACCATCAGCCTGGCCCGAGAGAGCCGCGCGGAAATCGAATGCACAAACGTAGGTGCTTGCCTGGCTGAGATCGAAACCCTCGTGCGGAGCGCCTTGGATGCCAATTTCGGTCTTGAGCTTCGGGTTGGGTCCGACCTGCCTTTGGTGAGATGCGATCGCTTTGGATTGCAAAATGCGGTTCTGAATCTTCTGTTCAACGCCCGCGATGCAATGCCTGACGGCGGTTTCATCTCGATCGATGCCGGCTTGGCCTCTGAAAGCTCTACCGCCGGTCAGGTAGATATCCGTGTCGCGGACAACGGTATCGGGATGACCAGCGAGACAATGGTCTGCGCCTTCGATCCGTTCTTCACCACCAAAAGCGAAGGCCTCGGCGGCGTCGGTTTGCCGATGGTGAAGCGCTTTGCCGAGCAGTCAGGCGGAAGCATCGATATTCAGAGCACGCTTGGGGCAGGCACGACCGTCACTCTGCGGTTGCCTGCGGTGCGATAGCGGCCGGCCAATCTCCCTCCGGTGACAGACGTGACATACAATCGAGAGATAAAGATGGATGCACAAGTCGTTGAAAACGTCCAACAGCACCGTTTCGAGCTGCCGATCGCCGGCGATATGTTTGCGGCGGCCTATTATCGGCTCGAAGGCGGGAAGGTCGCGCTGATACACACCGAAGTCCCGTCGGAATTTTCCGGACAAGGGATCGCGTCGCGATTGGCCCAAGGGACCTTCGAACTGCTCCGCAAAACCGGCCGTAAAGCGATCTTGAAATGTCCCTTCATGAGCCGTTTTTTCGCCAAGCACCCGGACTACGCGGATGTCGTCGACGGCTAGTCAGGGCACGAATGTTGAGGGTTTCCCAGGGATCCATCCAAATGCACGACGAGTATGATTTGCAGAGGTTCGTCAGCGCACAGGATCCGGTCTACGACGACGCGCTGGCTATTCTCCGTCAAGGAATGATGTGCACTCCCTACATGGAGTTCATCTTTCCAAGGTTGGCCACCAGGCGAAGCGGTACTGCGCCTGAGCCATATGCAATCGCATCGCTCGACGAGGCCAGCGCCTATCTCTCATTTCCGATTCTCGGAGGCCGTTATCGGGAATGCGTTGGCACCCTGCAGCGGCTCTCCGGCCTAAGCGCTCGCGCAGCCTTCGGTGAGGTTGATGCGAAGAAGTTGCACGCGTCTCTCACGCTGTTTTCCGAAGCAAGCAACGACGAGTTCCTGCTCGAGACAATCTTCGACGTCTGGTTCGACGGTTTGCTCGATGAGGAAACGATGAACGATCTCTACTTGATGTCCTAGTGGTCTGCCTGCGCCACCGGCGTAAAGCCGTCGCGGCGCAGAGGTCACCATCCGCTGCCTTATCCCTCACACGCTGCCATCTGGCAGAGGCATGAGCTCGTGCTCTCCCGGCACGCCTGGGAAGCGGCCCTCGCGCCAATCCGCCTTTGCCTGCTCGATCCGTTCGGCTGAAGTGGAGACGAAGTTCCAATAGATATGACGTGGCTCGGCCAGGGGCTCACCTCCTATCAGCATTAGTCTCGCCGCATGGAAGGCAGGCGCCCGGAGCACAATCTCAGCGCCGGGCGCCAGAGCTATCAATTCAGCCTCATGAAACGTACCGAGCTGGCCGACAATTCCAACCTCACCGGCGACGATGTAGATCGCACGCTCACGGTGTTCGGGTTTCACCTGGTATCGGGCACCGCTCGTGAGCACAATTTCGGCATAGACCATGTCGGAGAACGTCCTTACCGGCGAGACCAACCCGTCGGACTCGCCGGCGATCAACGCAAACTCGATGCCGTCGGCACAGATCCTCGGTATTTCGGGGGCGCCAAAATGTGCGACATCGGCAGCAATTTCTTCATAGCGGGAGGGGAGGGCGATCCAAGCCTGAGCGCCGAAGAGATTGCTTCCCGAGGCCCGGACTTCCGGTGGCGTGCGCTCGGAATGGACGATGCCCGACCCGGCCGTCATCCAGTTGACCTCGCCAGGACGGATGGTCTGCACTTTACCGAAATTGTCCCGATGGACGATCTCGCCATCGATCAGGTAGGTCACGGCCGCAACGCCGATATGCGGATGCGGTCCCATATCGAAACCGTGACCTGCGTCGAATATGGCGGGGCCGAAATGGTCGAACAGGATGAAGGGCCCGATCATGAGGCGATTCGAGGAGGGCAATACACGCCTTATCTTCAGTCCGTCGGCAAAATCACGGACAGCCGGCTGGATGAGTGTATCGATGCCTGTGATATCGCTTTGGCGGGTGGTCATGGATCTCTGTCCTTCTGCATGCCTTGTCAGCCAGGTGCTCGAACGCGCTTGAACGGAGCGGCGCGAAAGACCGTCTGAATGGCATTGAGGAGCGCGAATTTGGAGCTCGCGTGGTGCTGTCCGGCGATGCCGCTTTCGTTAAAAGCCGAAACCCTCATCGACAGGATCGCGGCAAGATCTTCGGCCATTTCGGGCCGGTCGTGCAGCAGCGGCGCAAAGCTTTCCTGGTCTATCTCGTAAACCGTGACAGGGGTCATTGCCCGCAAACTTGACATCTCGCCAATGCCGGCGAGCAAGCCGGTCTCGCCGAAGAAATCGCCAGGTGCAAGCCGGCCGATCTCCTGCAGTTGATCATCGTCCTCGCCAATTTGCCGGACGATGACTCCCGTCCGTACGATCATGAGCGACGGCAGCATCTCTCCCTGTCGTGCGACGATCTCGCCCTTGTGGTAGCTGCGAACCGAGGCCGCTTTGGCGAGCGACTCCTGCTCGGTACCCGTCAGTGCCGAGAATACCGGTATGGAATTAATGAGTTCGATTGGGGTGAAGCCTTGCGACGCTGCCGTCTCGTCGCTCGGCCGGTTGGTCATGGCAATCGAAGCCGAAAGTGGCTGCGCCAGCAGTATGCCGGTCGACTTTGAATGGCGATAAATGAGATCGAAGATGTCGTTCCGAGCGGCACTTCGCTGGTCAATACTTGCGACGCGAAACGACAACTCTATCTCGATAGCTGCGGCATCCAGGCTTCTGATGGTAACCGAAGGCGGAGGGTCCTGGAGGATTGAATTACAGCTCAGCAAGACAGTGCGCATGAGATCTATGATGATCGCCGGCGTCTTCGTTGGCGCCACCTTGACGGTCACGGCAAGTCCATGGCTCTCGTCCGGACCGCTTAAATTTGTTACCCCGATCTTGGCGAGAAGGCTGTTTGGCAGTGCGACGACATTGTGGGTCGGGGTCAGGAGTTGAGTCGACCGCCAATTGGTCTCGACAACGCGGCCTTCGGTTCCGTCGCCCAGAATGATCCAGTTTCCAAGCACGTAAGGGCGGCCGAGGTTAAGCGCGATCCCCGAAAATACGTCACCAAGCGTATTCTGGAGCGCCAGTCCCAGGATGACGGCAAAGACGCCCGACGTGGCAATGAGCGTTCCGACCGGCACTGCAAAGACAAACGCCAGGATCGACAGGAACATTCCAGCGTAGACGACACCGACCACGACGTCCTGCAGGAGACGTGCCTCGCGCGGCTTTCGCTCAAAGACGAGATAGATACGGACAAATCCGATTAGCGCCCAGGCAAGGTGAACCCACCAGAGCAGCTTGACCGAGCCGGTGAGGACCGCTCCTCCGGTTGTCTCGTTGTCCCCTGCTGCCTCGTACGGAATGACGCGCAGGTCGACAACCATGGCCGACATCGCGAGGAAAAAGCCGAGTTGGACGACCAGCTTCGCATTGGCGAAGCGTCTGGGGATGAGGGTCCAAACGACGATCCCGGCGAGGCCGAGCAACACGATGTAGACCAGAGGAGAGTTCCACCAGTTCATGAACGATCACCGCCATGCCCAGTTCAACGTTTGGTCTCCGGCCCGGCGATCGGGCCTCTGCCGCTGGCCTTGTCTTTTTCGAGAACTGCTTCGGTGATCGAATTAGGCAGCCGTCGCGGCTTTTCGATCAGCCCGAGCGCAGGCATGGCGATGATGAAGAACGCAAAATAGTAAAGCGTCGCCAGTTGGGACATGACGACGTATGCGCCTTCCGCCGGTCGCGAGCCGAGCCAGCCGAGAAAGAGGGCATTGGCAACGAACAGCCAGAAGAGCACCCTGTACCAGGGGCGATAGACCGCCGAGCGCACCGTCGAGGTGTCGAGCCACGGCACCAGGAACAGCACCGCGATCGAGCCGAACATCGCGAGCACGCCGCCGAGCTTGGAATCGATCGGCCCGATATTGAACGTGATGGCCCGCAGGATCGCGTAAAACGGCAGGAAGTACCATTCCGGCACGATGTGGGCCGGCGTCTTCAGCGGATTGGCGATGCTGTTGTTGTCGGGATGGCCGAGATAGTTCGGCAGGTAGAAGACGAAATAGGCGAAGAAGAACAGGAACACGAGGATGCCGAAGGCATCTTTGACGGTGGCATAGGGCGTGAAGTCCACGACATCGGTTTTCGATTTGACCTCTATGCCGGTCGGATTGTTCTGGCCGACGACGTGAAGCGCCCAGATATGCAAGGTCACCACGCCCGCAAGCACAAATGGCAGCAGGTAATGCAGCGCAAAGAAGCGGTTCAGCGTCGGATTATCGACCGCGAAGCCGCCGAGCAAAAGCTGCTGGAGCCAGTCGCCGATCAGTGGGACGGCCGTGAAGAAGTTGGTGATGACAGTAGCGCCCCAGAACGACATCTGTCCCCAAGGCAGCACGTAGCCCATGAAGGCCGTCGCCATCATCAGCAGGAGATTGGTGCAACCGAGCACCCACAGCAGCTCACGCGGCGCCTTGTACGAACCATAGTAGAGCCCGCGGCAGATGTGGAGGTAGACGGCAATGAAGAAGAACGACGCGCCGTTGGAATGGAGATAGCGCAGCAGCCAGCCCGAATTCACGTCGCGCATGATCTTCTCGACCGAATTGAAGGCCAGCCCCGTATCCGGAGCGTAATGCATCGCCAGCACGATGCCGGTCAGGATCTGTGAAACCAGCATGATCGTGAGAATGCCGCCGAACGTATAGGCGTAGTTCAGGTTGCGCGGGACGGGATAGACGATGAAGCTGTCGTGCACCAGCCGCGGCAGCGGCAGGCGGGCGTCGAACCAACGTTCGATTCTGGTTTTGGGCGTATAGGTCGAGTGTTTGTCGCCGCTCATCGAAATGCCCCCTGCCTTAACCGATGCGGATCTTGGTGTCGGAAACGAACTGGAACACCGGTACCGCCATGTTCTCGGGCGCCAGCCCCTTTCGGATGCGGCCGGCGGGGTCGTATTGAGAACCGTGACAAGGGCAGAGCCAGCCACCGAAATCGCCTTCCTGGCCATGCGGGATGCAGCCGAGATGGGTGCAGACCTGGACCATCACCACCCAGGCTTCCTTGCCCGGCATAGTTCGGTTGGCGTCGGTTGCCGGCGCATCGGCCGGCAGGTTGGCGTTGCGGGCAATTGGATCCTTGAGCTCGGCGAGACTGACTGCCTGGCCGTCCTTCCTCTCTTTTTCGGTGCGGTTGCGCACGACCACCGGCTTGCCGTGCCAGTCGACGATCAGCGACGTTCCCGGCGTCAGCGAGGAGACGTCGACCTCGATCGCGGCGGGCGCTTCGACGCTCAATGTGTGCTCGGCTTTGGAGGTTTCGGAAAGGTCGGCCATGATGGCGACTCCTATTGTTGGAAGCTGCTTCATCGCGTTGGTGGCAATCGAGCAAAAGCAGGCCACGGCTTTCGCCTTTCCAGTCTGCTTATGTCGCGCGGAATATGCCGGCCGTGGCCGGGTGTGAGCCATCGTGCCAACGGCACGTGCGTCCAATACTTTCGTTTAGGATTTCCTGAGCGAAGGACTGGTCGGGCTGTCGATGATGTCATCATGGAAGGCTCTGGATTCCTCCAGATAACCGTTGGCCACTGAGCTGGGATATGCCCCGGCATTGCGCACGGCGATCCCGAACTTCAGCCCGACCATACCTCGGCATAGGCACGTCTAGCTGTCGGTGTCGTAGTCGTCGTCCCCGCCAAGTGCGAATTCTTGGAGCGGTGTCTTGCGTGGCAGGTTTTCCGCCCGGCGACGACCAATTGCGCCGATTCAATCGGGTTCAGAAAAGGGAAAAGCGGTGAAACTCTACTACAGCCCTCTCGCCTGCAGCCTGGCGGACCACATCGCACTGGAAGAGGCTGGTGTTTCCTTCGAGCGCGAAAGTGTGAACCTCAAGACCAAACGAACAGGCTCCGGGGATGATTTCACTACCGTCACGCGCAAGGGCTACGTTCCAGCCCTCATGCTGGATAGCGGCGAAACGCTGACGGAAAATATCGCCGTCCTCGACTGGATTGCGTCGCAATACCCGCCACTGGGAGTGGCGGGGCCGTTGGGCCGTACCCGCCTTCTCGAAGCGCTGGCCTACGTCTCAACTGAAATACACCGAAGCTTCAAGCCGATGTGGCACCAAAGCAGCGATACCGAAAAGGCCAAGGCGAGCGTGACGATTACGAGCCAACTCGAGTTCTTCGCTGACGGGCTCGAGACCGACTATCTGTTCGGCGACAAACCCACCGTCGCGGATTTTTATCTTTTCGTGATGCTGCTTTGGGCGGCGCGCTTCCACGTCCCTGTTCCCGCGCCTTTGCAAGCGCTTCGCGCCCGAATGGCTGCCCGACCGGCTGTGCGCATCGCAATGGATCGTGAGGGCCTCGTCTAAAGCCGGGGGTGGCTCCGAGCACAAGATCAGACGCAACATATTCTCTCGCCCCAACAGAAGGTCAGGAGTCATTGTCATGCTGCCGTTTCTGCGGATGCTACATCCAGCCGCTTCCAAGCGCCGGGATGGCCTACGTCTCGAATTTCTCCGGAGCGAAATCGAGGAAACGCTGGACCTTACCGACATTCAGTCAGAGCTCGCCGCACGGCCTCCTGGCAGAGTGGTTACAATCCTGGATTCGCCGCAGTCACCGTCGAAATAAACGCAATATTTCCTGTCGGCCGATGCGGCCGGCGGTCTAGTCGTTCCCGCTTGTTGGTCATCATAGAGGCTTCATCATGAGTGCGAGTAAGGCTCCCGAGACGGTCGATCATCGCCGCCGGCGCATTGTTGGTGCAACAGCAATGACGTTCGCCGCCACCGAACTCGGCTTGAGCGCGCCGGCAGCCACTTGGATGGTCGAGGCGAGGGCATCTGCGACGCAAGCCACGCAGAACGCGTTCGGCTCGCTCAGGCAGGTCAATGCCGGAAAGCTGAGCGTCGGACATGCGGAACTGGGGCCCGCCGAAGGTGCCCCTGTGATCCTGCTTCATGGCTGGCCTTATGACATTCACACCTACACCGACGTCGCTCCCCTGCTTGCCGCAAAGGGGTACCGCGTGATTGTGCCCTACCTGCGCGGCTACGGCACTACGCGCTTCCTGTCGGACGACACGATGCGCAACGGCCAGCAGTCGGCGCTCGCCGCGGATACGATTGCCCTGATGGATGCGCTGGGGATCGCGAAGGCCACGATCGCCGGCTGCGACTGGGGCGCTCGAACGGCCAATGTCGTTGCCGCGCTCTGGCCGGAGCGTTGCAAGGCGATCGTCTCGGTGAGCGGCTATCTCATCGGAAATCAGCAGGTCGGCATGGTGCCGCTGCCACCGGAGGCTGAGCTTCAATGGTGGTATCAGTATTACTTCGCCACGGATCGCGGCCGCGCCGGCTACGAGAAATACACGCGCGATTTCGCCAAACTCATCTGGCAACTCGCTTCGCCGCAGTGGAATTTCGACGATGACATCTTCCAGCGCAGCGCCGCAGCCTTGGACAACCCGGATCACGTCAGCATCGTCATTCACAATTACCGCTGGAGGCTCGGCCTGGCACATGGCGAGCCGGAATATGACGTTCTGGAAAACCGGCTGGCCGAAGCTCCCGTGATCACAGTGCCGACCATTACCCTTGAGGGTGATGCCAATGGCGCACCCCATCCCGACAGCAGTTCCTACGCCAAGAAATTCTCGGGCAGATACACGCACCGGATCATCACCGGCGGTATCGGCCACAACTTGCCTCAAGAAGCCCCGCAAGCCTTTGCCCAGGCTGTCATTGACGTCGGCGAATACTGATCAAGTCCATGACGTGCCCCGACCGTAAGGAATAACACGGGAAGATTTCGGGTTCTCGGCACAGCCTTCCGTCCGCTTAGGCGAGAACAGCTCTCCCGCTGACCCAGACCGACGCGATGTTGGCCCTGGAAGCGGAGTAGACGATCTTCTGAAGGATGCCGTCGCCGTCGTCGAGTTCGTCCCACAGGTGAATTGTGCCTCTGGGCGCGGCGGTGTCGACCAGGATCGCATCGAAATGGTAGCCAGGCGAGAATCGTCCCACAGGCAAGCCGAGTGCCGCGCCGCCGCCTGCCGTCGCCAAGTGGAAGGCCTCGCGAAAGTCGACGCGTGCTGTTCCGGCCGTGCCGCGCGCCTCGGCCGCTAGCGCCGGGTCGGTGCCGGTTTCCAGCATGCGCGACGACATGACCGTCGCGCGCATCGCATCGAACATCGAGGCGCTCGGTCCCCCGGAAATATCGGTGCCGAGCCCGACCTTGACACCCTTCTCGAGGGCCGCCCTCAACGGGAACACGGCGCCTGCGAAGTAGGCGTTGGAAACGGCGCAGTGCGCCACGGCCGCCTTGCGCACACGGATTGTCTCCATGTCGGCAGGCGTAATGAAGTTGGCGTGCGCGAGCACGCTGCCGGCGCGCAGCAGGCCGAAGCGATCAAGGCTCGACGTGTCGCTGATCCCGTGGCGCTGCAGCACGTAGCCATGCGCCCAGTCGCTTTCCGAGCAATGCGTCTGCACATGGCAGCCGCATTCCTGTGCGAGCGCTCCAAGGCCTTCGAGGGCGGCGTCGGTACAGGAGGGGATGAAGCGCGGAGTAATGACCGGCTTTACCCGTCCCGCGGCATTGTCCGGATGCCCATGCACGTAGTCGATCACAGCGCGCGTGCCATCGATGGCCGCGTCCGCCGAGGTATCGCGATAATAGGCCGGGCACTCGTCGGGATTGTCCATCGCCACTTTGCCGACCAGCGCACGTTGTCCGCGTTCGAGGCAAATGTCGACGAGCAGCCTTGTCGCGTCCTGATGGATGGTTGCGAAGTAGAGCGCTGTGGTCGTGCCGTCAGCGATCAGGTCGTCGACCAGAAGGCCGTAGCTGCGCCGCGCGAAGGCGAGATCGGCGTAGCGCGCCTCCAGGGGAAACGTGTATTTGTGAAGCCAGGTCTCGAGCGGCACGTCCAGCGCCCGGCCGAGCTGCGGATATTGCGGCGCGTGCACGTGAAGATCGACGAAGCCGGGCAGCAGATAACTCTGCGCCGGCAAGGTCGCCAGCGCGCCGGTCCGGCGTGCGGCCTCCACCCCCTCGTCATAGCCGGCATCATGCGGATGCAGCACCGAGGCGATGATGCCTGATTGATCGACTGCGATCAGGGCATGGCGCAACTCTTCCACGAGCCCGCGCTCCGGCGCGTGAAAGCCGCTGGCCAGAAGCGTCTTGCCGTTCAGGTTGCTCACCTGTCCTCCGCCGAAGAACAGCTAAGCACTGCGGCCGGGCAGCGCCAGAGCGCGTTCGCGAATGCCCGCCCGTCGATGCCGATAGCAATATCGGAGGGGCTGCCACTCATGCGGCTTGCGCCGTCGTGCCGTAGCTGATGCCCTTCTCCTTCAGCCAGCGGCGATAGGCGATGGACGAGCCGTCGGCCCGCGTCGGGATTTCCGTGCGCGGCTCGAGCGGCAAAAGAAGCGGGCGCTGATTCTCCAGGATGATGCGGTCCTGCAGGAAGATGAGCTGCTGGAATTGCACCAGTTCGGTCGTGGTCGACACGTCGTCGATCAGGAACATGACGGGGTGAGCGCGGCAGCGGTCCGGATCAAGGGGCTGCACGAACAGGCAGATCACGTCCCAGCGGGTAGCCGAGTTGGGGCAGGTCTTGTAAAGCATCACCGCGAAAGGATTGGCGACCCGATACATGTATTGGGTCATGATGCCGCCGGTCGCCGAGAGTGCTGCCTGTGGCTGGAAGAATTCGCAGTTGGTCGCCCACACCTCGTCCACGTCGCGGCGGATTTCGGTTGTGTAATGCCGCACTTCCGTGTGCGGCTCGGCGCCCAATATGTCGGTATGGACAAAGGGGAAATGCGCCATGTCGAGGAAATTCTCGACGATGCGGAGGCCGGACGCCTTTACCGCGATCGCGCCGCAAACGACAGGCCGGCGGTCGTCCTCATAGGCCTCCGGGATCGACAGCACATCGCCGGCCGGCATGCCGAGCGTGATCCATAGATAGCCGTAGCGTTCCTTGGCCGGGACTTGGCTGCCGTCGCCGGCGCGCGACACATTGACCGCGCCTGCCGTATCGCGGGCTACCAACAGATCGATGCCCAAAAGCCGGTTCGGCATCGTGCCAACCGGAATCTCGTTCAGCGCGTCAATGCAATACCATTGATCGAGGGCCGCCTGCTCCGCAGCTCGCTTCATGGTCATTGTTGCGTCCTTCCTGTGCTGTCTCACTGCCGATAGATGCGGTCCATCACGGCCCGGTGGTCGGCCATCGCCGCCTCGACATCGAAGGAGGCGAAGTCGCCTCTCGCGATAATCTGCCGGCCGTTGATGTAGGAATAGTCGACCTTGAAGGGTCCGCAAAGCACCAGCGCGGCGAGCGGGTCGCGCTCGGTGCCGGAAAGGCCGAGCTGACTGCGTTTGACTGCGATGAAGTCGGCGCACATGCCGGGCGCGAGATGGCCGATGTCATTGCGGCCGAGCAGGGCAGCGCCGCCGCGCGTCGCCATTTCGAGGGCCTCGCGCGCGGACAGCGCCGTCGGCGTGCCGCCGAAACCGCCGCGGCCGCCGGGCTTTTCGGAGAGATAGTGGTGCGGCGCGACACGCTGAAGCATCAGCGCCAGCCGCGCTTCCATGAACAGGTTCGACGTGTCGTTCGAGGCCGAGCCGTCGACGCCAAGGCCGACCTTCACGCCCTTGTCGAGCATCTCGCGGATCTTCGCGATGCCCTGGCCGCAGCGCATGTTGGCCGACGGGCAATGGGCGACCCCGGTGCCGGTTTCGGCGAAGCGGTCGATCTCGTCGCTGGTCATGAAGATCGAGTGGGCGAACCAGACGTCGTCACCGAGCCAGCCGACGGATTCGGCGAACTCGACCGGCCGCTTGCCATAGATTTCGAGGCAGTACTTCTCCTCGAAAAGCTCTTCGGCAAGGTGCGAATGCAGGTTCACGCCCTTGTGGCTGCGCGCCAGCGATGCCGCATCGCGCATCAACTCCGGAGTCACCGAGAAGGGCGAGCAGGGAGCCAGGATGATGCGGCTCATCGAATGCCGCGACGCGTCGTGATAGCTGCCGATCAGCCGTTCGGCATCCTTCAGGATATCCTCTTCCTTTTCGACGCAGCGGTCCGGCGGCAGGCCGCCCTGGCTTTCGCCGCGCGACATGGCTCCACGCGCAGCGTGGAAACGCAGACCGATATCGCGGGCCGCACCGATCGTCGCGTCGAGCGTGCAGTTGTTGGGCAAGATGTAGAGGTGATCGGAGCTGGTCGTGCAGCCCGAATGGATGAGCTCGGCCATCGCTACGCGCGCAGAGACGCCTATCGCATCGTCGTCGAGCTCGGCCCAGATCGGATAGAGCGTCTTCAGCCAGACAAGCAGCTCGTCGTTCTGAGCCATCACACGGGTGAGGTTCTGGTACATATGGTGATGCGTGTTCACCATGCCCGGCATGACGACATGACCCGACAGGTCGAGCACCTCGTCGGCGCTGGAGGCACTGAGTTCCGCGGTGGTGCCGACCGCCTCGACGACGTTGCCGTCGATCAACAAGGCGCCGTCGGAAATCTCGCGGCGCGTATCGTCGAAGGTGGCGAGCAGATCGATGTTCTTGACAAGCAGGCGGGGCATGATCGTCTCAACGCATGTCGCGGAAATAGGGTTCGCCGAGAGCAGCCGGCGCGGCCATTACCCGGCGCATGCGCTGCCAGGCAAGCACCGGCACGATGATCAGGGCGATCGTGCCGAGATAGGGCAGCATCGACAGGATCGGCGCCGCTATCGGCCAGTTGCGTGCTTGGCCGACGAAGCCGAGCGAGGTGATGAGACCGAACAGCAGAGCGGCCAGCACGGCGTTGAGGGGCCGGTAGCCTGCGAAGATGACGAGAGAGACGGCAATCCAGCCGCGGCCGGCCACGACGCCTTCCGACCAGGAGGGAACGAAGGCAAGCGTGAGGTAAGCGCCGGCGCCGGCCGCCAGCGCCGAACCCGCGGCGACATACCAGAAGCGGATGCTTTGCACCGAAATGCCGGCGGCGTCGGCTGCCGCGGGGTTTTCGCCCACCGCGCGCATGTTCAGCCCGTGGCGCGTGCGGAACATGATGTAATGCAGCACAACCGGCAGGACGATGTAGATCAGGTAGACAAGGATGTTCTGCGTGAAGATCGCGCGACCGAGCAGCGGGATGTCGCTAAGATAGGGAATAGCGATCGGCGCGAAAGTCGCCGGCGCCGGCATGCCGGAATAGGCGCGACCGATCGTTGCGGCCATGCCCGTGCCCATCAGCGTCAGCGCCAGGCCGCACAACACCTGGTTCGCCTTGACGACGACGGTTCCAACAGCGAAGACGCAGCCGACGAGGAAACCGACGGCAAGCGCAAGGACGAAGCCGAGCATAGGGTGCGGCGTGGCGACGACGACCGCGATGCCAGTGATTGCACCGAGCGCCATAAGCCCTTCGACGCCGAGATTGACGACGCCGGCGCGCTCGGAGAGCGTCTCGCCCAGCGCCGCCAGCGCCAGCACGCCGCCGGCGAGAATGGAGGTCTGGATCAGTCCGGCGATCATGTCCATGGGTGTTTCCTCAGCTCGCGGCCGGTTCGGTCCGCGTGATGCGGTAGTGAGCGAGTTCGTTGCCGATCGCCGTGAAGAACAGGATCAGTCCGGTGATGGCGAGCACGGCTGAAACGGTGATGCCTTGCGTCTGCAGGATGATGCCCGAATTCAGGATGACGCCCATCAAAGCCGCGCCCGCGAGCACGCCAAGTGAGGAACCGCGCGCCAGCACCGCGACCATGATGCCGAGATAGCCGAAATTGTTGGAGATGCCGCCCTGCAGGCGATGCACCGTGCCAGCTACTTCCAGCATACCGGCGATGCCGGAGATCGCTCCCGACATCAGCAGGACGACGATCAGGCGGCGTCGGAACGGCATGCCCGCATAAAGCGCCGCGCTTGGATTCGACCCGGCGACCCGCACCTCGTAACCCCAGCGCGTGTAGTTGAGCAGTCCTGCGATGACAAAGATGAGCAGGATCGCCAGCGGGAAACCGTAGTGCACGATACCCCAGAATTCGGGCACGTCATGCGGCAGACGCGCAGTGGTCGCGAGCGCGTGGCCGCTCGGGTCGAGCCATGGGCCGGTGGCGACATAATAGACCATCAGCGTCGCCACGAAATTCAGAAGCAGGGTGGTGATAAGTTCGCTGACATCGGCGTAGGCGCGCGCCAGCGTCGGCACCAGTATCCAGAGCAGCCCGCCGAGCGCGCCAGCGATGAACATAACAGGCAGGATCAGCCAGGTCGGGCCGGGAATGAACAGCGCGACCGCCGTGGCGCTGAAGGCGCCGGCATAGAATTGGCCCTCCGCGCCGATGTTCCAGGCGCCGATTCTCAGCGCCACCCAGACCGACAGGCCGGTGAGGATCAGGGGAGTGACCAGAAGCCCGACATCTTCCAGCCCGAAGCTCGAGCCAAAAGTCGAGCTGAGCACCTCCCAGGCGAGTTCGATGGGAGCATTGCCGCGATCAGCCAGAACCAGGCCGGCGACCACCAGCGCCAGCACGATCGCCAGGGCACGTGCCGCAAAGGCAACGGAGGGCTGCGCGGATGGAACGCGCTGGAGCTTGATCGCCAAGGTCAGTGCTTCCCGGCAGCGGCCTGGGCGCCAGCGCTGGACCGCATCTGCCCGCCCATCATCAAGCCGATTTCCTCGATGTCGGTGGAGGCAGTCTCCACCGCGCCCATAATCCTGCCATGGAACATCACGGCGATGCGATCCGACAGGTTGAACAGCTCTTCCAGCTCCTCGGAAATGAAGAGCACACCGACGCCGGCATCGCGCAATTCGACGAGGTAGTTCATCATCGTGTTGATCGCTCCGACATCGAGGCCGCGGCTCGGATAGGCGGCGATCAGAACCTTGCTTGCGATGCGCATCTCGCGGCGTGCGACGAGGCGCTGCTGATTACCGCCGGAAAGGTTGCGCATGGGCATGCCGAAATCGGGCACCGCAACGGATGCCGCTTCGGCGATCGTGCGCGCGAGAGCAGCCGCAAGGCGCGGTCGGAACGCGAAGCCCTTTGAAACAGGCGCCGACGCATATTCGCGGATTATGGCGTTGTCGGTGATCGAAAGCGCCGGCGCCAGGCCGCTGTGCAGCCGGTCTTCAGGAATGTGGCCGACGCCGAACTTCGCGTAATCGACCGCGCCGGCGGTCGTGACGTCCTTTCCGCCGAGCAGTATCTGGCCGGAGTGGATCGGCCGTAAGCCGGTGACGACCTGGGTCAGCTCCTTCTGGCCGTTGCCGGCCACACCGGCGATGCCGAGAATCTCGCCGGCATGGATGTCGAGCGAAACCTCGTCGAGAAGGATGCCGCCCACGTCATCACGCGCGACGACGGATTTGAGGCTGAGCACCGGCTCGGCGGAGATGCCGGCCGCGCCCGGCTGCCTGGCACGCAGATTGCTGAGCACGATCTCACGGCCAACCATCAGGCGCGCCAGCATCTTCTCGCTGCAGTCCGCGGTCTTTTCGGTGGCCACCTTGCGGCCGCCGCGCAGCACGGTGATGCGGTCGGATATCTCCAGGACCTCGTCGAGCTTGTGGCTGATGAAGACCACCGCATTGCCCCGGGACACGAACTGCTTGAGCGCCTTGAAGAGCTCGCGCGCCTCCGCCGGAGTAAGCACTGCAGTCGGCTCGTCGAGGATCAGAACGCGGGCGTTGCGCGCGAGCACGCGTAGGATTTCCACGCGCTGCTGCTCCCCGGTCGAAAGATCGGCGACGCGCGCGGATGGCCGCACCGCGAGGTTCAGCTTCTCGGCCAGTGCGGCAGTCCGCGCCTCGAGCACGGACGAGCCAATACGCTTGGGTGTTTCGGACCAGCCGAGATGAATATTCTCGGCGACCGTGAAGGCGGTCACCAGCTTGAAATGCTGGTGGACCATGCCAATACCGGCGGAGATCGCATCGACTGGAGACGCGAAACGTTTGGCATAGCCGTCGACGACGATCTCACCGGCATCCGGCTGATAGATGCCGGTGAGGATGTTCATCAAGGTCGACTTGCCGGCGCCATTCTCGCCGAGCAAGGCGTGGATCTCCCCCGGCATCACGTCCAGGTCGACATCCTGGTTGGCAACGACGCCGGGGAAATATTTGCTGATGCCCTTGAGCAGCACGAGCGGCGGCGCGCCGGAGCCCGGCTCGTAACGCCCAGGGGAGGTGGACGACACCTCCATGCCGCCGTAACGGTGCTCGCTCGAAGCATGATGAACTGGAACAAAATCATTCATCCTGCTTAGCTCTTTGCCTTCTGCCGCATAGTCTATCCGAAAACTCTGCAATCTTTCGGGATCACGCTTGGAGGCCGCTGACGCCTTCGATCGACCAATCCCAGTTGTAGAGTTCCTCTTCGGTCATGCGATGGCCGGCAGCCACCTTGACGTCGCCCTTGGTGTCCTTGATCTCGCCCTCGAACGGGCTCCAGCCGCCGAGAATCTTGTCGCGCACGGCATCGGCCTGCTTTGCGACCTCCGGGGGCACCGTCTCACCCCAGGCATCGCGGTCGATACCGCCGCCCATCGGCAGGATGGTTTGCGAGGGCGTCCACTTGCCTTCGAGGCGCAAGCGCACCTGGTCGACATAGAATTTCTTGAAGTCGATGGCGATCGAGGAGACGTAGGCCTTCGCCCCGTAGCGGCGGATGTCGGTATTCCACATGACAGCCTTCGCGCCGCGCTGCTCGGCCACCTGCAGATAGCCGGCTTCGTCCATGATGCCGAACAGAAGGTCGGCGCCGTTGTCGATTAGCGCGGTGCCGGCCTGGGTGGCAGCCTGCGGATCGAACCACGAGTTGATGACGATGGTCTGCATCGTAGCGTTGGGATTGACCGAACGGGCGCCCATCAGGAAGGCGTTGGTGCCGGAAAAGACCGACGGAACCGGGAAGGAGGCGACGTAGCCGAGCTTGCCGCTCTTGCTCATCAGGCCCGCGGCGACACCGGTGACGTAGGTCGGGTACCAGTGGGCGAGGTAATAGGTCGAGAGATTTTCGAGCGGGTTGCGGCCATCGCATTCATAGAAGGCGACGTCCGGCGAACGCTTGGCCACGTCGTAGAGGAAGTCGCCATAGTTGGAGGTGGCAAACACCATATTGGCACCTTCCGAGACGAACTGGCGGAAGGTGCGGGTCGCGTCGGCCGAATAGGGGATACTTTCGACGAACAGCGTCTTCAGCTTCGGGAACGCTTCCTGCACGGCCTTCATGCCCTGGTCGTGGCTCCAGGTCCAGCCTTCATCGGTCACCGGACCGGTGTGGCCGAAGGCGATGACCGCGTTTTCCTCGGCTACGGCGGCGAGCGGCGTTTGTGCATGCGCAGGCGTGATAAGGCCGGATTTCGGCAGGAGCAGCGAGGCGCCGGCTGCGGCGCCCATGTTCAGGAAGCCTCGGCGGGAGAGATTGCGCAGGTCGATCATGCTTCGGTCCTTTGTTCCGTGTTGTGTTCAGTTCGGGAGAGACAGTTCGGTTTCCATGAAGCGGTCGATTTCTGCCGACCAGTCAGCCAGCCATGCCTGCTTGATGTCGTCGTCGAGCCATGCGGCGGACAGGCCAGCCAGCGCGATCTGCTTCAGTGCCGGCGGCCCGAGCGCAAAATTTTCGACGATCAGCGCGTATTCGCGGTCGAGCGTCGTGCCGAACATGGGCGGATCGTCGGAGTGGATCGTCACGGTAAGCCCGGCCTCGATCATGCGGCGGATCGCATGGTCGGGCGCGGAGAGGTCGCGCCAGACAGTGGTGGCCAGCGTCGTGCTCGGACAGCAGGTGAAGACGATGCCCATCTCCCTGCACTGCTCCATCAGTGTCGGGTCGTCGACCACGTGGTAGCCGTGGTCGACCCGTCTCAGGCCGAGGATGTCGATGGTATCGCGCACGTAGCCCGCCGGGCCGTCCTCGCCCGCATGGTTGGTGACATTGAGCCCGGCCGCCCGCGCCCGCTCGACTATGCGCGCGAACATCGGCGGTGGGTTCGGGCGTTCGTCGTAATCGAAGCCGATGCCGATCACCTCAGCCGGGCGCTCGGCCAGAACCATGTCCAGGAAGCGCTCGCCACCTGCCGCGCCGAGCGGCTTCGCATGCGCCGGTATCAGCTTCGCTACGAGGCCATAGCGCTCCTTCGCACGGTGAAAGCCGTCGAGGATGCCTTCGAGCATTGTCGAATAGGCCACGCCATGAGCCAGATGCGCATGCGGGCTGAAGAACAGTTCGACGTAGCGCGCACCCGCCTTCGCGCAGCGCTCCAGTGCCTCGAAGGTGATGCGAGAGAAATCGTCCGCAGTCCTGATCGAGGCGCAAACCAGATCGTAAATCTTCAGGAAATCCAGCAGGTTGCCGTAGTTGTAGAGCTCCGATGTCGGTCTGCCGTCCGGCAGCGACACCGCGTTCAGCGCCGCCAGCTCGGCGAATGTCTCTGTGGAGACGGCACCCTCGAGGTGCAAGTGCAACTCGACCTTGGGTATAAGCTGAATAAAACTTGACAACGACATCGACGCTCACCCGCCCGGACCGGCAATCCCAAGCCGTACCTGGTTTTCTTGGGCGACGGACGGCTGCCAAGTTGTTCGATAATCGCGGCTTTTTCCAACTGTCCGATCACCTGATACGCAACAGATGTCAGGGAAACGGGGCTTGCACAAGCCAAAAAATGATGCCTAACTAGACACAATCGAAAACTGCTTAAAAAATGTGCAGGCCGGGAGAAATATAGGCATGAAGCACCTACTGGAAGCGCAGAACCTTGCGCCTCCGCCTCAAACAACGCGCCTGCGCTTCGTCGGCCAACTGGTGTCGTCGAGCTTTAGCGAGTTCGCCGACAGGCGTGCCGCTCGGCTCAATCTCGATCTGCTGGTGCACGAAGCCGCGGACGATTTTTTTGTCGTCCAGGTTTCGGGCCAGCCCGATCTCATCGATGCCTTCGAGATGGCATGTAGCCTGGGACCAATCGACTGTCTGGTGATGGACTGCGAACGGGCCGAAATTCGGGGATATTCCAGAGAGGAAGACGCAGAATGACGATACAGGCTGGATGGCACCCAGTGGCGCTGTCGGGGTCGATCGAACCGGGCAGTTCGGCCGGGACCCGCCTTTGTGGAAACGAACTGGTGGTGTGGCGCGACAACAGCGGCGAAGCGCATGTGTGGGAGGATCGCTGCCCGCATCGCGGTATGAAGCTGAGCTTCGGTTTTGTCCGCGGCGATCATATCGCCTGTCTTTATCACGGCTGGCAGTACGATGCGGCCGGCCAGTGCCGATTCATTCCGGCCCACCCCGATCTCAGGGTGCCGGCGTCCATTACCGTGTCTGCCTATAGCTCGGCCGAGGCGGCTGGCATGATCTGGACGGCGCTGGACCCGGCAGCAGCATTGCCCGAACTGCCTGCCTTGCCAGAGGAGGTGGTGCCGGTCCGCAGCCTGTATCTCGACAGTCCCGCCGGGATGGTGATCGATGTCGTGAAGGCCATGCCGCCTACGCCCTTCTCCGGCGGATCCGGGGTGGCTGATCTGAAGGCGCTGAGCGGGATGCTGTTCAGCCTGACGGTCGGCGAAGACACGCTGCTTCTTGGCCTGCAGGAACTAACCGGCAAACGATCGGCCCTGCACGTCGTGATTGACGGACCGGCAGCCAAGTATGCCGGCAAGGGGCAGGAGCATTTCTTCGCTTGGACGAGCGAGCTGCGTCATCATCTCGAGACCGGGCGTACCGGCGCGACCTCGACGACGCGGGCCGCATGATGGCGAGGATCACGCTCTACAACTACGAGCTGGACGAAAACTGCTACAAGGTGCGGCTGGCGCTTTCCATGCTCGGCCTGGAATGGCAGACCGTTGCAGTCGATGCATTTCCGGGGGCGGAGCAGAAGACGCCGCCATTCCTGGCCATGAACCCGACGGGCAGCCTGCCCATTCTCCGCGACGACGAGGTAACGATGTTCGGCGCCGAGTCCATCATCGCCCATCTGGCGCGCAGCCACGATTCAACGGGTGCATGGCTGCCGGCGGATGGTGCGGATTTCGCCAAGGTGATGCAGTGGCTTTTCTTTGCGGCCGGCGGTCTCGGCGTTGCCGGCGCCGCGCGCCGCCATGCCATGTTCGGTGCCGCCGGCGACGAGGCTGCGCTGCGTGCCGGTGCCGCGCACGCGCTCCGCGCCATGGACGACCATATGACCGCGCGGGGTTTCGAGAAGAAAGAATGGTTTGCTGCGGGCCGCCCGACTATCGCCGACATCGCACTTTTTCCGGCTTTTGCGCTGAGCCGCGATTTCGGCGTCGACCATGACGAGTATCCGGCGCTGCGCCGCTGGGCGCGTCGCTTCCGCGCGCTTCCCGGCTTCATGACCATGCCGGGCATCCCCGACTACCATTGACGCCCAACATTCAAGGAGAACGAGGCTGGCAGCAAAATGACCTTTCTCACGCGCTTTTCCGTCCAGCCGCTCTCGTCCATGACCCGGCGACTGGCTGGCGTCGCTTCCGGGCGAGCCGATCCCGATCTGGTCATTGCCGGCGCACGCGTGTTGTCGACCTATTCGGAGCGCGTGCTTCCAGGCCGCGAGATCTGGTTGTCGGGAGGGCGGATCGCCGCTGTGAAGCCGGCCGGCACCTATAAGGGCGGCAGCGCGAGGATATATGACGCCAGGGGCGGCATCGTCGCGCCTGGCCTGGTCGATCCGCACATCCACATCGAATCCTCGATGGTGACGGCCTGCGCCTATGCCGAGGCGGCGCTGCTCAACGGCACCACGACCCTCTTCTGCGACAGCCACGAGATCGGCAACGTCATGGACGTTGCTGGCATCGAGGCGATGCTGGAGGACGCGCGCCTGGCGCCGTTGTCCATCTTCCTGACGGTTCCGAGCACCGTCCCGGCAACTTCGCCGTTGCTGGAAACGGCCGGTGGCGACCTGACAGCCGAGAAGATCGGCGCATTATTCGACAAATGGCCGGAAGCCGTGGCGCTCGGCGAGAAGATGGATTTCGTGCCAGTGGCTATGGGCGATGAACGCAGCCATGCCATCCTCGCTGCGGCGCTGAAACGCGGCCGCCCGGTGTCGGGCCACGTCTATGGACGCGAATTCGTGTCGGCCTATGCGGCGTCCGGCGTCACCGATACCCATGAGGCGATCGACCGCGAGATCGCCGACGACATGCTCGAAGCCGGCATCTGGCTGTTCCTACGCGGCGGTCCGCCGACGACGCCGTGGCACAGCCTGCCCGCAGCGATCAAGACGATCACGGAACTCGGAGCCTCGCACAAGCGCATCGCGGTCTGCACCGACGACCGCGATGCTGACGACCTGATGCTCTTCGGCCTGGACTGGGTGACGCGCGAGGCGATGAAGGCCGGCATGACGCCGGAGCAGGCCTGGTCGATGGGCTCGCTGCATGGCGCGACGCGCTTTGGCATGGAAGGCGAAATCGGAGGCCTCGGTGGTGGCCGCCGTGCCGACCTGGTGCTGCTCGACGACGGCTTCGATCCCGTCAGCACGTGGTATGGCGGCGAACTCGTCGTCGATGATGGCAAGATCACGCCGCTGCTCGACCAGGCCCTCTCGACTCGCTACCGCTATCCGGACGCGGCCTACTACACAGTGAAGCTGCCGAAGCAGATCAAGCTGACGCCGGACCTGCCAACCGGCAAGGTGGTGGCGCATACCATCCGCACCGAACTGCCGGGGATCACGCTCGGCCACCAGAAGATCACGCTCGATCCGGCCAACGACTGGCAGAACCATTTCGACCGCCACGGCCTGTGCTTCGTCACTGTGGTCGAGCGCCATGGCAAGTCGGACGGCAACGTCGCCTACGGGCTGCTCAGCAATTTCACGCTGAAACGCGGCGCCGTCGCATCGTCCGTCGGCCACGACAGCCACAACATCATCATCGCAGGCGTCAACGAGGCCGACATGCAGGTGGCGCTGCGGGCGATCGAGGAAACGCAAGGCGGCGTCTGTGTCGTCGTCGACGGTAAAGTGACTGCCATGGTTGAACTGCCGATCGCCGGCCTTTTGTCCGACAAGCGCGTCACCGAGGTCGCGGAGGAGGTGAAGATCCTCAAACGGGAATGGGAGGCGGCCGGCTGCTGCATTCCCTATATGGGCTTCAACCTCATCCCGCTCTCGGTCATCCCCGAAATCCGCATCACCGACAAAGGTCTCGTGCTGGTGCCGGAAATGGAGATCGTCCCCGCCTTCGAGGCCGCCTGAGTGGATCCCTTCCGACTTGGGCTGGTCTCACCGCGCATCCATTATTTCCAAATGGTCGCGCGGCTGGGCTCGGTTCGCCAGACCGCGCAGGCGCTCAACGTGGCGCCATCCTCCATCAGCCGCGTCATCAAGGGCCTGGAGGACGAACTGGGCACGCCGCTCTTCGAGCGTGTGCGCCAGCGACTGAAACTGACCAGCGCAGGCGAGCTTCTCCTCTACCACGCGCGTCAGAGCATCACCGAGTTGGCGCGCGCCTCGTCCGAGATCAACGATCTCAGTGGCCTCAACCGCGGCTCGTTGTCCGTGGCGATCGTGGAGAGCGCGGCGCGCGGGCTGGTGCCGAACGCGCTGAAGGAATTCTGGAAGCGCCACCCGCAGATATCGGTCGATGTGCATGTCGCCGGGTCGCAGCGCGCCTGCGATGCGGTTGCCGACGGCGAATGCGATCTGGCGCTTGCTTTCGACGTGCGCGTGCCGCGCAACGTGCGCAAGATCGCGAGCACGCCTCTGCCGCTGGGCGTCGTCGCTCATCCGGACAGCCGCCTTGCCGGCCGCAAGGAAGTGAAGCTGTTCGATCTTGCCGGCGAACAGGTCATCGTCTCGGACAACAGCCTTGCTTTGGGCATTTCGATCGACGATGCGATCGGGCGCTCCATGATCGACCTCACGCGACGGTCACGGACCAACTCGATCGGACTGATGACCGAAATGGTGCGCCTCAACCTCGGCGTGGTGCTTCGCACCAAGCTCGGCATCGAACCGGAAGTGGCTGACGGATCGCTCGTTTTCGTGCCGTTGCGCGATTCGCGCATGAACCCGCACCGGCTGATGCTGCTCGCCCGACTGGAACGCGAAATGTCGGATGCGGCCTCCGCATTCGCGGCGCTGCTGGCCCGCATGGTCAAGGCGCTGCATGATTAGTTGTTGCATTTTGCGCATCGATAAAGAGAGAAATTTGTCTCTATCTCGAACAACTGAGCTTTGCGAGACTTCCCGGCCGAAGGGGATGTCATGAAGCAGAGTGCGGTCGACGCGGTCATTCGAGGGCTGAAACGGGCAGGGGTGAGCATCGTCTGCTATCTGCCCGATTCGCTGTTCAAGGAACTCTACCCGGCCCTTGATGCCGATCCGGATATCCGCACGATCCACGTCACCAACGAGGGCGAGGGCGCAGCGATCTGCGGTGGGGTCTTCCTGTCGGGCAAGCGCGCGGCGCTGGTCATGGAAAACTCCGGCTTGCGCGCCTCGGTCGAGCCGCTGGCCCGCATGGGCCTCGGAGCCGGTATCCCGGTCGTGATGCTGATGAGCTACCGCGGCGAGCTTGGCGAGAACAACTGGTGGGCAATCCCGCATGGCATCACCATGGAGCCGGTGCTGAACGCGCTGCGCGTGCCGTACCGGATCGTCACCGAGGAGGCGAGGATCGAGCGCGCCATCGTCGACGCCTATTCCTGGTCCTATGCGTCCTACTACCATTCGGCCGTGGCGCTTGGCGGCGAGGTGGTGCGATGAAACGCTTTGACTGCATGAAGGCGCTTGCCGCGCGGCTGAAGGATGAGCTGGTGATCCTTTCGCTCGGCGGCAGCGTCGATGAGTGGTACAACGCCGCGCCGCATATGCGCGAGGCGAGCCTGTTCCAGCAGCAACTCGGCTGCGTCACGCCGCAGGCCTTCGGGCTCGCCGCCGGGTTGCCGCACCGCCGCGTCGTTTCGCTCGATACGGATGGCGGCCTGCTCTTCAATCTGGGCATCCTGGCCACGCTCGGAAACGAACAACCGAAGAACCTCTTCATCGTGGTCTGGGACAATGAGTGCTACCAGTCGATCGGCGGCCCGCCGACGCATACGGCGCTGGGCCGCGTCGACCTTGCCGCGATCGCGCGCGGCGCCGGCGTCGAGAACGCCCATACAGTGCGCACGGTGGACGAGTTCGACGCGCATTGCGCATGGGGGCTCGCGATGGAGGCACCCTATATAGTGGTCGCCAAGGTCTCGGGAACGGTCCAGCCGGACATCAAGCGCAAACACAGCGACGGCCGCGAGGACAAGTATATCTTCGTCCGCCACGTCGAGGCGAGCGAAGGCATCGTCATCATGGGCCCGAGCGAGCACAACTGACGAGATCATGGGCATCCTCGGACCTGTCGTCCCCCGACGCGCGCTGAAACCCAGCTACGACTACGTGGTGGTTGGCTCGGGTTCCGGTGGCTGTGCGGTGACGCGGCGGCTGGTCGATGCCGGCGCCGACGTGCTCCTGATCGAAGCCGGCCCGACGGGTCTTGGGATCGAAGAGATCGAGGACCCCGGCAAATGGGTGCCGCTTGGCCGCGGCACCTATGACTGGGGCTATGACTATGCTCCGACACCGCGCGTGAACGGCCGTACCATCGGCATCCCGCGTGGTCGCCTGCTGGGCGGCTCAAGCGCTATCAACGCGATGATGTGGTATCGCGGCCATCCGCATGATTACGATGCCTGGGAGGCTGGCGGCGCCAAGGGCTGGAGCTTCGCCGACGTGCTGCCCTATTTCCGGCGTTGCGAGGACTGGCGCGACGGTGCAAGCGAGTTTCGCGGAGCGGGCGGTCCGCTCCGTATCGAGCGGCCGGCGGCACTGTGCCCGGTCGCGCAGGCGCTGATCGATGGCGCGGCCGAGATCGGCATCCCCGTAATCGACGATCCCAACGGCTCCAGCAACGAGGGGACGGCGGCCGCGAATTTCAACATCTTCGACGGCAAGCGCTGGAGTTCGGCGACGGGCTATCTCGTGCCGATCCTGGATCACCCGATGCTGACGGTGCTGACCAGATCCGCGACCATCGGCCTGACGGTCGAAGGCAGCCGATGCGTCGCGGTCAAGCACCTCGTCGGCGGCGAAATCGGCGAAACACGCGCGCAAGAGAGCATCGTGCTCGCGGCCGGGGCCATCGACACGCCACGCCTGCTGATGCTGTCGGGCATCGGCGATCCGGTCGAACTGAAGCGCCTTGGCATTGCGGTCGTTTGCGCCCTGCCGGGTGTCGGCCGGAACCTTCAGGACCATCCGCTGGCGCAGGCGTGCGTCTTCCGCGCGAAACGGCCGATCGGACCCGTGGTGGGCAATGGCGGTGGCTCGATGGTCAACTGGAAGTCGCGTCCGGACCTGCCGCAGCCCGACCTGCACGCCTTTCCGGTCCAGGGCAACAGCGCCGAACCTGCGATCCGCGCGCGCTACGATGTATCCGGCGATGTCTTTTCCTTCGGTGCGGGTCTGATGCGCTCGAAGAGCGTCGGGCAGCTGAAGCTGCTCGACGGCAAGCCCGGCGGGCCGCTCGAAATCCAGCCGAACTTTCTGGCGGAACCGGAAGACCTCGACGCCATGGTCACCGCAGTCGAGATGGTGATGGAGATGGCGGCTGCAAAAGCGAACGCCGGTCTCTTCGCCAGCTTTGCCGCACCCGACCGCCGACTGACCCGCACCGAGACCATCGACTTCATCCGCGATGCGTGCTCGACTTTCTTCCACGTCTGCGGAACCGCCAAGATGGGCGAGGACGCGATGGCCGTCGTAGACAGCCGTCTCGCCGTGCACGGGCTGGACGGCCTGCATGTCGCCGATGCCTCGGTGATCCCGACGATCCCGACCTGCAACACCCACGCGCCCGCCACGATGATCGGCGAGCGCGCCGCCGATTTCCTGCTCGCGGCGGCAGCTTGAGGATGTCATGACCGACGGAACGCACACGGAGTACCCGCGATGACGCGAAGCCTCATCCTTGCTGCCGACACGCTGCTCACCATGGATGAAGATAACCACGTGTTGCCTGCCGGCGCCGTGCTGGTCGAAGATGGTCGTATCGCCGCGGTCAGCGCACTCGCAGCATTGCGCGCTGCGTATCCGGCCGTGGCCGTGAAGAAGCTCGACAATGCGGTGCTTTTGCCCGGGCTGGTCAATGCGCATGCGCATTCCGGTTTTCTGCGCGGCACGGCGGAGCACCTGCCGGTCTGGGACTGGCTGACGCTCCATATCAATCCGATGCATCGCGTGCTGCAGCCGCACGAGGCCGAGGCGGCATCGTGGCTCTGCTACGCGGAATCCGTGCTCGGCGGCACGACCACCGTCGTCGACATGTGGCGGTTCATGAAAGGCAGCGCCCGGGCGGCCGAGGCGATCGGCAACCGCTTGGTCGCCGTGCCTTACGTCGGCGAGCATCCCGACTACAACTACTTCGACACGCTCGACATGAACGAGGCGATGATCGAGGGCTGGCATCGCAAGGCGGGCGGCCGCATCAATGTGTGGGTCGGGCTGGAGCATCTGTTTTATGCCGACGAAGCCGGCCAGCGTCGGGCGATAGAACTCGCAAGGAAACACGACACCGGCTTCCACACCCATTGCAGCGAGGCCGAGATCGAGATCGCGGAATTTAAGCGGCGCTACGGCAAACGCCCGATGTTCGCGCTGGACGACCTTGGCTTCTTCGAAACGCCGCGCGCCATGATCGCCCACGCCGTCTGGCTCGATCGAGAAGAGATCGAGCTTATTTCCAAGCGCCGCGTTTCGGTGGCCCACAATCCTGTTTCCAACATGAAGCTGGCAAGCGGCATCGCGCTGGTGGCCGAGATGCTGAAGGCCGGCGTGCCTGTCGGGATCGGCACCGACGGCGAGAAGGAGAACAACAATTTCGACATGTTCGAAGAGATGAAGGTGACTTCGCTGCTGGGCAAGCTGAAGGACCTCGACGCCGCCGCCATGGATAGCTGGCAGGTGCTGCGGATGGCCACCATCCTCGGCGCCAGGGCGATCGGGCTCGACCACGAGATCGGCTCGATCGAAGTCGGCAAGCGCGCCGACATCATCGCGGTCCGCACCGATACGCCGCGCATGACGCCGGTCTTCCGCGACGGACCTTATTTCAACTTCCATCACAATCTTGTCCACGCCGTGCGCGGCAGCGACGTGTCTTTGACTATGGTCGATGGCGAAATCCTGGCCGAGGACGGCGCGTTGCGCACCGGCGACCTGCGCGAGATCATCGCCGAAATCCATCGCGTCGCGCCTGGCCTGTTCGCCCGGCGCGCCGCTTTCCTTGCCGAGAATTCCGGCGGCAGCCTGCAATGGACCCAATAGGGCGGGCCTCGGTGATGAAGACGACGGACAGGGCGGCACTGGACGATTGGTACGCGGTGGAGACGGTCGCCGATCTAGATGGCGCGCCGAGCCGCACGCGGCTGCTCGGCCAGGACATCGAACTGGTCCGTGACATCACGGGTGCAATCACGGTTCGGGAGATCCTGGACGACGGCAACCGCGGCCCCGCGCTGCCCGTCCGGCAGCGCTACGGCTGCGTCTGGACGACGCTGGGCCAGCCCGGAAAGGAAATCTTCGAGATCGCCGAGGCATCGGAACCCGACCGCCGCTACGTGCCCTGCGGCTGGGTGACGATGCGGGCTTCGGGTTTGCGTGTCGTAGAGAATTTCCTCGACATGGCGCATTTCCCCTTCGTGCATACCGACATTCTCGGTTCGGAGCCGCACACGGAAGTGCCTGCCTATCTGAGCGAGATACGTCGCGAGGTGGACGAGGTCTGGGCGACCAACTGCACGTTCTTCCAGCCGCGCATTGCCGCAACGGAAAGCTCCGGCGCGTTTGTGCATCTGACCTATCGTGTGCCGAGCCCATTCGTTGTGATGCTATACCGTGTATGCCCCGGAGCGCCCGGTCGGCTCGATGCGATCGCGCTGTTCATCCAGCCCATCGAGGAAGATCTCTGCCGCGCCCAGCCGGTCATGTACCTTGTCGATTCCGCTTCGACGCAGACGGCGTTGCTCAACTTCGAACAGGTCATCTTCCTGCAAGACCGGATCATCGTGGAGAACCAGCGGCCGCTGCGCCTTCCGCTCGAGCCGCGGATGGAAATCCCGACACGCGC
This sequence comes from Mesorhizobium sp. M0991, assembly GCF_040318915.1. Taxonomy (NCBI): domain Bacteria; kingdom Pseudomonadati; phylum Pseudomonadota; class Alphaproteobacteria; order Hyphomicrobiales; family Phyllobacteriaceae; genus Mesorhizobium; species Mesorhizobium sp. M0991. Next base: position 128,927 of record NZ_JAMYNE010000014.1, read on the forward strand.
CGACGGTTCCTCCATCGCCTACCGCCGCTGGCTGAAGGAAAAAGGCATTCGTTTCGGCACGACCGCGGTAGCCACATGACCGGACCGGATCTCCAGGTACTTCGCCCGGCCTCCGTTGCCGAGGCGCTGTCGTTGGCAGGCGAGGGCGCATCGCAACTGGTCGCCGGAGGCACGGCGCTGCAGCTCGGCTGGGCGAAAGGCCTGCCAAAGCCGGGGTGCCTCATCGACATCGGCCGTATCGCCGGCCTGAAGGGCATCCAACCGGCCGCCGATGGGTTTCGCATCGGCGCACTGACGACCCTGGGTGCCTTGGAGCGTGACCGGGCAATAGGCGAGAATTTGCCTCTGCTCGCAGCCGCCGTCCGCGCCACGGCGGGACCTGCCGTCCGCAATCTCGGAACGCTGGGCGGCAACGTCGCCGGGCGCATGGGTTGCCTTCTGCCGGCCCTGCTCGCGACCGACGCGAAGCTGGAGATCGTCTCACCGGCCGGGCACGCCGTCGTGTCGCTCGCGCAATGGCTGGCCGCCGCGCCGTCCGCGGGCCTCATCAAGGCGGTGATTGTTCGACCGCAACCAACTGCCGCTCGCTGGACCCATCGCAAAGTCGGCCTGCGCGCCGCATTCACCCCAAGCGTGGCCGGTGTCGCCGGGCTGGTCGAGACAGCGCATGATCGCATCATCGTCGCGCGGCTCGCGGCCAGCGGCGGCGGGCAAGCGGCCCGTCTCGACCGCGCTGAAGCGCTGCTTGTCGGCCGGCACCTGCGGGAGATCGATTGGGCCGAGCTGCACGCCGCAATTCTGGAAGAGACGCCGGCGATCGATGATGCATGGCGGTCCGACCGCTATCGGCGCAGTGTCGTGGCGAATGCGCTGGTCTTCGGGCTCGGCGGAAAGTTGTCCCAAGGAGCACATTCGCCGCGCCGGCGGACCGTACCGTCCGGAAACCCACCTGCCGAAATTCTCGTGTCCCGATCGGAGATCGGTGCAAGCTGGCACCAGCGGCCGGACGGTGCGCCGAAAATCGCAGGCAGGCTCGAATACCTGACCGACCATCGCGAGCCCGGCATGCTGGTCGGGCGCATTCGGCGTGCCGGCGTCCCCCATGCAAAGATCGTTTCCATCGATACGAGCGCGGCCGAGGCGCTGCCCGGCGTCGCGGCGGTTGTAACGCACCGCGACATCGCCGGCAGCAATGCCTTCGGCATTGTCGTGCAGGATCAGCCTGCACTGTGCTTCGACAAGGTGCGCTATATCGGCGACGCTGTTGCTGCCGTCGCCGCTGTTGACACGAAGACGGCCGAACGCGCGCTTGCTCTCATCAGGGTCGAATACGAGCCGCTGCCAATTGTGAGCGATCCCCAACAGGCACTCGCCGCTGGAGCGGAGCCGGTCCATGTCTCAGGCAATCTGCAGTGCAGCTTCGAGTTCACGCGTGGCGATGCCGCCACGGCTTTTGCCAAGGCGGCTCATATCGTCGAGGCTGTCTACGAAACGCCGAGCCAGATGCACGGCTTTATGGAGACGGAGGGCGGCTACGCTTTCGTCGGTACGGATGGTACCCTGAACGTCTTTGCCGGTGGGCAGCATGGCCGCCGCGACAGCATGCAGCTCTCGCGCATCCTCGGCATGCCGCAAGAGCAGATACGGGTGGTCACCAGCCCGACTGGCGGCGCTTTCGGCGGCAAGGACGAGCTGACCGTGCAGCCGGCCCTGGCCCTGCTGGCGCTGAAGACCGGACGCGCCGTGCGGCTGCATCTCGACCGGGCGGAATCTGTCATCGCGGGTACCAAGCGCAATGCGATGTGTATCCATATGCGCACCGCCTGCGACGCCGAGGGTCGTCTGCTCGCCCAGCAGGTGGATGTGATCGCGGATGCCGGCGCCTATGCGTCGCTCGGCCCGGGCGTGCTTGAGACGGCGCTCGAACACGCCTGCGGGCCATATGTCGTTCCCAACGTCCTCAGCTCGGGCAGGCTCGCCTACACCAATAACGGCGTCTGCGGCGCGTTTCGTGGCTTCGGTGCCAACCAGATGGCCTTCGCGGTAGAGTGCCAGCTGGACCGTCTGGCCGAAGCCGCCGGCATCGACATTATCGAGATACGGCGCCGCAATTTGCGCGAGCCTAGCACGCGAGGCCATCTCGGCCAGCAGGTCGCGCCGTCCGAACGTCTGGCCGAGATGCTGCAAGCCGCCGCTGCTGACCCGATCTGGGCCAAGCCGCGCGGCCCGTCGTTCGACGGCTATGAGACGATCGGCGTCGGCATGGCGATGAACTATCAAGGCAACGGACTCGGCACGCTGCCGCCGGACCCGGCCGGAGGCGCGTTGCGCCTGGCTCCGGATGGCGTGATCGAAGCACTCTACGGCCTGGACGAGATGGGACAGGGCCTGCTCACCTCGGTAAAAGCCGCGGTCGCCGGAGCGCTCGGCTGCGGCCGTGACGATGTCCGGCCGGTCACCGGCGATACGGCGGCGACGCCCGAATCCGGTTCCTCTACCGCCTCGCGCGGCACTCACGTAGTCTGGCGCGTCGCGGCAGTCGCCGCACCATCTTTTACGCGCGACCTGCTGGCCGCAGCGGGCCAGGTGCTTTGCCGCGAAGCCGGGAAGCTGGCGCTGGCGCCCGGCGGCATCGTCGAGCGACATTCCAACAGTGGTTCACTGCTCGTGAGTTTCGCCGAGCTTGCCGAGGCGTTGCCTCCGGACCGGCTGCCAGTTGCTGCCGTCAGCTTCGAGTTTCCGAAATCGGACTATCTGGAAGGCAATGCACGCCTGATCTTCGCCTTCGGCGCGACACTGGCGCGCGTTGCCGTGAGCCGCATCACCGGGCAGGTACGCGTGCTCGAGCTCCATCAGCACACCGCGGCCGGACCGATGCTCGATGCTGCCGCCTATCTTGGCCAGATCGAAGGCGGCGGCGTCCAGGGGCTGGGCTTCACCCTCACTGAGGACGCGGCGATGCGGGATGGCCGGTATCTTGCCGGCAACCTCGATTTCTACATGCTGCCAGGCATTGCCGACACGCCGGAAAGCCTCGCGACCTTCGCGTTGGAGGATCTGGACGAGGACGACCCGTTCGGTCCGCGCGGAGTTGGTGAGCTTGGCATTGGCGCCGTGACGCCAGCCATCGTCAACGCGATTGCGGACGCCACAGGGGCTTGGCCCGAGCGCATCCCGGTCGATCCTGAATGGGTACTCGACGCCCTGCAGAGGAGTGCAGCGTGAGCGCCGAGATCGAGATTACCTTTAACCTCAACGGCTGCCGCCGGGCGCTGGCCGTGCCTGCCGAGTTACGCCTGATCGACCTGCTGCGCGACCATTTCGGCATGACTGCCGCCAAGGTGGCTTGCGGCATCGGCCGCTGCGGCGCTTGCTTCGTGCTGATGGACGGTCGCGCGATCAATAGTTGTCTGCTCATGTCGTGGCAGCTCGACGGGGCCACCATCATCACCCCGGAAGGTTTCGACGACGTTCCCGAAGCCATTGTCCTGCGCGAGGCTCTGGCGGCCGAAAACGCCTTCCAGTGCGGCTACTGCGCACCCGGCATCACTGTTGCGCTGACCGCCCTGCTGCTGGAGAATCCGGCTCCCGACGAGTCTCAGATCCGCGCTGCGCTCGAAGGCAATATCTGCCGCTGTACCGGCTATCATTCCATCATCCGCGGTGCTCTCGCCGCGGTCGAGGCGCTCGCTTGCGGGATACGGACATGACGGTCATCATTCGAAACTGTAAAGCCAGGCATGCAGGCGTCAAGGCGTTCCTGGCCAAACCCAGAATGCGGCACCTGATCGGCGGCGGCTGGCGCGACGCCAGCGATGGCGCAACCTTGCCCGCGACCGATCCTGCGAATGGCGACACGCTCGCGCTGCTGGCGCGAGGCACAGCCGATGACGCCGGGCGCGCCGTTGCTGCGGCGCGTGCTGCTTTCGAAGGCGAGAGCTGGCGCGACATGACACCGTCGGCACGCGGCAACCTGCTATGGCGCATCGCTGACCTGATTGAGCGCCATGCCGATGAGCTTGCAGAACTCGAGACGCTTGACCAGGGAAAGTCGCTGAAGACCTCGCGCTTCGCCGAGATTCCCGCCTCGGCCGAGCAGTTCCGCTATTTTGCCGGTTTTGCCACGAAAATCCTCGGCACGACCATCCCCACCTCCATCAGCTACCAACCGGCGGGCAGCAAGATTTTCGCCTATACGGTGCGCGAGCCTATTGGTGTCGTGGCAGCCATAACGCCATGGAATTCGCCGCTGCTCATGGCCTCGATGAAGCTCGCCCCGGCGCTTGCCGCCGGCTGTACGATCGTGCTCAAGCCGGCTGAGGAAACGTCGCTCACCGCGCTCAGGCTCGGCGAACTGATGATCGAAGCCGGCTTGCCGGACGGCGTCGTCAATATCGTGACCGGTCTCGGTGAAACTGTGGGCGCAGCATTGGCTGCAGATTCCGATGTCGATAAGGTCGCCTTCACCGGCTCGACGGAAGTCGGAAAGATGATCGTCTCCGCAGCGTGCGGCAATCTGAAGAAGCTGACGCTCGAGCTGGGCGGCAAGTCGCCGGCCATCATCATGCCCGATGCGGACATGGGGCTCGCAATCCCCGGAGTGGCCCGGGGGATCTTCGCCAATGCCGGCCAGGTGTGCGTCGCCGGCTCGCGTGTCTATGCGCATCGCTCGATCTACGACCGTCTGGTGGAGGGTCTGGCGGAAGAGGCGCGAAAGCTGCGTCTCGGACACGGGCTTGACCCGGATACCGACCTTGGTCCGCTGGTTAACGGAACCCAGGCTGCGCGCGTCGCCTTCTATGTCGGCGATGGTGCTTCCAGCGGCGCCGAGATCATCGCCGGCGGCCGGCGCTTCGAGAACTTCTTCGAGCCGACCGTGGTTACCGGCGTACGCCCGGACATGCGCATAATGCGCGAGGAAATCTTCGGCCCGGTCGTTGCCGTGACACCGTTCGACGATGTCGCGGAGGCGGTAAGCCATGCGAACGACTCGCCCTACGGCCTCGCCGCAAGCGTCTGGACCCGCGACCTTTCCACTGCGCATCGCCTTGCCGCACGTGTCCGGTCGGGCACCGTCTGGATCAATTGCCATTCCTACTTCTCGCCGGAATTGCCGAAGGGCGGCCACAAGCAATCCGGTTGGGGCTATGAGAACGGCGCACCGGGCCTGGAGAACTATCTCGAGACGAAAACGGTCTGCGCGGTGATTTAGCCACGCCTTTCCCGCGATATTCGTGGATCGGCGGCTGACAGCCCTTCCATCGGCGGACAAGGATTGATCGAAAATTGCTCGGATCCTCCTGAGGACCAGTTCCTTGACGGCGCTGGTCCACATCGATGTTGCGCTTGACTTGTCCATATTATCGGTAATAAGTCATACATATTGCCTCGAAAAAAGACGGCAGGTCTGGGAGGACCAATGAAAATCACGGCCATCAAGGCGCGCGTCTGCAATGCGGAAATGCGCAACTGGGTCTTCGTTCGCGTCGAAACCGACGAGCCCGGCCTGTTTGGCTGGGGTGAGGCAACGCTGGAATGGAAGACCCGAGCCGTCGTTGGGGCGCTTCAGGATCTTGAAGCCCTGCTCATCGGGCAAGATCCGCGCAATGTGGAGCAGTGCTACCAGATACTTACGCGGCACGGCTTTTGGCGTCTCGGCGTTGAGGGAATGTCCGCTGTCAGCGGCATCGAGATCGCGCTCTGGGACATCCTGGGCAAGTCATTGAGCGTCCCCGTCTGGCGCCTTTTGGGCGGCCAGGTTCGCAACTATCTGCGTACCTACACGCATCTCGGCCTCGGGGACATGAAGGCGGTCTATGAGACCGGATCCGCGGATGCGATCGTGGAACGCGGACGCACCGTGACGCAAGCAGGCTACGATGCGGTCAAGGTCGTCTGCATTCCCTACACCCACTACGTATCGCCCGCCAAGGCAGTCGACTCCGTTGCCAATATGGTTGGCTCACTTCGCGAGGCGGTAGGCCCGGATATCGACATCATGGTCGATTTCCACGGACGCCCTGCATCTGTTAACGCGGCGATGGATTACCTCAAAGCAATCGAGCCGGCCCGCATCATGTTCGCGGAAGAGCCCGTTCCACCCGAAGATGTTGCCGGACTGGCGCATATTACGGCGCGATCGGCCGTGCCGATCGCGTCCGGCGAGCGGCTGATCGGGCGCCGCGAATTCACGCACTCGATCGCAGCCCGCGCCTTCAACATTGCCCAGCCTGATATTTGCCACACTGGCGGTCTGCTCGAGACAAAGAAGATCGCGGCCATGGCGGAAACCGCAGGCATCGGCCTTGCGCCGCACAACCCGCTCGGTCCGATCGCCGGTGTGGCTGCTCTTCATTTCGGCATATCGACGCCAAACGTTGTCATTCAGGAGGAGATGTCCGGTGCCGTCGCCTGGTACGACGACGTGGTCACCTGGCCAATTCAGCGTAGACCAGGCCGCTGGGATCTGCCCGAACTGCCGGGCCTTGGCGTCACCGTCAATGAGGACGTGATCGCGCGCCACCCCTTCAAGCAGGAAGTGCTGCATGCCCGCAACGCCGTCATGCCGGACGGCACCGTGGTGGACTGGTGAATGCAATGGCAGGACGGCTGCAAGGAAAGATCGCAATCATCACGGGCGCCGGCCAAGGCATCGGTGCCGCCATTGCACGCGCCTTTGCGATGCAGGAGGCAAAGACCGTCATTGCCGAACTGAATGCGGTAAGCGGAAAAGCGATCGCCGACGAATTGCGTGCCCAGGGCGCGGACGCCCTGTTCATCGAGACGGACGTCACCGGCGCATCCGCGGTCGCGGACATGGTCTCCCGGACGATCACGACCTATGGTGGCGTCGACATTCTGGTCAACAATGCCGGTGCCAACGTCTTCTACGAACCGCTGGCGATGCCGGACGAGGAATGGGACCGCTGTCTCAAGCTCGACCTCCAGGCCGCATGGTTCTGCGCCAAGGCGGTCTTGCCGACGATGCTGGCGAAGGGCTCGGGGTCTATCGTCAACATAGCGAGCTGTCACGCGTTCCAGATCATTCCCCATACATTCCCGTATCCGGTCGCCAAGCATGCACTTTTGGGCCTGACCCGTTCGCTGGCCATCGAATATGCCGCGCGCGGTATCCGGGTGAACGCGATCGCCCCCGGCTATATCGAGACGCCGATCGCGGAAGCCTACTGGAACACATTCCCGAACCCCGCCGAGGAAAAGCGGCGAGCCCACGACCTCCATCCGCCCAAGCGAATTGGCCGGCCGGACGAGGTTGCAATGACGGCGGTTTTCCTCGCTTCGGACGAAGCGCCGTTCATAAATGCCGAGACGATCACCATCGATGGTGGCCGCTCGGTTCTCTACCACGACTAGCAACCACCATTGAGCTCAGGGAGGATCTTCATGAAAACCACAACAAAGGCTTTGGCGACATTTGCGGTACTGGCTGCCGGATTGATGAGTGGCGCAGCAAGCGCGGACGATATCAAGATCGGCTACATCAACAAGATGGGAGACCATCCATGGTTCGTCGCCGAAGTCGGCGGCGCCAAGAAAGCGGCGGAGGCGGCGGGGGCCGCTTTGGTGTCGCAGGACGTCCAGTTCGACGCCAATTTGACGATCACCACCTTCGACACGATGGTCGGCGACGGTGTGAAGGGAATCGCCATCGTCGTCCCCGACAAGGCGCTGGGACCGGTCATCGCGGAGAAAGCAAAGGCCGCAAAAATTCCCTTGGTGGCGGTGGACGACGATATCTACTACCAGGATGGCACCCAGGTCCCCTATGTCGGCATGAATGCCTACAACATCGGTGCGCGGGTGGGCGAAGAGCTTGCCAAGCTCTACAAGGCTGATGGCTGGGCGGGCAAAGAGGTGCGCATCGCCTCGATCGAGGACCGCAAGGCTGATACCTGCATGCAGCGCAACAAGGGCGCGGAAGAGGCGTTCTTGAAGGCGGTGCCCGATTTCAAGCCGGGCAACATTGTTCGCGTCCCCTACGATAACACGATGGTCAACGCCATCGACGTGATGACCACCACACTGACGGCCAATCCTAGCGTCACGAACTGGATATTCTATTCATGCAACGATGATGGTGTGCTGGGTGGTGCGCGAGCATTGGAGAATGCCGGCTATTCCGCAGACCAGGGCATGGGCATTGGCATCGACGGGAGCCGCGCCTGCGACGCCTTCGGATCCGGAAAGCCTTCGGCATTCCGTGGTACGATGTGGCTCAATTCGGCAAATCACGGCGCACTGGCGGTGAAGATCTTGTTGGCCTCCATCAAGGATGGAACCAAGCTACCCGTGCAATCCTTCACCGATCCGGAATACATCACTGCCGACAATTTTGCATCGGACTACAAAGCCAAGCTCTGCCACTGAACCAGATATGCGTCATGCGCCGCAGGCGCATGACGCTTTTTGGGCCGGCAGTTCGTCGGCAGGCACACGGGATCGATCCTCGGGAGTGAGCTTTGATGCAATCGGATTTCTTCTCGCTCGATAGGATATCGAAGCGCTTCGGCGTCGTGCAGGCGCTCGACAATGTCTCGATTGCCTTTCGGCCAGGAGAGGTGCTTGCCCTGGTTGGCGAGAATGGCGCCGGCAAGTCGACAATGATGCGAATTCTCGAGGGCGTGTTCGCACCGGACACCGGCATCGTGCTGCATGGCTCCACGCCGATCGTTTTCAGCGAACCGCGCGACAGCCACAGAGCCGGAATACGCGTCATCCATCAGGAGCCGGAGATCGTTCCGAACCTGACCGTGGCCGAGAACATTTTCGTCGGCGAACTGCCGCGGCTGGCAGGCGTCCTGCTCGACTGGCACAGGCTCGAGGACCAGACCGATAAGGTGCTTGCGACCTTCGGCATGCAGCAGGATATGCGGCCGCGTCAACTCTGCAGCACACTCGGTCCGGCACAGCGCCAGATGATCGAAATCATGCGCGCCATACGTGCCGGCGGCCGGCTGATCGCATTCGATGAGCCGACCTCGTCGCTGACCGACGACGAAGCGCGCCGTCTGTTTTCAGTAATTCGCCGGCTGCGCGAAGAGGGCACTTCGATCGTCTACATCTCTCACAGGCTGAACGAGGTCATCGACCTTGCGGATCGCATTGTCGTTTTGCGGGACGGCCGGCTGGTCGATGATTCCCCCGCGGCCGGTGCCAGCGAGCAGACCATAGCCAAGCTCATGGTCGGCCGCGACATTGCCGATCTGTTTACACGCGAGACGTGGCAATCGGGAAAACCGTTGCTTGAGGTGACGGGCCTGACCACCGACCAGGTCACCGATGTGAGCCTCAAGGTCCGCCGTGGCGAGGTGCTCGGCATTGCCGGCCTTATGGGTGCGGGTCGATCCGAACTGGCAAAGGCGATTGTCGGCTATGATAGGCGCGTCGACGGAAGCATAACGATGAACGGCGTGTCCGTTGGCCCTAACAGTCCGCATGCAGCGATCGTGGCGGGCATCGGCTTTGCCCCGGAAGACCGCAAGCACGAAGCCCTGCTGTTGTTCCGAAGCATTCTTGACAATGCCTCGCTGTGCGTGCCCGACAAGACGTCGACCTTCGGTTTCTTCAACCGGCGCAAGGCTCTGGAGATCGTCTCACCGCTTGCAGCAAAGATGTCGATCAAAGCACCCAACCTCGACGAAGAGGTTTCCAAACTGTCGGGTGGCAATCAACAGAAGGTCGTTCTCGCGCGCTGGCTTGCGCGGCAGCCGATGCTTCTCATCCTCGACGAGCCAACCCGCGGCATCGACATCGGCGCCAAGGCGGAAATCTATCGCCTGATCGACGAACTCGCCGCCAGCGGCATCGGCATCATCCTGATTTCCTCAGAAATGCCGGAACTGATCGGGCTCGCGGACAGGGTGCTTGTCATGGCTGGAGGTCGGATCACGGCCGAACTTTCCCGCCCTGACATCGACGAGACCACGATCCTGAAACACGCCATGCCGCAATCTGTAGCATCGCTCGGAGGACAAATTCAGTGAACAGCCTTGAGCTCAGCACAGCAACAACACAAACCGGCAAAAGGCGCGCTTCCTTGCGCATCGCAGAGCGCATCGGCATTCACAACATAAGCCTTCTTGTTGCTCTCGCCATTCTCGTGCTCATTTTCGGCACCCTGAGAGGCGACGTGTTCTTCTCGGGCCGAAACCTGCTGAACATCGGTCTAGGCATTACCATCCTGGGCGTTCTGGCGATGAGCCAGACCGTGGTCATCGTCGCCGGAGGGCTCGATATTGCCGTCGGCGCAATTGTCGGTCTGACCACAGTATCGACGGCAATGGCCATCCAGGCCACCGGATCACCCGCCGCGGGCATTCTTGCCGGCCTGGTCCTGGGCGGTCTTGCCGGCCTCGTGAACGGCATCATCATCACCTATGGGCGGGTCAACGCTGTCATCGCAACTCTCGGTACGATGGCGATCTTCCGCGGCATCGCGTTCATCATATCCGATGGGCAATCGATCGCGATTTTCAGCGACACTTTCCGCTTCATCGGGATCGGACGAATCCTCGGCCTGCCTCTGCTGATCTGGATTCTTTTGCTGACCGCGATCGTCTTCCATCTCTTCCTTGCCCGCTCGATCGTTGGCCGCAACATCTATGCCCTGGGCGGCAATCCCGTTGTCGCACGCTTCTCCGGCATCAATATCAATCGCTACCGCGTCGGCATCTACATCATGAGTGGAGTGGCAGCCGGATTGGCCGGGATTCTGTTGGCTGCCCGTACCGGCTCGGGGCAGCCCGTATCCGGATCCCAAGGTCTGGAACTCGAGGCCATCACAGCGGCCGTGCTGGGTGGCTGCGCCTTGCAGGGCGGGAAGGGTACGATCATCGGCGCGCTGCTGGGCGTCGCCATCATTGGCGTCCTCAACAACGGAATGATACTGACGTCCGTGCCAACCTTCTATCAGTTGCTTGCCAAGGGCTCGCTGCTGATACTTGCTGTGGTAATTGCCGAGTACCACTTGAACAGGACATGACGATGGACGCGGCGATCGCTTCGACTGGCCAAGGCACGCAGGACATTCCTGCCGCAGAGGGCGCCACGTCATCGCTCAAGGATCGCATCGCACGCGATCTCGGACAGCGAATCCTCGCCGGCTCCTACGCGCAGCACTCCGTCCTGCCGACGGAAGCCGAACTTTGCGTCATCTACGGGGCGAGCCGCACCGCGCTTCGCGATGCTCTTCTGACGCTTTCGGCGAAAGGATTGATCGAGGCACGCAAGCGGGCCGGGACGCGTGTGCGCGTGTCGAGCGAATGGAACAGGCTGGATGCACAGGTTTTGGAATGGATGCGCGATATCGAGCCCGATCTCGATTTCGTTCGGGGATTGATCGAGGCGCGGCTGGTCATTGAACCCGCTGCCGCCCAACTTGCGGCCAAGATGGCGACGTCAGGCGATCTCGCAGTCATCGAAGCGGCGTATGAAGCCATGCGCATTGCTCCGCAGGACGATCTTGCTGCGTGTCTCGATGCCGACGTCAGGTTTCATACGGCCATCCTTCGTGCCAGCCGCAACCCGGTATTCGCCAATCTCGGCAATATGCTTGCGGCCGCCCTCAGCTTCTCCTTCCGATTGACCACATCGGCCACCGCTAATTACCAGCAGACACTGAGCGCGCATGGCGACGTGCTGGAGGCAATTAGGATGCGCAGGGCCGACGACGCTCACGATCAGATGAAGGCGCTCATCGGGATCGCGTCGAACGACCTTCTTGCAGTGGCTCGCAAAGGCCGCCATCAACAGCCGATCGCCGCTGCCAAGGTCGACACCGTCTGAAGCTGATGGTCGGGACCATCAAGATCAGAAGCGGAGACCTGTCCGCTGAAATCGTCCCGTCGCTTGGGGCAGGTCTTGCGAGACTGGACTATGGGCGCGTGCCGATCTTCCGGCCTTGGCCAAACGGCGGGAGCAGCAACCCGGTCGATCTTGCCTGCAACCTGCTTTTGCCGTGGTCAAATCGCATCTCAGGCGGCGGATTCACATTCGACTCCAAATTCCACGAACTGCCTGCCAATGTTGCAGGCGAGCCATTTCCCATTCACGGCAATGGATTTTCGCGCGAGTGGGACGTCGACAGCGTAGCGCAAGACAACGCAAAGCTGTCGCTCATCAGCAACGGACCCGGCCCATATCGATATCGCGCCGAGGTGCGCTACGCTCTGACCGGACAGGGGCTCGAGCTGAAACTTCGCATCGTCAATCGGGCCTCGATCAGATTGCCGTTCGGGCTTGGCATCCATCCATGGTTCCCGAGAACGGCACGAACCGCGCTTCATGCGCCGGCCTCGCAGGTTTGTCTCGAACTGCTCAACCATCTCCCCGAACGGTTTGTGGATATCAAAACCCGTCCCGATTGGGATTTCGGCGCCCCAGTCGTGTTGCCGAGTGGATGGATAAACAATCTGTTTGCCGGTTGGGACGGCGTCGCCACGATATCGTGGCCGGAGCACAGTTGCAGCCTGCGGATTGAAGCTTCATCGCCCTTGAATTTTTACCTGGTCTATTCGCCATCGAAGGAGAGCGACTTCTTCTGTTTTGAGCCGCTCAGTCATGCTGTCGATGCTCACAATCGTGGTTCGATCGACAAATGGAATGGACTGTCGGTGCTTGGGCCTGGCGAGAGCCTGGCAGCCCGTTGCAGCTTCGCCGTCAGTTAGGCGGACCTCAGCGGCGCCCTCGAATTGGCGGATGTCGGTGTCGACCAGCAAGTCCGGGAAGAACGAAGCCGGCTTTTCGTCCAAACGGAGCTTGGGAAGAGGGAACTCCAGCGACCGGGAACGCATGAGCCCGTTCGACGTTTGCCGGATGTCGCGGCGCGGTTCGTCCGCTTGACGGCCCTCCAAATGTGCCTGGCAGGATTGGATCAATGACGGATGTTGAACCAAAAGAATTCGTGCTCGCAGGCATCGTCATGAAGCGACTGGTCTCCGGCGAACAGACGGGAGGCTCGTTGAGTCTCTTCGAAAACAGAAGCGACGGGCACACGAAAACGCCAATCCATGTTCATGCGAATGACGACGAGACGGTCTACGTCATCGAAGGGAAGTTGACCGCACTCGTGGACGGTGTGATCCGAACGCTCTCGCCCGGCGAGAGCATGTTTTTGAAGCGTGGCATCCCGCACCAGCTTATGAATCCCGGCAATCAGCTCGTTCGCTATATCCTGATAGACACGCCAAGTGTGTTCGAGCAGTTTCTCGCCGAAGGTGGCCATGAACTCGGCAAGGGAGAAGTGGTCGGGCCGCCAACGCCTGCCGATATCGAGCGGCTCAAAGCAGCCGCGCCGAAGTATGGGATTACGCTTCTGCAAGAATGGCCAGCAAGAGAGTAGATGGCTTCATGATGGCGGCTTGGATCGCCCCTAAAGCCGGTCCTTGCCCGAGGAACCGGTATTAGCCGCCGGCAATCCAATCCGTGAGGCTGCGGGCAAAACTTCGCGGCACGATGAGTTCGCACGCGGTCTCGCCGGTGCGCAGGAAGAGCACGGAGACATGATGGAAGGATGTCAGCACGGCGCGGACCGGAGCGGCGGCCGGCGCGTGCCAGTCGACGGCAATGCAGCCGGACAGAAGCCTTGCGATACCAGGGCCGGCCATTTTCAAACGAACACGACCTTCCCCGAGGGGAACGGAACAGCCGAGATCGGGGTCTACGACAAGGGCTGGCGCTTGCGTGCCTTCGTCGAGAGCCAGCCAAAGGCGGCGAGGTGCAACGCGGATGGTTAAAAGGCCCTTGTGGCGAACCGTCTCTCCGACCGAAGCGGGAAGTTTCTTGCCGAGCGACGCCAAGACGCTCTTTTCGAATTGTCTCAGTGTCGCGTCCCAGCCCTCGATCTGGATAAGCGGACAATCGGCCACGGACAGGCTGAAATCCCGCGAAGAGGTCAAGCTAGCCATGCAGCCGTTCTCCCTGCGGATCGATGAATACCGGCGAGACAACGCGGGCGCGAACCGTTTCGGCCTTCATCGGATAGACCGCCACGACCTCGCTTCCTTCTGCCGCGACATCACCGGCAAGCAGGGCCAGCCCGACATAATGGCCGCGTTCGGGGCTGAAAGTGACGGAGGTGACGCGACCGCGCCCATGGCCATAGGGTTTCTCATCCGGCAGGAACAGGATGGCGCCGCCGCGCAGGCGTTTTCCGTCCTCGATGCATTCCAGTCCGACCAGACGCTGCCGGTTGGGCGCCTGGAGGGCAGGGCGCCATCGCAGGACGTCGCCGACGAAGCTGCTGCGCTTGCCGACCATGCGGCCGAGGCCGAGATCGTCGAGTGTCGTGCGCCCATCGATCTCTGGTCCGGCGACATGGCCCTTTTCGACGCGCAGCGCGCCAAGCGCCTCGACGCCGTAAGGCTTCAGGTCGAACAGTCTGCCGGCTTCGAGCAAGCGACTCCAGAGCTGTTCACCTGCAGTGGCGCCGACATAGACTTCGTAAGCACGCTCGCCGGAATAACTAAGACGCAGGATGCGGAGCCAACGGCCCTCCCACTCGCTTTCGAGTAGCCCCATATGCGGAAGCGCCGCGTCGGAGACGTCGAGACCAGGAAAAGCAGCGCTGAGGATTGCGCGGCTGTTAGGCCCGGCAACCGACATCGCCGCCCATTCATCGCTGACCGAGGTCACGGCCACGCGCAAATCCGGCCAGGCCGTGTCGAGCAGGAATTCGAGACGCGACAGCACATCGGCGGCCTTGGCGGTCGAGGTCGTCATGAAGAACCGGTTTTCCGCCAGCCGCGTCGTGGTGCCGTCGTCGAAGACAATGCCGTCGTCGCGCAGCATGACGCCGTAGCGGGCGCGGCCTACCGCCAGTTTGGCAAAGCCGTTGGCGTAGACGCGATCCAGGAATATCGCCGCATCCGGGCCCTGGACATCGATCTTGCCAAGGGTGGAAATGTCCATAAGGCCCGCCGCCTGACGTACGGTACGCATTTCGGCGACATAGGCCTCGCTCACGTCGCGCCCCGACTGCCGGTAGAAATAGGGCCGCATCCAGAGCCCGACCTCGAGCATCTCGGCGCCGTTCGCCATGTGCCAGTCGTGCATCGGCGTGCGGCGGATCGGCTTGAAATGATGGCCGATGGCGCGCCCGGCAAGCGCCCCGATGGCAACCGGCGTATAGGGCGGGCGGAAGGTCGTGGTGCCGGTCTCAGGAATCGTTGCGTTGCGCAGCGCTGCCATGGCGGCAAGTGCGGGAAAATTGCTGGTCTTGCCCTGATCGGTGCCCATGCCGAGCGTGGTGTAGCGCTTCAGGTGCTCGACCGATTCATAGCCTTCGCGATGGGCGAGTTCGATGTCCTTTGTCGTCACGTCCATCTGGAAATCGACGAAGGCTTTTCCACGATCGACGGAAGGGGCTTCGCGAAGCGAAATCGTGGCGGTCTGGTCCAGATCGAGTTTGGACGGAGCGGACACCGGCGCCGACTTGCCACAGGAGGCTGCCGCGTCGATGCCGGCGCGATGACCTTCCTCGATGGCTTCGGCAGTTGCATGGGCCCCCATCATCGCGCCGGCGCCGAACCGGCCGGCCGGAAACGCGCCCAGCACGAAGCCGCCGATGTCGTCGCGATAGACAGGTTTGACACCAAGGTGCGAGGTGAGATGCACGGTTGGCGACCAGCCGCCGGACACGCAGACCAGGTCGCAGGCGGCCGAGGACGGGCCGTCCGGCCCGTTGAGCGTTGTGTCCCTGACGGCATGGCCGCCACGCAGGTCGACGATCCGCGTCCCGGCCCGTATCATTACGCCGAGCCGTGCGGCTTCTGCGGCAAGTGCTGCTGGCGGGACTGCGCGAAGATCCGCAATCGTCACCTTCGCGCCGGCTACGGCATAGTCGAAGGCGGTGCGCCAGGCACCGTCATTGTTGGTGGCGACGACGATTTTTTTGCCCGGCAGGACGGCGAATCGATTGAGATAGGTCCGGGCGGCCGAGGCAAGCATGACACCGGGCCGGTCATTGTTCGAGAACACCATCGGCCGCTCGATGGCGCCGGTGGCGAAAACGATCGAACGGGCGCGCAGCATGGTGACCGTTTGCCGGGCCTCGCCATTCGGCAGCGGATCGGTTGGATCGCGCTGTTCGACCAGTCCAAGGACATTGCCGTCATAGCTGCCGAAAGCGGTCGTCCGCTTCATCAGCGCGACGGTTTCGAAGCCCTCCAACTCGGCCTCGGCCTGCCTCAGCCATGAGGCCGCTGCGCTGTCGGACGGTTCCGCCAGAAGCTGGCCGCCAAGCAGGAAATCCTGCTCGATCAGCGCGACCCGCGCGCCGGCCGCGGCGGCCGCCCGCGCTGCCGACAATCCCGCCGGGCCGCCGCCGACGATGGCGACATCGGCGAAGGCATGACGAACCTCGTAGCGGTCGGGATCAGCGTCGGTGCCGGCCCTACCCAGGCCGGCCGCCTTGCGGATGAAATGTTCGTAGAACATCCAGGCGCGGCGCGTCGGGCCCATGAAGGTCTTGTAGTAGAAGCCGGCGGACAGAAATGGTGCCAACAGCCCGTTGACGCTTTGCACGTCGAAGGCAAGCGATGGCCAGCGGTTCTGACTCTCCACGACCATGCCGTCGGCGAGTTCCAGTGTCGTCGCCGGCAGGTTCGGCTCGCGCCTGCCGGCGCTCCCGAGCGTAACCAGCGCATTCGGCTCTTCGGGCCCGGCGGAAAAAATGCCGCGCGGTCGATGATATTTGAAGCTGCGACCGACCAGGGTGACGCCATTGGCGAGCAGCGCGGAGGCAAGCGTGTCGCCGCGATATCCAGCCAGCTTGCGGCCGTCGAAAGTAAACTCGACCGGCCGCTCGCGGACGATGCGGCCACCCACCGACAGTCGTTTGCGGTTCGAACTCATGCCGGTGATTTCCTGAGAGTTGATTTCGTGGCCCGCAATTTTCTGGCGAAGTCGACGGCTGTGATGGCGTGGTTGCGTGTGTCGCGTTCGACCACCAGCCATTGCCGGCAACCGGTCACGTGTTGCCAGAATTCACGGTGCAGGCCGGCCGGGTTTGTCCTGACATAGACATAACGGTACCAGGCCTCCGGATCGGGATCGTCATGGGCCGGACGCGTGACCGAGGCATCGCCGCCATAGCGGAACTCGTCATGGTCGCGCGGGCCGCAGCAGGGGCATTCGATGAGCAGCATTTTGTTCCGCCTCCTATTGCAGCCAGGCGGAAGGACCGACGCCGGCTTCGTCGAGCGTGTGGCCGGTGCGGAAACGATCGAGCCCGTAGGCCGCGATCAAGGGATGCGGCTTGCCGGTGGCGATCGTGTGGGCGAAGCACCAGCCGGAAGCCGGCGTCGCCTTGAAGCCGCCGTAGCACCAGCCGCCGTTGAGATAGAGGCCGTCGATCGGCGTCGGGCAGATGATCGGGCTGGCATCGGGAGTCATGTCCATGACGCCGCCCCAGTGGCGCAGCAGGCGGACGCGCGAAATGCACGGCATCAGCGCAATCGCCGCCTCCGCCACTTCGCGCACGACGCCGAGATTGCCGCGCTGGGCGTAGGAATTGTAGCCGTCGAGATTGCCGCCGAAGACCAGCCCGCCCTTGTCGGACTGGCTGACGTAGAAATGGTCGGCGCCATAGGCGACGACTTGGTCTACCAACGGCTTCAGCGGTTCGGTGACAAAGGCTTGCAGGACATGGCTTTCGATCGGCAGTTCAAGGCCGGCCTTGGCACCGAGCACGGATGTATGACCGGCAACAGCGAGACCGATCTTGCCGGCGCCGATCCGGCCTTTCGTCGTTTCGACGCCGACGATGCTGTCGCCGTCGCGGACGAAGCCTGTCACTTCGCAGTTCTGGATGATGTCGACGCCATGGCCGTCGGCGGCGCGCGCATAGCCCCAGGCGACGGCGTCGTGGCGCGCCGTGCCCGCCCGGCCCTGGAAGATAGCGCCATGGATCGGAAAGCGGGCGGTGTCGGAAAAATCGAGATAGGGCACCAGCCTGCGCACTTCTTCCCGGTCGAGGATATCGGCATCGATGCCGTTCAGCCGCATGACATTGGCCCGGTGGCTGAAGCTGTCGAGCTGATCGGCGGAATGCGCTGTGACGAGCTGGCCGCGCTGCGAGAACATGACGTTGAAATTCAGCGCCCGCGACATGCCCTCCCAGAGCTTCATCGAGAATTCGTAGAACTGGGTGTTGCCGTCGAGCAGGTAGTTGGAGCGGATGACGGTGGTGTTGCGGCCGACATTGCCGCCGCCGACATAACCCTTTTCGAGCACCGCGACGTTACGGATGCCGTGGTTCTCGGCGAGGTAGAAGGCGGTGGCGAGGCCGTGTCCGCCGCCGCCAATAACGATCACGTCATAGGAAGATTTTGGCTCCGCTGCCCGCCAGGCGCGCTGCCAATTCTTCTGGCCGGACAGCGCGTTGCGTAAAATCGAAAATGCCGAGTAGCGCGCCATGTGTGCAGGCCTATCGAACGATCGGGCCGGCCGGCGTGCGGGTGAGCACTTCGGCACCCGCATCGGTCAAAAGCACCGTGTTGGAGACGAAGTCATTGCCGCGACCCGTTCCCATCAGCCACGACAGGATGTGGAAGCCCATCCCGGTCTCGATCTCGAGGTCGGAATCGTGCCTCAAGCCGGTCACCGAATTGCCGCCGGTCCATGACGGCGGCTGGCCGGCGCCGACAAGGTAACCGCAGTGATGGCGGCGATAGTGGGAAAGACCGGCCTCGTCGGCGACGGCCTGCCAGGCGGCGTAGACATCGCGCGCCTTGGCGCCCGGCCGCAGCGCCTCGATGACCGCGTTGAACGCCTTGGCGGTCACCTCCGCCATTGCGGCGTCTTCGTCGCTGATGTGGCCGATCCGAACAAGCCGGCCGAGCGGGGCGTGGTAGCGCGAGATGCACCCGGACAGTTCGACAAAGACCGGCTCGCCCTTGCGGTAGATCCCGTCGCCCCAGGTCGTGTGCTCTTCACCCAGGCGCGCGGCCGGGCGGATGAACGGTCCGAAGCCCGGCGCATGACCGCCGGCGCGGATCATTGCCGCAACACATTGGGCGGCGACCTCCTGTTCGGAAGCGCCATCGGAGATCGCGGCGATCGCGGCACCGGCGGCGGCGTCCGTCACCTTGGCGGCCCGCCGCATCAGCGCCTGTTCTTCGGCGCTCTTCACCCGCCGCATCTTGTCGATCAGACCGGAGACATCGCTCCACTTTGCATCTGCTTGCATCTGGAGCGCCACGGCAAGTCCATGGCTAAGGCCGGCCGTCCAGTATTCGAGGCCGATCCGCTTGCCGGACAGGCCAAGCTCTGTAAGCACCCGCGCGGCAAGGTCGGCCGCCGTTTCGCTGTCCGAATGGCCACGGAATTCCGCTGCCTTCACCTGATTCTCGATCGTCACCTTTTCCATCGAGCGGGTGACCAGGACGGGGTTTCCCCGGAGCGGGACGATCAGCAGGTGAGGGGCAAAATACCCCCAGTGATCGAGCCCGGTGAGATAGAAGACGTTCTCCGGCGAGGCAAACACCGCCGCGTCGAGCTCGCGTTCGACCAGTGCAGTACGGACCTTTGCCAGGCGGCTGGCGATTTCGGCTTCGGAAAACGGATTGCGGTCCATCGGGCGTCCTCGTGCTTGTTGCCGGCTTGCTGGCGGGCATGGTCTTTTCGGCAGCCGGTTTCCCGGCCGCCATGTCAGTCGATGACGATGAGTTCGCGCGCCACATCGCAGAGGCGTTCGCCGCCACGTTCCGTGACGACGAACGATTCCGAGATGGCGATGCCGAAATCGTCGAGCCAGACGCCGGCCATGAAATGGAAGCACATCCCAGGCTGCATCTCGGTGGTGTCGCCGGGACGAAGACTCGCGGTACGCTCGCCCCAATCGGGCGGGTAGGCGAGTCCGACCGGATAGCCGACGCGGCTGTCTTTCTTCAGCCCGTTCTTCCTCAAGACTGCCTGCCAGGCGGCTTCCACCTGTTCGGCGGTGTTGCCGGGGCGCGCCTTCTCGAGGCCAGCATCGACGCCCTCGACGATCGCCTTGGCCATGTCGAGGATGGCTTGCGGCGGCTTGCCGAAATGTACCGTTCGGGTCAGCGCTGCATGATAGCGGCGCCGCACGCCGGCGATCTCCAGAATGGCGAGGCCGCTGTCCGGCAGCGGCGCGTCGGACCACGTCAGGTGCGGCGTGCTGGTGCCCTCGCCAACGGGCATCAGCGGACAGATCGCGGCATAGTCGCCGCCCGCTCCGGGCACGCCCATAATCTGTGCGTGATAGATTTCCGCAATGACATGGTTCTGAGGCACGCCAGGCCGCATTTTCTCGATGGCGCGGTTCATGGCATGCGTGCAGATCGCACCCGCCTCGCGGATCAGCACTAGCTCGGCTTCGGATTTCACCAGCCGCGCCCAGTTGACGAGATCGTGGTTGTTGGCGAAGTGCGCGTCGGACAGCCCCTCGACAAGGTGGGCGTGGCAGCGCGCAGTGTAATAATGCGCGTCCATCTCGACGCCGATACGGGCCTTTCCCCAACCGCGCGACCGGATCAGTTGGGCGAGTTCGTCATAGGGGTGTTCGACCGGCTGCTGCACCAGCCGTTCCGAGAACGGCACGATGTTTGTCTCGGGCAGGCCGGTGGTCAGGCGTGCGCTCTTGGCATCCTGCGCCCTGCCGAACCAGATCGGCCGGTCCTCCTCCAGATGGACGAGCACGCACTGCGGAACGTAGAACGACCATCCGTTATAGCCGGTCAACCAGCACATGTTGGCTGGATCCTGACAGACGATGAGATCGAAGCCGGCTTTTTGCATGCGTGTCTTCACGCCGGCGAGGCGCTGCCCATACTCCGCTTGCGTGAATGTCCCGAGCCCGTCCGCGGTCGCCACCGAAATCCTGCCTTCCAGGTACGCTGTTTGCCCTTTCGTAAAAAAGCAAACAGGCCAAATTGTGCACAACTCGACATCGATTTATTGGCTAACTACGAATTATCGTCGAATTTTCTTGGTTTCTATATCTCTGCTTGCGAAATGTCTAGGGCAGTTGTATACGTCTTATCAAGCAGGCGTCGACCTCGAAGAAGGCCGCGCCCTGGGAACCATCCATCAGTTGTCCAATGGGAGAAAAGCATGTTCAATTCATCGGTATCGCGCCGTATGGTCGTGAAAGCGGCTGCCTGCATCGCGCTCGCCGCGACGTCATTGACGTCGCTGTCCGCTCACGCGGAAACCACCCTCGAACGGGCCAAGAAGGACGGCTACATCCGCGTCGGTTTCGCCAACGAGGCGCCGTTCGGTTACGCCACGCCAGACGGCAAGCTGACCGGCGAGGCCCCTGAAGTCGCCAAGGCGGTGCTCGCCAAGCTGGGCATCTCGCAGGTCGACGGCGTGCTGACCGAATTCGGCTCGCTCATTCCGGGTCTCAAGGCCGGCCGCTTCGACATCATCGCCGCCGGCATGTTCATCACTCCGAAGCGCTGCGCCGAGATCAACTACTCCGAGCCTTCCTACGGCATCGGCGAGGCTTTGTTGGTGGCAAAAGGCAACCCGAAGGGCTTGAAGGACTTTTCCAGCATCAAGGACAACCCGGATCTCAAGCTTGCCGTGATGGCCGGCGCCGTCGAAGGCGGCTTCGCCAAGGACGCGGGCGTTGCCGATGGGCAGATCGTCTCCTTGCCTGACCAGTCCAGCCTGGTCGCCGCCGTTCAGTCGGGCCGCGCCGATGCTGCCGCGCTGACCGCTCTTTCGATCGCCGACATGGCCAAGAAGGCCGACGGCGTCGAATCGACAAAGCCGTTCGGCGAGGTTGCCGGCAAGTCGGTAAAAGGCCATGGCGGCTTCGGCTTCCGCAAGGAAGATACCGATCTGCTGGAGGCGTTCAACGCCGAGCTGAAGAAGTTCCTCGGTTCGCCGGAGCACATCGCGCTGGTCGAGCCGCTCGGCTTCGGCAAGGATTATCTCCCCAACAAGACCACCGCAGAGCTCTGCGCAGGCAAATAGGTTCCCAACTGCTGGCGGCGCGAAAGCGCCGCCCTTTTTTCCCCGGGGGAATCGCATGGGAATCCGTACGCTCGTTGCCATGCTGGTCATCGCGCTTGTCGTGATCGGCGCCTTGGCAACACAGGAAAGCTATAGAGTGTTCATGCCGGGGCTGCTGCAAGGCGCGGTCCTGACAATCGAGATCGCCGTCCTCGGCAGCCTGCTTGCAATAGTCATGGGCGTGCTTGCAGCACTTGCAAGGATGTACGGCCCGACGCCGCTCAGATGGCTGGCCACGGTTTATGTCGAGATCTTCCGCGGAACGTCGGCGCTGGTGCAATTGTTCTGGCTGTTTTTCGTGCTGCCGCAATTCGGCGTCACGATCAACGCTTTCGTGGTGGCAGTGCTGGCGCTCGGCCTGAATGTCGGCGCCTACGGGTCGGAGGTCGTGCGCGGTGCGATCCTGTCGGTAGCTCGCGGCCAGTGGGAGGCGTGTACGGCATTGAACATGAGCCGCCCACAGATGTTGCGCCGGATCATCCTGCCGCAGGCCTTTGTCGCCATGATCCCACCCTGGGGCAATCTGTTCATCGAGCTTCTGAAATCGACAGCGCTTGTTTCGCTAATCACGCTCTCGGACCTCGCCTTCAAGGCGCAACAAATGAACCAGAACACGTTCAAGACCATTCCGATCTTTACGCTCGTCCTCTTGATGTACCTGGCAATGTCGCTGGTTCTCACCATCGGCATGCGGCTTCTCGAAAGGCGGGCGTCGCTCGGACTGGCGCGGGGGAAGGCAGCATGATCTGGGACTGGGCATTTGCTTTTGAAATCCTGCCGGTGCTCGCCCGCGCTGCCATCGTCTCCATCGAGGCGACGCTGATCGGCTTTGCACTTGCCGCCTCGCTTGGCTTGGTTCTGGCCGTCGTCCGCATCGCCGTGCCATGGACCGGCTGGACAATTTCGGTGTTGGTCGAACTGATCCGTTCGACCCCGCTGCTGATCCAGATATTCTTTCTCTATTTCGTCTTTCCGAAATTCGGTGTCGTGCTCGACGCCTTCACCGCCGGGGTGCTTGCCATCGGCATCCACTACGCTGCCTATTGCTCCGAGGTCTATCGCGCCGGTTTCGACAACATCCATCGCGGCCAGTGGGAAGCCTCGGTCGCACTCAATCTGTCGGCCTGGACGACGTTCCGCGACATCATCATTCCGCAGGCGATCCCGCCGATCGTTCCGGCGCTCGGCAACTATCTGGTTGCCTTGTTCAAGGAGACGCCGTTGCTTTCCGCAATCGCCGTGCTGGAGCTGATGCAGACGGCCAAGATCATCGGCTCCGAAACCTTCCGCTACACCGAGCCGATGACGCTGGTCGGCCTCTTCTTCCTTGCCATGAGCCTGGTTTCTGCCGCGCTCATTCGCTCCCTCGAAGGCCTGCTCAACCGGAGGACCATGCGATGACGGAACAACCGATGGTCCGCTTCGACAATGTATCGAAACGCTACGGCACGTTAACCGTTCTCGACGGGCTTAATCTGGAAATAGCACGCGGCGAAAAGGTCTCCATCATCGGCCCGTCCGGTTCCGGCAAAACGACGGTGCTGCGCATGCTGATGACGCTGGAGACGATCAATGACGGCGTCATCTGGGTCGAAGGCGAGCCGCTCACCCATATGGAGAGGAACGGCAAGCTTGTTCCCGCCGATCTCGCACATATCCGCAAGATCCGCGCCAAGATCGGCATGGTGTTCCAGTCGTTCAACCTGTTTCCGCACATGACGGCGATGCAGAACTGCATAGAGGCACCGATAACCGTGCTCGGCATGAAGCGGGCCGATGCGGAGGCGCGTGCCGCCGAGCTGCTCGACATGGTCGGCTTGTCGGAGAAGAAGGACCACTATCCCTCGCAGCTCTCCGGCGGTCAGCAGCAGCGTGTCGCCATCGCACGCGCTTGCGCCATGCGGCCCAAGATCATGCTGTTCGACGAGGTGACCTCGGCCCTCGACCCCGAACTTGTCGGCGAAGTGCTTGAAGTCATCCGAAAACTTGGTAGGGAGCATGACCTCACCATGCTGATGGTCACCCACCAGATGGGATTTGCCAAGGAATTCTCCGATCGCGTCTGCTTTTTCCACGCGGGCAAGATTTGCGAGCAGGGACCGCCAAGCGAGTTGTTCGGCGCCCCCAAGAACGAGCGGACACGGCAGTTCCTGCACGCTGTCCTGGAGGCTGGGTGACGCTTGAGAAAGATGCCACCCCCATGGCCGTGACCGCCGCGCCGCCGCGCCCGCTCTCGGCGCGGGAACGGTTCGAGCGCATTTACCGGATACTGCGCGACCGCATCTGCCTGCTCGACTATGCACCGGGAAGCCATCTCTCCGAGGAAGAACTTGCCCAGGAGTTCCAGATCAGTCGCACGCCGGTACGACGCGTCCTGGCACGCCTTGAATCCGAAGGTCTGGTTCAGTCCGTCCATGGCGTCGGCACGATCGTCACCGATGTCGATATCGAGGAATTGCAACAGGTCTATCACCTGCGCCTGGAGCTGGCGCTGCTCGTCGGCAAGCTCTCGCCGATCCCGCGCACGGCGGACGATCTCGACCGGATAAGGGCGCTCATCGCGCGCTGCGATTCCGATATACTCAATCCCGACCAGCGCGCTTTCCTGCGCCTCAATATGGATTTTTTCTACGAGCTCACCGCGATGACCGGCAACCAGCCGCTACGCGAGATCAGCGAGCGCCTGTATTTTCAAGTCGCGCGCGTCGTCCTGAAGATGATGCCGCAATTGGGCCTTGTCGAGGAGTTCACCGCGTTCCGCCGCGAAATGGAAGAGGTCCTTGCCGCCGCCGAGATCGGCGACTGGGAGTCCATTGGGCACATAAGGCGGGCGCATATCTCAATGAGCTTTCGCCGCATGATGCGTCATGCAGGCGAGGCGAATCTGGATAGAGCAACATAGTCAGCCCTTAAGATTGTGCTGGTGGCCTGCCGTCACACTGTCCTCGTTGCTTGGGAAAGCATGGCCGCTCGCCGCCCGATGCCGACAGAATTTGCCAGCGCCGGGGATGACTAACGCGGTTCGAGACTGCAGGCCCGCGCCGCCCTTAAAGAGGATCCTCACTCGGTATGTTGGCGGGGTTCCAGACGACCTCCCACAGATGTCCGTTCGGGTCGCGGAAGTATCCGGCATATCCGCCAAAGAACGTGTCCCGGGCAGGCTTGATGATCTCGGCTCCGGCGCGGGCGGCCTCATCCATCACTTGATCGACTTCCTCGCGGCGCACAACGTTGTGGCCGATTGTGAACCAGGTCGAGGTAATCGGCGCCTTGGGCAGGCCGGTGTCGTAGGCGAGGTCGTCCTGAGCCCAGATCGCGAGCTTCAACCCGCCGGACAGCGTGAAGAACGCGACGGCGCCGTGCTCGAACTCGCGGCCGATGATCCCTTCCGTCGGCAAGCCGAGACCGTCGCGGTAGAACGCGAGAGAACTCTCGAGGTCGGCGACAGCGATAGTCAAAACCGAAATGCGCGGTTTCATGGCAGTCTCCTCTGGTTATCGGAGACACCATGAATAAAGTCGGGCGACAGTGAAGACTTGAACAAAACGGCCAACAGCGTGCCGCCAAGTCGAAGGACGCGCCGAGGTTTCACTCGTTGTGCAGCAGGTGATGAATCTGTCGCGGGGTGCTTCCCGTCAGGCGGCGGCTCTCGCGGACAAGATGCGCCTGATCGGAATAGCCCGCCTCGGCTGCCAGCATGGCGGTGGAGCTGCTGGAGTAGCTCGAAAGCCGCAGAAAGCGCTGGTAGCGGAGGATACGGTCAAGCGTCTTGGGACCATAGCCGAAGCTCTCGTCGAAGCGCCGGCGCAACGTCCTTTCGCTCATCTCGAGCGCGCGCATCAACCAAGGGACGAGCGGCGCGTCGGTTGGCGGCCCGCGCTCGATCAAGCGATATGCCGCCTGCATGGGAACGTCTGGCGCGCGGGAAGCCACCTCCTCGGCGACGACCTGTTGAAGCGAGCAGGCCAGATCCTCGAGATTGTCGCTGGCGCGCACGCGGCTGGCGAGGCGGCGAGCGCGCGCCCCCCACAAATCGTCGAGCGACAGCCTCTTGCCGACCAGCTCGACTTGCGGCACGCCCAGCCATGCCGCCGCCGCGGCAGGATGGAAGCGCAAGCCGATCACGACCTCGTCCGCTGCCAGAACCTCGGTCTGCGGCTCCTTGTCGGGGCCAGCAATTCGCAAGCTGCCTCCGATCCATTGCAGATCGATCGTTGCGTCGGGCATGACGACGATTGGCGGTGAGCCCGCCGGGTCCATTCGATGCACCCACACCGAGGCGAAGCTCCCGCGAAGCCGCGCCGACGCTGGACGTTGCTGAAATGAACCCGTTGCCTGCGCTGGGACGGGATCGCTCATCTCGCTCCCCTTCGGATTAGCGGCGGTGAACCTACGGCGCAGCGGCTGCGCCCGGCCGTCGCTCGAGACAACGTCTTCCAATCGAGAACGGTTGCAAGAATCGGTCGTTTTCTTCCGGCCGGAACGAAGAGGGTAGGCGAGGGGTGATGCCACGTGCATCGCCATCGGCAGCGCCGTGTGCGGCTCATACGTCGATGGCCGTTTTGTTCAATCCGGCAAGCGAGATGCGTGCTTATCTTTCGGCGTCGTACATCACATGAGAGGTATGCGTCATGAGCAACAACAACGACCAACGGATCGACTACGTCGAATTCAACGTGAAAGACATTCCGCGGTCACGCGACTTCTACGGAAAGGCGTTCGGCTGGACCTTCACTGACTACGGCCCGCAATATTGCGAGTTCAACGACGGGCGCTTGTCAGGTGGCTTTGCCGCTGGTCCAGCGAGGTCGGGAGGAGGCCCGCTCGTCATTCTCTATGCCGATGATTTGCCGGGAACGGTCAAGCGTGTCGAGCAAGCGGGAGGCAAGATCGTCAGGCCGATCTATGGCTTCCCCGGCGGCCGGCGCTTCCATTTCGCTGACCCGGATGGTTACGAGCTTGCGGTTTACACCCAGGACGGCAGCAAGGAATGATCGCGTTCTTCCACCACCTCGGATTGGTTTTGCTCGGCGGCGTCTTTATCTGGGCGGGCGCCGAGCATTTCCTCAGGTTCCGGGCGATCGCAGCGTCCCTGGCCGAGCGGGGCTTTCCTGCTCCCGGGCCTCTTCTCGCGGCCGGATCGGTGCTGGAGATTGCAGGCGGCTTTTGCCTGGCAACGGGCCTTGGTGGACCCTTTCCCGCCGCGGCCTTGGCCGTATTCACCATTGCGGCGTCTTTCATGGCGCTCAACTTCTGGCGCTACAGCGGCGATGAACGCGAAGCGCTTCGTACCGGCTTCACCATCAATGTTGCCGTCTTGGGCGGGTTGATTGTCGCTGCGACCACTAGCCTGTGATCATCGCTTCGGAGCCATTCCACGACGCTGCGCTGCTTGAGCAGTTCATTGACGGCTTCCGCAAGGCCGATCTTCCGGACTGACGCGCCGGCGCACCGTTCGTGCGACCTTATTCTTCAAAGCGATCCGTGGCGTCACGATCGCGCTCGTATCGTCTGGTGAGCGGAAACGGCGGCAACCAGGACTCGCGACGGATGATCCAGCTTTCGTAGGTTGGCATCAGTTGGTCAGGCGCATCCAGGGACCCCAGGTTTACTTCGATTTCGTCTGCGGTGCGTCCGAAAATGGAGGAGCCGCAGCGGGGACAGAAAAACCTCCCGGCGTAGTCGCGTGTTTCGCCATCGATCGTCACCGCATCCTCAGGAAAAATCGCGGAAGCGTGAAAAAGGGCGCCATGATGCTTGCGGCAGTCGAGACAGTGACAAAGGCCGACCCGGTATGGGCGCCCCGACGCGACAATTCGGACGTTGCCGCACAGGCAACCGCCGGTGAATCGGTCCATGCTGCGTCTCCTCCAAAATCAAGCGGCCGGAATGGTTACAACGACCGGCATTGTTGTTGCAATCGCCGCGCCGCGGGCGGGGACACGTCGTTCTTCCGTGGCGGGCGATAGTGATCATCGCTTCGCGGCGAACGGAGCCTATCAATATCAAACTCCTGCAACATCGGAGCGCCAGCGGCGTACCCCAGCGCAATTATCCTGGTGACCGCTCGGGCCTGCCTCACTTACATGAGGACCACGCAAAAACGGACCATTGCTAGCATGTCAGTAACAAGAGAACCAAACGGCGCCGCGGAACCGGCTAACGCGGAAATGCGCACGACGACGCGCGACCGCCCCTTCGAACCGGTCGACTACGGGCTTTACGCGCTGACGGTCATTGCCTGGAGCGCATCGTGGTTCGCGATCGAACTTCAGGTCGGCAGCGGCGTATCGAACGAGGTCAATCTGGTCTGGCGCTTCGCCATCGCCACGCTGCTGATGTTTTCCTGGGCGGGCTTTTCCGGCCGGCGGCTCCGCTTTCCGATCACCGATCATTTCCGCTTTGCTGTGCTCGGCATCCTCATCTTCTCATCGAACTTCCTGTTTTTCTATTACGGCGCCGGCTATCTCGTCAGCGGCTTGCTCTCGGTCGTCTTCTCACTCGCCTCGGTCATCAACATGGTGCTCGGTGCCTTGGTCATCGGCGAGCGCCCGGCGCCGCGCATTCTCGCCGGCGGCATCATTGGCTTCGCCGGAATAGCGCTGATGTTCTTTCCCGAAATCGCCGCGAACGGGCTTTCCGGCGGCACGTTGGTGGGCCTTCTGCTGTGCCTCTGCGGCACGCTGAGCTTCTGCGCCGGTAATCTCGTCTCCGTCGCAAACCAGCGCCGCGGCCTGCCGCTCGTTTCAACGAGCGCCTGGGGCATGCTTTATGGCACTCTGTGGTCGGCGTTCCTGGCCTTCCTACTCGGTGAGCCGTTCGTGTTCGCGACGACCGCCTCTTATATCGGCTCGCTGGTTTTCCTCGCCGTCATATCGACGGTCATGGCTTTCGCCGCCTACCTGACGCTGCTCGGACGCATTGGCGGCGCCCGCGCCGGCTATGCGACCGTCATATTTCCCGTCTTTGCGCTTTTGATCTCCACAGCGCTGGAAGGCTACGCCTGGACCGCTTACGCGATCATCGGGCTCGTCCTCGTCGCCGCCGGGAACGTCCTGGTCATTCGCGGACGGCGCTGACGCATGGAATGCTTGCGCAATGCCGCCGCGTTCCGGTTGCGCAGGCCGCGGTTCTATCGAGCTTGACTCTCTGCATCCTCTGTCTAAGCTGTGGTCAATGGGTCAGACCAATGTACCAGGGATGGCCCGGGAGGGAACTAAACGCGCATGCCGATCCAGGCAGTTGAACCACGCCGGCTTTACCGACAGGTCGCCGATCAGCTCAGGCAGCTGATCGATGCCGGCGAGTTTTCCGTCGGCGACCGTCTGCCGACCGAGCGGGATCTGGCCGACCAGCTCGGAATTTCACGCCCGACGGTCCGTGAAGCGCTGATAGCGTTGGAGGTCGAAGGCCGCATACGCATCCGCGTCGGCTCGGGTATCTACGTCACCGATCCGCCGAGCGCCGCCGCCTCCGAACCCGAAATGGAGGAAGGTCCGTTCGAGCTGTTGCGCGCGCGCGAATTCGTCGAAGGTGCGATCGCCGCCGAAGCGGCTCTACACGTCCGGCCTGCAGATATCGAACGGCTCGACGACGTGCTGCGCCGGATGGAGGCCATGCGTCACCCCAACAAGATGACCATTGCGCTCGACCGGGAATTCCATACTGCAGTCGCCGGCATTCTCGAGAACGCGGTGCTGGTACGCTTCATCGGCGAGCTTTTCGACCAGCGCATGAACCCGTACTTCGAACGCCTGTCGATCTATTTCGAGACCAGCGATTCCTGGCAGATCGCGGCAAAGGAGCATGGTGCCGTGCGCGATGCGATTGCCGCGCGCGACCCCGAGCGGGCCAAGGCCGCCATGCAGCAGCATCTGCGCCAGTCGCAAATCAGATTCTCACGCAATTTCGATGAGAGAGCCGCAGCCAAGGAGGTTGCGGAATAGCAGTTGGCCGGGGGGAGATCTGGCCGTCAAATTCAACCAGGGAGGAATTAGATGCTGAGAAAATACGCAGTTCTGCTCGGTGCGATCGCCGCAATTGCCATACCCATGGCGTCGGCCTCGGCGGAAACGGTCCTGAAATGGGCACATGTCTACGAGACGACGGAGCCCTTCCATACCGAATCCGTGTGGGCGGCCGACGAGATCAAGAAGCGCACCCAGGGCCGCTACGCCATCGACGTCTATCCGGCCTCGCAGCTTGGCAAGGAAGCAGACATCAACCAGGGCCTGATGCTCGGCACCGTCGACATCATCATTTCCGGATCGAGCTTCGCGGCGCGCGAATATCCACCGATCGGCGTCACCTATTTCCCGTATACTTTCCGCGATGCCGACCATCTGCTGAAATACACCAAGAGCGACGTCTACAAGGCCCTGACCAAGGGTTATGAGGACAAAACCGGCAACCACATCGCCGCCACCACCTATTACGGGACGCGGCAGACCACCTCGAATCGGCCGATCGCCAAGTGCTCCGACATGCAGGGCTTGAAGATGCGCGTTCCCGACGTGCCGGCCTATCTGGCCATGCCGCGCGCCTGCGGCGCCAACACCGCGCCGATTGCCTTCGCCGAGGTCTACCTGGCCCTGCAGAACGGCACGGTGGAGGCCCAGGAGAACCCGCTGACCACCATCGAGGCGAAGAAATTCTACGAGGTGCAGAAGAACATCGTGATGACTGGCCATATCGTCGATCATCTCAACACCATCATATCGGCGTCGCGCTGGGCCTCGCTGTCCGACGAGGACAAGAAGATCTTTACCGAGGTGATGCAGGAGGCTGCCGCCCGCGCCACGGCAAAGATCGTCGCCCGCGAAAAGGAACTGGTGCAGGTATTCAAGGACCGCGGCATCAGCGTAACCGATGTCGACCGTGCCGACTTCGAGAAGAATGTGCTTGAGAAGGTCACCTTCGAGGAGTTCGGCTACAACAAGGCCGATTGGGAAGCGATCCGCGCCATCAAGTAGAGCATCGGCAAATCGGATGCTCAATCAAGAGGATAGGGCGGCAATCGGATTCGCCGCTTTAACCTGCCCATCCGTCCGGCTTCAAAGTGTGCCGGACGGCCTTTCCAATCCTTGACGATCCACCAGCTTCGGGAGCCCGCGCCAATGGCCGAGGAACACCACACCGAGATCACCGTCGAAGAGATCGCCCACGCCTTCGAGGAGGTGCCGGTACACGTCGACCTGTCGGACCACGGCATCGAGGATTGGATCACGCTTGCCGTATTCTGGGGCATGGTCGTCTGTGTCTTCCTGCAGTTCTTCACCCGCTATGCGCTGAACAACAGCCTTGCCTGGACCGAGGAGATCGCCATCAACGCGCTCGTGGTCGTTGTCTTTCTCGGCGCCGCGATGTGCGTGCGCCTGTCGCGCCATATCCATGTCGACGTGCTTTACCACTATCTGCCGGAGCGCGTCGGTCGCTGGCTGGCGCTCGCCGTCGATATTATCCGCGTCGCATTTTTCGCCTACGGAACATGGCTGATGTGGCGCTACGTCACGATCGTGGCGCATGAGCGCATGGTCACCGTGAACCTGCCGCGGCGCTGGTTCTTCTACGCCGTACTGGCCGGCTTCGTGCTGATGCTTCTGCGCTCGATCCAGGTCTTCATCGGCAATTACAGACGCGGCTATTCGGTGCTCGAGCGTCCCGGTGCGTTCGAGACGGCGGGGGTCTGAGCGATGCTGCTTCTGGTCGGGGGCTTTCTTGTCCTGATGCTCATCGGCGTGCCGGTCGCTGTTTCGATGGCGGCCGCCTCGATCCTTTACCTCGTCATCTACGGCGTCGCGCCCGATATCATCGCGGCCCAGCGCATGATCGCCGGGGTGGAGAGCTTTCCGCTGCTCGCCGTTCCCTTCTTCATCCTGGCCGGCAACCTCATGAACATCGCCGGCGTCACCGGGCGAATCTATTCCTTCGCCCTTGCCCTGGTCGGCTGGATGAAGGGCGGCCTGGCGCAGGTCAACATCATCGGATCGGTGATCTTTTCCGGCATGTCGGGCACTGCACTCGCCGACGCCGCCGGTATCGGCACCATCGAAATCAAGGCGATGAAGGACCACGGCTATCCTATCGACGCCGCGGTCGGCGTCACCGCCGCTTCCGCCACGCTCGGGCCGATCTTTCCGCCCTCGCTGCCCTTCGTCATCTACGGCATGATGGCCAATGTCTCGATCGGCGCGCTGTTCATGGCCGGCATCCTGCCAGGCGTGGTCATGACCGTGCTGATGATGATTACGGTCGCCATCTTTGCCTACAGTCGCGGCTGGGGTTCCGACACACCTTTCGAGCTTCGGCGGCTGGCCGAAGCGGCGGGCGAGGTGCTGGTGGTGGCTGCCTTTCCGATTGGCTGTTACGTGCTTGTGCAGCTTGGCCTGTCGATCAACATCGCGGTCGGCATCGCGCTGCTGGTGCTGATCGCGGCGGACTGGTATTTCAATTTCTCCGCGGTCATGGCGCTGATGACGCCGGTCATCCTGATCGGCGGCATGACGATGGGCTGGTTCACGCCGACCGAGGCGGCGATGGCGGCCGTGATCTGGTCGCTTTTCCTCGGGCTGGTGCGCTACCGCACGATGACGCTGCGTTTGCTTGCCAAGGCCAGCTTCGACACGATCGAAACGACCGCGTCGGTGCTGTTCATCGTCACCGCCGCATCGATCTTCGCCTGGCTGCTCACCGTCAGCCAGGCAGCACAGCTGTTCTCGACCTTCATCTTCGCGCTGACCGAAAACAAGTGGGTCTTCCTGATCCTGGTCAACATCCTGATGCTGGTGGTCGGCTGCTTCCTCGATACCATCGCCGCGATCACGATTTTGGTGCCCATCCTGCTGCCGGTCGCCGCCGTCTACGGCATCAACCCGGTGCATTTCGGGCTGATCATGACGCTCAACCTGATGATCGGGCTTTTGCACCCGCCGCTCGGCATGGTGCTGTTCGTGTTGTCACGTGTCGCCAAGCTTTCGGTCGAGCGCACCACCATGGCGATACTGCCGTGGCTGGTGCCGCTTATCGTGGCGCTGCTTCTGATCACCTTCATACCCGCCATCACGCTCTGGCTGCCCACCGAGATGGGCCTGATCCGGTGAGTGGCCAGGTGATTGCGGCGACGCTGTTCGGCCCGCAGGACCTGCGCGTCGTGGAGCATCCGCTCGAACCGCTGGCACCAGGTATGGTGCGGGTGCGCTTCGGGGCAGGGGGCATCTGCGGCTCCGACCTGCATTATTTCCGCCATGCCCGCACCGGCGACTTCGTCGTCACCTCGCCGCTTGTCCTCGGCCATGAAATCGCCGGCGAAATCGTCGAGATCAACGGCGCCGCGCCCGGACTCGGCGTCGGCGACCACGTCGCGGTCAATCCGTCGCGCTGGTGCGGGCATTGCGCGCGATGCCTGGAGGGGCGCGCCAATCTCTGCGAAAACATCTATTTCATGGGCTCGGCATCGAAGACACCGCATATGCCGGGCGGCTTCGCCAGTCTGTTCGACGCCACGCCCGCGCAATGCTTCAAGGTTCCATCTGATGTGGCCTACCAGGCGGCGGCACTTGCCGAACCCCTGGCGGTCAGCCTGCACGCCGTCGCGCGGGCCGGCGACATCAGGGGCCGCAACGTCGTCCTGTTTGGTGCCGGCCCCATCGGTCTCTTGACCATGCTTGCGGCCAGGCTTGCCGGCTGCGCTGAACTGACCGTCGTCGATATCGTCGCCGCGCCGCTCGCCTTCGCCCGCAGGTTGGGCGCTGACAGGACGGTCGACATTTCCAGCGGCGACGCCGAACTCCAGGCGCTCTCGGCCGGCGGTTCGCTTGATGTGGCGTTCGAGATTTCGGGCAGCGCGGCCGGCCTTGCCGCTGCGATCGCCAGCGTCCGGCGTGGCGGCACGGTGGTCCAGGTCGGCAACCTTCCCGGTGGCCAGATCCCACTGCCGGCCAATGCGGTGATGGCCAAGGAGATCGACCTCAAAGGCACCTTCCGCTTCGGCACGGAGTTCGGCCGGGCGGTCGATCTCATCGTGTCGGGTGAGGTGGACGTCCTGAAGCTGGTGACAGCGGAGCGCACGCTTTCTTCCGCCCCCGATGCCTTCCGTCTTGCCGCCGACCGTTCACAGAGTGTCAAGGTCGTGCTGACAGCGGACTGATTGAAGATTTTGCGAGCTTCGTTTTGAAAGAGGCCATGGCGCTCGGGGGGGAAGGTACAGACAGAACGCACGGTGCTGGCTTCCTGTCGCTAGCATCAGATAGAATCTGTGCCTGTACGTTTCACAACCCGATGCCGCGCTTCTTTCCCAAGCTCCAATCCATGCTCCCTGTATCCAGACACGCGACTCCGGAAACCTGATTGCCAAAGCGCTTATCGAGCGAAGGCGACCAGGGCACGAGGCTGAAATCTAGTCCATTGTCGATCATCGCGAACCGGCCGGAAGCCAGCGAGAAACGCCGCCGGTAAATCCCAGCCACATGATCGCCGTTGGCAGTGTTTCTGAATGACAGGCCGGTCTCGATGGCGAGGCGGGCACCGAGCGATTCCACCTCATGATCGTGTAGCGTATCGATCAGATTTCGCACTAGAATAACGCGCTGTCCCTCGCGCCTGGCCAGATCGCGCCTGACAAGCTCGTCGACCCGATCTTCCAGTGCCTGTCTTACGTCCCTGCCAAAGCCGCCGTCGCGGAGTTCGGCCGGCTCGCGCGCAACAAGTTGCCGATCGAGCCAAGTCGCGCCGGAAGCATGCACCTGGTGTTCGATCGAAAGGTCAGAGCGGACGGCGAGACTGACCCTGCCAGAGCCATTTGCACCCGCATCGCGGCACAACTCCACGACCGAGCCTGGGGCAGAGTCCCCGGCCGCATCAGGGTCATAGAAACGAATGTGGTGCGGGCGACCATCGATGCCGTCGACGATGGCGTAGGCCGTGCCGCGCAGTTCGTCGAGGCCGCGTTCGAGCAGTCGTCCGATCACGGGCGCATCAATCTTTTCGGCCGCGAGCACATAGTCGGTTGTCCCCCTTTCTAGCCCCTGCGCGGTGAGGCTGCGGTGCATGCGCTTGATGATGTCGCCGCGTTCGCCGAGGGCGCGCAAAGTCGCCTCAGCTTCTTCGGCCACCATCCATTGGCCCCGATGGATCTCATAAGCGAGGCCTAGGCGTTCCAGTTGCCGGAGCCGGCCGACCTTAGGCCCTAGGAACTCGTCGGGCTGGCCATCAGGATGTGGTGCCACTTCAATGACGCCATGACGGTTGATGTCGCGAGCAAGCTGGCGATCGAGCTGCGTCCAGCGTTCAGTGTCGACCTGCCGCTCGATGGCCTGGCGGATGTCGAGGTCGGTGCGGAGCCCCAGCGTCTGGGTCAGAATGTCGCTCGCCCGATCGCGCATGCCCTGGCGGATGTAGTCGCGAGAGATGACAAGATTCTCGCCATTGTCGGCAACGCCGCGAACGAGGATGTGAACGTGCGGATGTTCGGTGTTCCAGTGATCGACGGCAATCCAGTCGAGCCTCGTGCCGAGGTCGCGCTCCATGTCGACCATCAGTTCACGAGCGAAGTTCTTGAGGTCACCGAGCTCCGTTGCATCGTCCGGCGAGACGATGACACGGAAGTGATGCCGATCGTCCTTGCAGCGGTCGGAGAAGGCGTCATCATCTGCCTCTTCGGTGCCGGGACCGAACATCCTCGCCTTCTCGCCATCACGTGTAACACCTTCGCGGCGAAGGTACTTGAGATAGGTGGCGAGTGGTGGAGACCCCCTGAACTGCCGCACCACACGGGTCTTGACGACGGCGCCTCGTGAGCGCTCAGAGATGAGGTGACTGGTGCGGATGGCCGCCGACCTGCCGCGGCCAAACGTTGAAGCTCGTGGCGAGGTGATCCGGCCTTTGCTTGTAAGGTGACCGCCAGCGCGCTGTGTGGCCGCAAGCGCCTGGAAGATGAAGGGTCGCGCGCGCTGGCCGGCGCGGGAGCGGATGCGACCAGGGCGGACGCGAAAGTTATCGTCACGTTTCATGCTAGGCGGCCAAGAGGTGCGGTTTCCGTTGGAAAAACCGAAAAATAGGAATAGCGCACATCGCCGTTTGTGCCAGCACATCGCGAATTGAGTTGAAACTCACAAGGAAAACAATCGGCCGACCGAGCCGCACCTCGCGGCCCTTTATCCTGCCAATCTCTCCGCCCTCATCTGCGGCCAACCCTTCCGCCGCAATTTCGGCGACGGAGCAGGCCGGAATGCAATCGAGGAGGAATGTGCCGATCATCGCAATGCGGGTGAAGCGCGCTGAGCGAATAGCCCAGGAACAGCGTGGTTCGACCAGAAACGGGTCTCACCTGGCCACGGCTCGATCGCGGTCAGGTCAGCAACAGAATTGCCCATTAGCGACCGCATTGTGGACGAATGAATCGCCGTAAAGGTCGTGTCTGCATAACCATTGCCATTCAATGCAGCGGCGTTCCGAATGTCATTGGTATGCGCAAAAAGCGCGGTTCTGCGTGAGCTGGCTCTGTCTCTTCCTTGCCGTGCACACGTCGGACTGGGAATTGCGCCATTGATCAGCGGCGCGAGTTTCCTGACGTAGTCGACCGTCTCGCGTGGCAGCGGACGGCCGGTTGACAGATGTTCCTTGTACCGTCCAGGGCCGGCATTGTAAGCGGCAAGAAAGCCGCTGCGCCCGAAGCTGTCGAGCATTTCGCGAAGATACGCAGCGCCTGCAAGAATGTTGTCACGAGGCTGATAGGGATCGTCGCCGAGTCGATGCTTAACGCGCAGTTCTTCCCACGTCGCCGGCATTATCTGCATCAGCCCTATTGCGCCCTTTCTTGAACGCGCTCGAACATCGCCGACGCTCTCGACATGCATGACGCCGCTAAGCAAACGCTCCGGAATGGCGAACCGTTTAGCCGCTTCCCGGATATGCCGCGACCACTGGCCAGCCGACAAGATCGTGCTCTCGGAGTGAGCCGGCCGTTCACCATGAGAGCATGCGTCTGCAACAGCTTCCGGAGTCGCGAAGGCGAGCACGACGCATGTGGCAATCCTTGTCACACCTCTGTGGACGGCATCCCGCCGACCCCGGAACCGATGAGCTGCCAGCCCGCTTCGGTGTTCACTTCCGCTAAGCGCGACGCCTCGCTGGCCGGACCAGCTTTGCCAAAACGCTGATGAAATCGGCCTCTGGAGTGAAAAGCAAGTGTCCGGCCGCCTCTGATGTTCGTCGCGTGCTGCTGCCGGACTGGCGATCCTCTCCAAGGGTTTGACCGGCGTCCGCTCGGTCAAAGACGTTGACGAGAGAGATTCATCGAAGGGCTCAAACAACATCTGTTCAGCCTCGCCCCTCGCGCTTCGATGACCGGTTCCAGTGCAGGCTCCAGACGCGGTTCTCGGCGTCGGACCGGAACAGCTTCGCGCGGATCGGCTGCGTAAAGGACGGGTCGTCAATTGAGACGGAGATATAGTCCCCAGCCTTGTCTCCGGTGCGGTCCCACGCCGCGCCGACCGCCATTCCCTCGCAATAGACGAGGTGGTCGGGCGCGTTTTCGGTTTTGGATTTCTCAGCAGGCAGGATGGCAATCTTCGCCTCGATTGTCAGCGTTGAGAGATTGCCGAAGAAGCCGTCATCATTGCGCGTGAAGGTGCCGATCTGGGGCATTGCAGTGCTCCTTTCATGAGTGTTTAGTGGGCGTTGAGGCCGAGACGTGACGGTTCGCCGGGAAACATTGTTGGTGACATCCAGCGCCGGAGCGGCGCGCTCGGTGGTCCAGACGGGAACGGCGCGACCAACAATCAATGAGAGCGGGAGCGGGCCGAAATAGCGGCTGTCAAAACTTTCGGGAGCGTCCGGGTTCATGAGGAAGGCGTCGTCGTCGGCGATCTCGCGGCAGCCCCGCCAGCTGGGCAGGGGGCGACCGCGGCTGTCACGCTCGCGTGCATGTCCATAGGTCCTGCCGTTGACGATGATCGCTGTACCTTTGCGGCAGACGGTCGCGCCCCCGAGTGCCAAAACCTGCTTCAGGAGCGGCACGTTTTTCGGCAGATATCCGCGTCTTGCCATGAAGGCCGCCAATGGCTCGGGCGGCACGATGACGGCGATGCTGGCAGCACGGATTTTGTCGGCCGGCAGAATGCGATAGAGCCCGATGGGGACGCTCGCGGACGCGTTCCAGATGGCCAGCGGCGGATGGCTAATCAGTGCCGGCGCCGCGGCGAGCACTGAGCCGCCAACCATCGCGGCGATGATCTTCATGTGCTTGCTCATGACTCGATCCTGGGGCGCAGCAGGCAAACGTTACGACGCTTGCGCCTGTAGGAACTCGGCTGCTCGCATGCTGCCGTCTGGCTGTGGACGCGTTGACCAGGCCACATGAAGGTCGGCGTTTGGTGCTGTTTCGTCGCGAGCAGGCGCTGTCGCAATTTCCTGGCATTGGCGTGGATGATTTGCGGCGCGGCCCAGACCGATGTCAGCGTTCCAAATCGTTGCCATGCCAGGCATATTCGCCGCCTCAACGCAGGGCGATTCCTTGTCCGCATGAGAGTGGATCGGTGTTAGGCGGCGGGATTTCACCAACGGGGCGAGCAGCCACGCCATAAGATCCCGCGTACCGCGTAGAGCGAAGCCAGATGAGTAGGCATGAGGCAGCGCAAGCTGCTGCTGAATGGTCTCGGGATACTGCATTTTCATTGTGCCACAGATCAGGAGCTGCAGTCGCGCCTGCCGACATAAGCCGGCGCGCGGGCTGCATGTGGTTTTGCCGGCGGAACATTGGTCGCGTTCGCATCGCTGGTGGAGGTGCGTGCGCCGAGCTCTATCCAGGCATGCAAGTCGTCGATGTCGTAGAGGACGCGTCCGCCGATCTTTCGGTATTTTGGCCCGGTGCCATAGGTCCGGTGCTTTTCGAGAGTACGGGCGCAGAGCCCCACGATGGGTGCTGCCTCCTTCGTGCGCAGGTATTTTCGGGGCGCGTCCGCGGGACCCTTCGACATTGCTCGATCTCCATTCGGTTGTGCTGTCATCCTGGCCTGCCGGGACGCGCAAAGCGGACCATGCTCGAAATGGGGAAAAGGGAGGGAGGGCAAAGATCGGGGGGCGTGTTGTTGCTACCCCGAAGAAAGTCTTCGGCGGCCGGACTTCGCGCTGCGACTGTGGGGGTAGAAGAGAAGATCGCGATAGCCGCCAGCGACTAAAAAAGCTGCACGGCGCAAGATGGCCCGGACCTTGTGCCGGAGATGATGATCACGCCAGTCCCGCGGTACAATCGGCTCTCGCGACAACAGCACCTCCGCGATCTGACGATAGGTTGCACCCATGTGGCGACCATCATGCGCGCGCAAATTGAGGATGTGCCTGATCTTGGTCTGTTGCGGTAGCGAGCCGTAGGATGGACTGACAGCTCGGCCATTCAGCGCCCGCCAGAGCCGGCGCGCCGCATCGAGTCGCGTCTCAAATGCAGCGTCGAGCGGCAATAAGATAGCATCGAATTCGCCGGAGCGGTCTTCGCAGACCAGATGGCTCTTCCCGGTTGAAGCAGACCAAAGAATGTGAAGTCCTTCCTTCTGCTGCCAAATGCTGGCTCCGATAAGTCTGGAAGGCCGAATTCTCTGATGAGAGGGGCTGATGGAAGCGGACATCCGCGTGGCCCGCAGCACGCGCGGCGAGGCCTGTTCTGTCCAGACGATATTCTCAGCCTGCGGAAATCCGGCACCGGCAGTTTTGAAATCGCGCACCCCAACGGGCAGCGAAGTCGCGCTGATCGACAGGATCTCCGGAACCTGAGAGCCGCGAGGCGATCTGGCGGCATTCGGCAATGAATTTATTGTTCCGGATCAGATATTCGGCGGCGAACTCCTCAGCTTGGTAGCTGCACATGTGCACGTAGGCCGCCGGTTCGGTCCAATCGCCCTGCACGGTTCCTGTCCTCTCCGCATAACCGCATCTAAGGCCCCGGCACCAACATTCAGAGTGATGAGAGATTTGAATAGTTGGAGAGTCGGCAAATCGTTGCGCGGATTCAGCAAAGCATGACAAGGCGCTCAGTGCGGAGCGCCGCCCGCGAGAAGGTACCGGTAGCCGCTGGTCGTCATCCATCGCGCGCGTGCAAGATGGGTTTCCCAAGACCGGAACGCCCGCTCCGGCTCCTGTTCTGGGTCAATGTGCAGGACGATCCTGGCCACCTCTCGCCAGTCGGCATCTTCCGCCGCCGCGTCGAGCAGGCGAATGTAGGTAAGTAGCCGCTCCTCATCATAGCCGGTCAGGATCGGGGCATCCGGTGCAATGTCGGCGACATCAGGATCGAGCAGTGGCTTGAGCAAGCGATTTCCAATCGTCGAAGTCAATTTGTCGAGAATACTCCGTGGCTGAATACTCGACAAGCATTGCACTCGCGGACATGGAAATACGCGAGGTATTTGCGCACAATCTGAGGCAGCACCGAAAGGCGGCGGCGCTTTCGCAAGAAGAACTTGCCCACCGTGCGGACGTTGATCGCACCTATATCAGTGCATTGGAACGCAGCGTCTACGGCGCGACGATAGACGTTGTCGACAAGTTGGCAAACGTTCTCGGCATCGAGGCCGCAGATCTGCTCAGACGTCCTGCACCGAATATTCAAAGATGATACGGATGATTCTCGGATTGCGATTTTGATGGCCGCTGTGAACTGCAACGGCACTCCACTGCAGCGTCCACAAGCAACGACAGCTCCCGCTCGGTTCGCGGGCGGGAGCTCGCGGCTTTCTCAATCGCCGTTGCGGCGGCCGTTGGGCCGGGACCAGATGAGGCTGTGGCCTTCTCCGTCCTCATCGTCGAAGAGGTTGGCGTAGATCGGAGCGGTGAAGCTTGGATCGTCCAACTTCAGGCCGAGATAGTCGCGGCCCTCACTGGAGCGCTTGGCCCAGGCGGCGCCGATCTCGACCTGCGCTACGAAGACGCGATGGCTGGGGGCGCTGTCGCCGGTG
The DNA here is from genome assembly GCF_040318915.1 of Mesorhizobium sp. M0991. NCBI lineage: Bacteria > Pseudomonadati > Pseudomonadota > Alphaproteobacteria > Hyphomicrobiales > Phyllobacteriaceae > Mesorhizobium > Mesorhizobium sp. M0991. The sequence continues at coordinate 169,879 of NZ_JAMYNE010000014.1, forward strand.
TGGTTTGCCTCGGGCACGATGCGGACGTTTTTGGCCTGAAGCGAGAGGGTGACGATTTCGCCGGTGAACTCGTTGTTGCCGGTCTTTTTGAAGGTTCCGATGGTCGCCATGAACTTTCTCCTTGAACTCTGTTTCGAGCCCGCACCATTGCGGCCTCGATGGCGATCTGCGGGCCGGAGGCGATCGACGCCGCATCGCTTGGGACCGCAGCGTCAGCGGAGGATGGCAGCCAAGCGACTTTGTTGTTTCGCGAGGAATGACGGCGAAGCCGGCAGGGGAAGAAAGTCGATCGGCGCCATTGCGGCTTAGGCGATTGAGGCGAAGCCGACCTTCGGCCAGATCAGCCCGTTGAAGAGGCCGTCTGGAGCGGCAGACCAGATAGAGACATCAACGGAGGATTTCCGGCGAACCATCGCACTGGCGAAATCCTGGTTACCGCGATCACCGCTGTCGATGCCTCCCCCTGAGGAGACTTCCGGAAACCGTAAGCTGGTGCTAGCACCGCGCTTAAGACACGCACGCCATGGCTCAGTTCAAGGCTGCTGACGTGCATCGCCGGATATTCGCCATCTTTGGAACGGGACGGCAGTCGTGGCGAATCCGAAGCGTGCGTCGCGCCATGTCGCGTCAGCGACAACGGAAGCGATGCACAGCCTGGTCAGAAACAGCATCCGATCCCCTCGGTCCTTCGGTGAGTTCGCCCCGATCCACGCCCCGTCCGGTTGAACGGACGTCACTATCTAGCCGATAGTGCCGGCGGCGAAGCAGCTGAAACGTGAAGGTAAGCGTGATAGTGTCGCGCCACCTGCGCATGGACGTGGATTTGACTATCGCAACCGAGGGGCGTCGGCGGGAGCGGAAATCCGGCATCCCGGACCCATCCAATCCAACGAACGGGAGAAAGCCTCCGGCCCGACCGCGGCTGTATCGTGCAACGGACAAAAGGTAAGAGAGCGGCGCTATGCGCCGCCTCCCTTGGGGCGGAAGTCGAGGACTGGGATGCCGAGCTTCTTTGCCTTGTCGGCAAGATTGTCCTGAATTCCAGTCCCGGGAAAGACGATGACGCCGATCGGCAGCACGTCCAGCATAGCGTCATTGCGCTTGAACGGGGCGGCTTTCGCATGCTTTGTCCAATCGGGGGCAAAGCCGATTTGCGGTACCTTACGATGGTCGGCCCAGCAGGAGGCTGCCTTTTCGCCACCTTTCGGCGATTTCCCGTGCATTAAGACCATATCAGGATGCTTGGCGTGGACCTGGTCGAGCTTGGCCCAGATCAACTGGTGATCATTGAAGTCGAGACCGGCGGTGAAGGCGATTTTCGGACCTGGTGGCAAAAGGACTTCCTGCGAGGCGCGTTTCTTGGCGCTGAGAAAATCGCGGCTGTCGATCACCGCAGAGGTCAGGTTGCGGTGGTTGACCATTGATCCGCTGCGCGGTCGCCAGTTCGATCCGGTGTGGCGCTCATAGTACTCGGCGGCCTGATCGCGCATCAGTTCGAAGGCGTTCTGGCGTTCGATGAGAGTCTGTCCTTCGGCCGTCAGGCGTTCCAGCTCGACCGATTTCACTTCGCTGCCGTCCTGCTCACGCTGGCTGCGGCGCTGCGCCTGCTCATTATGGTCAAGTTCACGCTCGATCCGATCTGCGGCGCGGTGAAAGACGTTGACGGTCGACCAAAGGAGATCGTCGAGGTCGGGCTCGAGGCGGGTATCTTGCAGGGTGGCGACGAACGCGTCGAAGATGTCTGCAATCGCGCCGGCGACGCGGTGGCCCTCCGGAAGCGGTCGGGGATCCGGCTCATCCGCGAAGGGCCGGTAGCCATAGAGCTGGAGTTCGGTGAGGGCGTGGTCGATCGGTGAAGACGAATGCTGTGGTTCGTAGTCGTCATGCTCGCTCATTTGGATGCTCCGTCGGTTGGACCGCGACCCTCGCGGCCTTCATGGCAGAAAGCCGGCGGGCGGGACGGTCCTGCACCCGCAGCGAAGCGGAGGGCCGGAGCGTCAGCGGAGGAGGGCGCAGGCCGGCTATTTTGCTTCGCGATGGAAAGCGCTCCCTTGGGAGCGCGCCGGAAAATAGTCGGCCGAAGACATTGCGAGGCCGGGTCGTTTGCTGGCCGATCGCCCTCTTGAAGGCCGGAGGCACGGTTTCTCTCCGATCTCAGGAGCACCCGAGCAATGCCACTACGCGGGGAGCGGCCGGTTCCGAGCTATGCCGCCACTGGCATAAATCGGGCGATGTCCTGCGGGGCGAGTTGGACCCGGGCGCGCGCTCGAAGATCAGCGATGCCGAGCCTACAGAGATCTTCGTTGAAATCGCCAAATGCCGGCGAGAGCACGATCGCTTCGATCCCGGCAGCATTTGCTCTTTCGATCAAGACATCGCGCGCGCCGTCACCGGCTGGATCGGGGTCACGGACAATGTAGAGCCGTCTGAGGGTGACGGGGAACAGGATGGCAGCAAGATGCGCGGCCGAGAGCCCTGCGGCCATGGCCATGTCGGGCAAGATACACCGAAGCGACAGGACCGTCTCGATGCCCTCGCCGGCCGCCATGACTTCGCTGGGCGGACCAAAGCGAACCGCATGCCCGAGAAGGTCGCCCATAGCGCGCCTCGGGGTATCTACCGGTGCCTTGCCCCTGCCGGAAGGGTCAATCCAGGTGCGATGTGCGCCGGTCAAATGACCGCAGACATCGGTGACGGACGCGATCATCGCCGGCCAGGTCTCAGTCGGCGAGTGTTGGTCGGGCCGATAATAGCAGTGGGGGTGAAAACGCAGGCTTTCGGTCCCGTGCAAAGCAGTAATACTGCGGTTGCGCAGATACGTCTCTACGACCGTGCCTGCAATCGGCCGCGACACCGCAAACAGCCGACGCGCTTTCTCCGACGTTTCCGACGGCGCGGCCACCAACTTCAACCGGGTTGATGCCTGCTCTGGTTCGGGATGCGGTAAGCCGAGAAACGCTATTGCCTCATGGGCAACGTCCCTGAAGTCGCTCAAGCCGCGGCTTTCGCGGATGATATCGAGAAGATCGCCGTGCTCCCCGGTCGCCGCGTCAGTCCACTTGCCGGCTGCGCCCTTTCCGCTCTGCGAGCCGACGAGCCGCACGAACATCGAGCGGCCCGGCGTGTTTCGGACATCGCCGACAAACCAGTAGCGGCCCTCGCGATGTCCGTTCGATAGATAGTGGCGACAAACCGCCTCGGCCTGCCGGCCCAAGCGTTGCGCCAGGTTGGACGCGTCGTGCCGGGGCATCATGCATCCTCCCGCGTCTCGATGCGCCGCACGGGATAGCGCTCCAGCAGCTTGCCCAGAATTGCGGGGCCAGATGCGTCGGTGGGTGCGAACATGCGCAGTTTCCAGGAGATGATCTCGCCGAAGAGGCCGTAGGTCGAAAGGCGCTCTCGCATGGTGTCGTTGAAGTCCGCCAGTTCGATTCGGTTGACGCCCATGATGCGGCTGCGCCGAAGCTGGATAGATGCGGCTGGTTCGGCCGCCGGGGATGAGACAAGCGGAAGCGGCTCCGCCGAAGCGGCAGTCTTGGAAGCGGAAACGTCAAGCATGGAGAAAACCTCGAGGAGAGCGGAACGGGATGAATCGGGGGGCCCTCTCTCTCGACCAACCCGGCTCAAATCCGTCCTGGCCGGCCTCTCTCCTCTGGACTGCGGTCTGTCCGATAGCGGGCCTTCTTCGATCCGGCTCTACGCCGCTGCACGCCGTCAGCCCAATGGTGGCGGCGGCAACGCGGTCGATAGGCGGGCGAAATCTTGGCGCGCAGTGGGAATGGCGGGTTAGCAGCAGCGGCCGAGCGAGGAGGGACGCGGCAGAACTGGCCAATTGGCTTTGCCCCTCCGGTTGGCCAGGGGAAGCGAGCATCCGGTAGGTGGTAGGAAAGAGCGCGGAGCGGCCGAAGCCACCCCGCGCGAGGCGATCTATTCGGTGGCCATATGCGGTCCGCTATCTTCAATCTGCGCACTATCGTCTGAGAGGAATTCGGGAAGCTCTTCCCCATAGCCCTCGGCTCCGGTGCCACTATCAGCGCCGGCACTACCGTCAAGGTCGACCAGGCGCAGCGGCTCGGGCAGCCAGCTACTGTCAGCCAGCAGGCGCTCGGCTTCTTTCGCCATATCTCCCTTCTTCAGATGGTCGATAAGCTGCGCGGCCGGTTCACCCTTCGCCTCTCGCACCGCCTCGAGAATGCGAGACTTGGTGATGCGGCCGAGATAGTTTTCGACAGTCGGCATCCAACCCGCCTCGATCATATCGAGACCGACGGCCCGGGCCAGTCGATCAGCTTGCGCGATCCGCTGCTGAACACCACGCGCCGAGATAGCGCCGCCGTAACGGTCGCCCTTCTCGTGGAGCGCGTTCACGCCGTAGCTGATACAATGGCCGAGCAATGCCGCACGACTGGTCTCATCGAGTGCGGCAATCCAGTCCCAAAGTGCATCGTCGTCAGTCGGCAGGTCCGATTTCCAGGCCTCATGGCGTTCGGCCACCGATTTCGCCGAGGGGCTGTCCTTCAGTTCATCTGCCTGCAGAGGGAAGAAGACGTGACGGATCGAGGCCTCCAGGCACCCGGTTCTGGTGCGGTGCTGGAACGTGTCGGTGACCAGCTTGTGCAACAACGCTGTCATGGCGACGTGGGGATTGCTGGCAACCGCATCGCGCAACGTCAGCGTCCGGTGCGCGGTCAATTCTGTCACCAGTCGGTCCGGCAGGGGCCTGACCGCATCGTCCTCGTCTTCCTCGCGCTCGACTGCCTGGCCGCCCATGGTGACAACGGCACGGTGCACCGACGGGTCGCCGGGAGCCCCGGACCCGCCGTCATTTTTCGATTCATTCGAGCCATCGAGTGAAACTGGCGGCACGTCCTCAGGACGGAAAAACCCACGTTCTACCGCGAGCGAGCCGTCGGCGTCGATGCTGACGAACGCGCCGGCGATGGCGATGTCGCTCGGATCGAACTGCCTTGGGCGCTTGTCGAAAGTGGCGAGCGCGGCCTCGATTTCCCCGAGCCGCTGATCGACCTCTTCGGGCAGCTCGTCAGCACCCTCATATTCGGTTGCAAGTTTGGCGTGCTCGGCACTGAGGGCGTCAATGGCAGCTTGCTCCTCGGCAGAGAGGTCGAGAGGATCACCCTGCAGCTGGTACAGCCCACGTGTTGCGCCGTATGGGAGACTGACAGCGACCTCGACCCACTTCCAACCTTCGGCTGCAACTTCCTGCGCAACCTCTTTGATTTTTTCCGCAACCAGGCGGTCCAGCAGCGCTGCATCCTGCAACCAGCCGCCATTGTCCGACTGGAACAGGTCGTGCATGACGATGCCACCGGCAGCCTCATAGGCATCAATGCCCACGAAGACCGCGCGCTTGTCTGATGTTCGTACCGTCGTCTCGGTCAGCATGCGCCGGATTTGATAGGGCTCTTTCGACCAGCTATTTCTGATCGCTTCCCAGACCTGCTCCTGGCGGGCACGGTCTTCGGAGACCGTGAAAGCCATGAGTTGCTCCAGCGCTATGCCGTCATCGGCATACACTTCGAGCAGCACTGGCGAGACAGAAGCCAACCTAAGCCGTTGCTTAACGACGTTGACCGACACGAAGAAGGCTGCAGCAATCTCCTCCTCGCTCATGCCTTTTTGTTGCATATCCTGAAAGGCGCGAAACTGATCGAGCGGGTGCAGCGGCGCACGTTCGATGTTTTCGGTGAGCGACACCTCCTCAGCAATGATCGTGCTGTGACGGTCGCGCACCACACAGGGCACCGGCGCGGTCTTGGCGAGGCGCTTTTGCTTCACCAGCAGCTCAAGGGCGCGAAAGCGTCTGCCTCCGGCAGGCACCTCAAACATGCCAGTCTCGTTGCCGTCGCTATCGACGACGGGCAAGACACTGAGGCTCTGGATCAAGCCGCGGCGGGCGATCGAGCCAGCGAGATCCTCGATCGAGACGCCGACTTTGACGCGCCGGACGTTGGACTGGGAGAGCACCAGCTTGTTGAAGGGGATGTCGCGCGAGGACGACAGGGTGATCTTCTGAACGGCAGTAGCCATTGGGATTTACTCCGCGACGGGCAGCCGAGAGCCTCTCTTTCGACCTCCAAACCCGTCATGAGAATTCCGACACGCCTCTCCCTCCGATGTGCTCGACAGCCACGCCACGTTTGTCGCGGAGCTGCATCTCGGTCCTGGCGTCCTGCAACGACTTCGCCGCAGCGGCGTCCGGCATCGAGGAAGACTTCGATCACAAACGCATTCGCAGGGAGAAGCCGACCTGGAAGCAGGCGGCAATCACGCTGCCTCTCACTGATCATCGTCAGTGGCGATGCTGTCAGGCAAGAACCCCAGGAGATAATCCGCAGCCTTGCTTGCCAGTGCGGCGGCGCGAAAGATCGCACGGTTGTCCTCGCGCAGCACCTCTAGCCACGAGCCGACATAGTCGGCGTGACGCACGGTCGGCGTGATGCCAAGCGAGGCGCAGCAAAAAGCCGCGCTTATCTCGGCAACCAGCTCTTCGAAGGCATACTTCTTGGTGCCAAAGGAACCAGAGAAATCCCGGTTGAGGCGTGAGACATGACCCGTGGCGTGCGCAAGCTCATGCAGGGCGGTCTGGTGCCAGTTGATCGGATCGAAATAGGCCTGGGGTGGCGGGATCCGCACATAGTCGTGGGCCGGAGCGTAGAAGGCGCGGCTGCCCCCGATCCGGAAATCGATCCCGGTTTTCTTGATCAGCGTCTCGACCTTGGGCTCGATCAGGACGGACAAGGGTGGGGGTATGGCTATCGCAACATCGTCGGGCAGCCCGTCGCACTGCGCGGCGTTGAACACCGTGAAGCGTTTGAGGAATGGGATCGATCGGGCTTGCTCGCCGGTTTCGTGGGCGCGCTTTTTCTCGTCCTCGGGCACGAATCGGTCGGCGTAGACGACCGTCGTTCCATGCTCACCCTTGCGGACGCTGCCGCCAAGCGAGAGCGCCTGACGGAAAGTCAGCCAGCTCTGTCCCGAAAAGCCCTGCTCGATCACCGAACCCCAGAGGATCAGGATATTTATCCCAGAATATTGCCGGCCGGTGACGGCGTTCTTCGGCAAGGCCAGCGGCGCTTTCGCGGCCGCCGTCCCCCATGGCTGAACCCAGGGTAGCCGACCGTCCTCCAACTCGCCGATAATCTTATTGGTGATTTCGTCATATAAGCTGGCCCGGGTGGGGGCAGCTTCGTGCCGATGCTTGGGCATTGCCAGTCTCCGCGCCGGGCGCGGGGAGCCTCTCTCCCTGCTTTCAACCCGTCAGTGCACCAAGCGCGGCCCTCTAACTCTAGGAACGCGAACGAAGATTCGGCTGCCGACCAACTCGAGAGAGATTTCCGAAACCGCGGCGTGAGGCGATCAGCAGAACCCCCAAATGCGCGGCGCGCGGGTTCCAGCCCGAGGGCCGGCCAGTGAGTCCATGGAAACGGAAGCCGCACAGATGGCCGAAGTTCAGTCGGGAGCCGTTTGACCGGCCACGGGTGCGCAGCCAGCCGAAAGGCTCGCGGAGCGTCGAGGCGCAAAGGCGAAAGCGTGTTAGGACAACCGTTCCGATTAGCAGGTCGAAGGAGCACCTTTGCCGCAGCAGCTCCAGTTGGCGCTTTTCGCAGCAGCGTGGTCAGAGGAAGGATCGCGCGGCAGGGCATCCGGCACGGCGAGATAGGAAAAAAGATGCGCTCAACGAGACCCGCGATCCGACTGTTTCCGAGTGAAACTATCGGATCATAAAGATTTGGCTGAGGGCTCCGTTTTGAAAATCCCCGACCAATTCGATGAGACCACGCCTCTCCGCGTCGAGATTGCAGCACGAATTGCCTTTCCGGACGGCTCGATGCGCGCGGCGGGCCTGCGCAAGGAGCGTGACGCTGGTCGACTTGAAACCGAGCTAATCGCCGGAAAGGAGTACGTGACCTTGCTGGCGATCACCAGAATGAGGGAATTATGCCGCGGACGTCGAAAGGGCCACACCTCGTCTGGCGGGACAAAAGCTGGAAAAAGGACGGAACACTCCGAAACCAAGCTGGATGGTTTATCCGCGATAGAACAACGTTCATCAGCGCTGATAGCTGCGAAAAAGGCCGTCCAGGACCTGAAGCTGAAAAGGCGCTCGCGGCCTACATCGCCAGCAAGTACCACCGAGTGCGCGGCGCCGAAGATGTCTTGATTGCCGAGGTCATCAACATCTACCTGAGAGAGGTTGCACCGAAGCATGCCGCGCCAGAAGAGACGGCGGCTCGGCTGGACAAAATCCTCGATTTCTTCGGTGAAAAGACGCTCGCCGCTATCAACGGCAAACTCTGCCGCGACTACACCGCGTGCTGTCCCACAGAAGCCGTTGCGCGCCGGCAACTCGAGGATTTTCGTGCGGCCATCAACTACTATCGCAGGGAAGGCTACACGACTGCCGCACCGACGATTGTCCTGCCCGACAAGGCCGGTGCACGCGAGCGCTGGTTGACGCGCAGTGAAGCGGCCGCCCTCATCTGGGCAGCGTGGCGTATGAAGCAGAAATGGAAGGGCCAGGAGAGCGGCCGGCGTACCGGACGACACCTCGCCCGCTTCATGCTTGTCGCGCTTTACACAGGAACACGCTCGGCCGCAGTCTGCGGCGCCGCCGTCCGTCCAACCAAAGGGCGTGGTAATGTGGACCTTGACCGCGGCATCTTTTACCGCAGCGCCGATGGCGCAAAGAAGACCAAAAAACGCCAGCCGCCCGTGCGCCTGCCGGACCGGCTATTGGCTCACCTCCGCCGCTGGGCGTGCACCGATCTCGATATCAGAACCAAGGCGCGCGGCAAAAGCGCAAATATCGGCCGAAAAATATCGCAAGATTTTGTCGTGGAGTGGAATGGCAAGCCGGTGGTGTCGGTAAAGAAGAGCTTTAGGAGAGCTCGCGACGCGGCCGGCCTCGGTCCCGACGTCACTTCACACACGCTTCGCCATACCGCTGCGACATGGCTTATGCGGGCCGGCGCCGACATGTGGCAGGCGGCGGGCTTTCTCGGCATCACCGTGGATGTTCTGATTGAAACTTATGGCCACCATCACCCCGACTTCCAGGCTGACGCCGCCGAGAAGATCGCCAAGAAGCAGGTCGCCGCCAAGGCGACGAAATCGGTCTCAGGACAGGTGACAATGAAACATGAACTCGGCAGGGGCGCCCTGTAGGCTCCCCACCCAAAGCTCGAAGGGAAACGCAATCATTGCGAAGCAAGTGTGACGATCGAGCCCAAAAAGCTGCAGCTTTGCTGGTAGCGCACATCGTTCGGGACGATGGGGTCGCAGGTTCAAGCTGCCGCCTATATTCGACGAGCGCAAAAAGGCTGCCGACGATCGTGGACAGGATGAAAATCGTGAAAGCCATGCCGAGCGTCACGGGT